>JBARWR010000347.1:0-37257 GCA_049646915.1 Microbacterium sp.
GGATGGCACAGGTTCACGTTCAGTCCCCAGCCCTCCACCGCGCTGCGGCGAGCAAGCACCACACCCCACAGCCCGAGCGCGCGCTTCGACCCGGCATACGCCCGCCACGCGCTGTAGCGCCGCTCGCACTCCAGGTCATCGAGCGGGCCTCGAGCTGCCGCCAGGCTCAGCTGCACAGCAACGCGCGCTCGGCCGATCCGCAACAACGGCATCAGCTCGCGCGTCAGCGCGGCATGCCCCAGAAAGTTCGTCTGCAGGTGCAACTCGTGCCCGTCGACGGAGACGTGCCGTTGCGAGTCGCCGAGCAGGATGATCCCCGCATTCATCACATACAGCTCGATCGGCGCGCCCTCGGCACGCAGCCTCTCGCCGAGCGCCGCGACCGATCCGAAGTCCGCCAGGTCGAGTTCGCAGACCTCGAGCGCAGCATCCGGAACGGAATCACGGATGCTCTGCACCGCCGCTTCCCCCCGCCCGCGATCGCGCACCGGAAGGATCACGTGCGCACCCTCCGCGGCGAGCGCACGCGCGACCTCCCGACCGACACCGCTGCTCGCCCCGGTCACGAGCGCGCGCCGACCACTCCACCCTCCGGTCATCACTGATCCCCTGATTCTGTCGATGGCTGCTCTCAGAGTGGCCGACGGTCACGGACGCGGCAAGGGTTCAGCGCCTTTCCGCGCTCAGCGCGCCCCGATCCCGCGGATCAGCACTTGCGGCAGGCCTGACCGAGCCGGACCACCAGCAGAGCGTCGGCATTCGCCCCCTACCCGATCGGATAGGTGTAAACGGTTCGCGAGTAGGTATCGGGAACAGCGCCATCGGGACATGCTGAAGAGGCGGAGAGCCTCCGCCTGAGAGTAAGGACGAAGATGTCTGGAAACAGAGCTGTCGCCTACGAGGGTCCCGGCGTCGTGAAGGTGATCGACACGGACTACCCCGACTTCGAGCTTCATGACGGCCCCGGCGTGAATCCGGCGAACGTGGGCCGGAAGATCCCGCACGGCGTCATCCTCCGCACCGTCGCGACCAACAT
This sequence comes from Microbacterium sp., assembly GCA_049646915.1. Classification (GTDB taxonomy): domain Bacteria; phylum Actinomycetota; class Actinomycetes; order Actinomycetales; family Microbacteriaceae; genus Microbacterium. Next base: position 1,037 of record JBARWR010000347.1, read on the forward strand.
CTGCGGCTCGGATCAGCACATGGTGCGCGGTCGCACGACGGCTCCCGAAGGACTGGTCCTCGGCCATGAGATCACCGGCGAGGTGGTCGAGGCAGGTCCCGATGTGGAGTTCATCAAGGTCGGCGACATCGTCTCGGTGCCCTTCAACATCTCGTGCGGACGCTGTCGCAACTGCAAGGAGGGTAAGACGGGCATCTGCCTGAACGTCAATCCCGACCGGCCGGGCAGCGCCTACGGGTACGTCGACATGGGCGGGTGGGTCGGAGGTCAGGCGGAGTACGTGCTCGTGCCCTACGCCGATTGGAACCTGTTGAAGTTCCCCGACCGCGATCAGGCGCTGGAGAAGATCATGGACCTCACGATGCTGTCCGACATCTTCCCGACCGGCTTCCATGGTGCCGTCACCGCCGGCGTGTGCGTGGGCTCCACGGTCTACATCGCGGGTGCTGGTCCCGTGGGTCTCGCAGCAGCGGTCGGCGCCCAACTGCTGGGTGCCGCCGTGGTGATCGTCGGCGACATGAATGAGGACCGCCTCGCACAGGCGCGCAGCTTCGGCTGCGAGACCGTCGACGTCGGCGCCGGCACGGTGCCCGATCAGCTTGAGCAGCTGTTGGGCGTACCCGAAGTGGATGCCGCGGTCGACGCTGTCGGATTCGAGGCGCGCAGCGAGGGGCACGGCGCCAAGGCCAAGGAGGCTCCGGCCACCGTTCTCAACTCGCTCATGGATGTCACCGGCGCGGGCGGCGGCATCGGCATCCCGGGTCTCTACGTCACGGGCGATCCCGGCGCAGTCGACGACGCGGCCAAAGTCGGTTCGCTCTCGATCAGCCTCGGCACCGGTTGGGCGAAGTCGCTGTCGTTCACCACCGGACAGTGTCCGGTGATGCGCTACAATCGCCAGCTCATGATGGCGATCCTGCACGACAAGGCGCACATCGCCAAGGCCGTCAACGCCAAGGCGATCACGCTGGATGAGGCACCGCAGGGCTACGCCGAGTTCGACGCGGGCGCCGCCACGAAGTACGTGCTGAACCCCAACGGCTACATCGCCGCCTGACCACTGGTCTGAATCACGTCCCGGCGCGTCCGGGCAGAAGCAAAGGAGCAATCATGACCACCGTCAATCTCGAAGATGCACGTCGCGTCATCGCCGCAGCCGAGAAGAAGGCCACGGAGATCGGCCAGCCCATGAACATCGCCGTCGTCGATTCCGGCGGCAATCTCGTCGCCCACGTCCGACAGGACGGCGCGTGGATCGGCAGCGTCAACATCGCGATCAACAAGGCTTGGACGTCCAGGGCCTTCGACATCACGACCAAGGATCTGGGCGACAACTCCCAACCGACCCAGCAGTTCTTCGGCATCCAGAACACCAACGGCGGAAAGGTCGCGATCTTCGCCGGCGGCATTCCTCTGGTGCGCGACGGCGACGTCGTGGGCGCCGTGGGCGTCAGCGGAGGCTCCGGAGAGCAGGATCACTCGGTCGCCGAAGCAGGAGCGGCGGCGCTGTAGGAGAGGAAGACCGCTCCGAGAGCTCCTCACCCGGACGGGTGGGGAGCTCTCGGGTAGGTTGATGCCATGGACAGCGAGGACGCTTCCCCGGGATCACGCAGGCTTCTGGTCGAACTCGACCGGACGGTCACCGATCAGGCCGATCGCCATGCCGTCGAACTCGAATCGCTCCTGGCGATCCTGCGCTCACCCCGCCTCGACGACCGGGCAGCCCGATCGTCTGCCATCGACACCGCGGCCTCGGCGCTGGTTCGACTGAGGACCGAGGCCGACGAACAGCGAAGCTCCATCCTCGAGCCGGTCATCGGAGCGTTCGCTCGCCTGCGAAGCGACCTTCGCCCCCTGGAGCGTTTCGGCTCACTGGAGATCCAGTTCATCGAGCCTCCCGCGACCGGAAGGGCCCTGCCCAGCGAGGTCGCGCATGCGGCGCGAGCGATCGTCCGCAATACCATCCTGGGACTGGTCGACGGTGGTGATGCGCACCGCGTACGCGTCCAGTGGGACTGCGACGGGTTGAACCTTCTGGTCAGCATCCGCGACGACGGGCAAGGCACCCTGACCGTGCACGACGAATCACTGCGACCGATTGCCGAGCGGGTCACCGCCTTGGACGGCGTCCTGAGCGTCGACGCCACCCCGGGATGGGGTTCCTCCGTGGATGTCACCCTCCCCCTGAACCCCCGCTCCGACACCAAGCCGCTCGCCGCCGGGGCATCCCTCACGGCACGCGAGTACGACGTGCTGCGTCTGGTCACCGCCGGTGAACGCAATCAGGCCATCGCCCTTCAACTCGGAATCAGCGCCAACACGGTCAAGTTCCACGTGTCAAACCTGCTGCGCAAGCTCGGCGCCAGGACGCGAGCGGAGCTCACCGCGCTGGCGCTGTCCCGATAGGCGCTGTCTCGATACGGACTGGTCCCGAAACGCAGTGTCCGCGATCGGCTCTACGATCGTCCCCATGACCCGATTCCGCCTGCGCGTGTCGCTCGTGGGCAGCGAACCCGAGATCGGGAGGCGCTGCGGTAGCGGAGCGGGCCCCGCGCACGGCGCCGCATTCACCCCCGCCCGGGCATCCGCGTGAACTCCGTCGCCCCGGGCGGCGTCGCCACCGGCATCCCGATGCCCCCGCACATGTCCGAGGCCGGCTCCGCACGCCTGGCACCGTTCCAGCAGGCGATCCCCACCATCGCCACCGCCGAGCACCTCGCCGCCTCCATCACCTTCCTGCTCAGCGACGACGCCGTGAACATCAACGGTGCGATCCTGGCATCCGACGGCGGATGGTCGGTGCAGTAGGCACCGCTCCTCAACCGGTGCGGCCGGGTCACCCCGACCGCACCGTCCCCGCACCATCTCAGCCCGCGTACGCCGCCTGGACGTCCAGCACCCAGGTGATGCCGAACCGGTCGGTCAGCATGCCGAAGCCCGGGCTCCACGCCGACGCGGCGAGCGGCTCGATGATCTCCGCGCCCTCGGCGAGCGCGTTCCAATAGCCGGTGATCTCCTCGAGCGTCTCTCCGCGGACGGACTGGAAGAACGTGCGATCGGTGATCGTCATGCCGTTCTTGCGCGTCGTCGTCCCGGCGATGCCGGCGGCATCCGTGGCATCCGCACCCGGGATGTCGTACGCCATGATCCGGAAGCCGTCCTCGTTCTCGAGCTGGCTGAACACGATCCGGTCGGCACCAGGCGCGTCCTGAGGCATGCCGAAGTCGGCGTAGGTCGCCGCCACGAGCTGCCCGCCGAACACCGTCCGGTAGAACTCGAGCGCCTGGCGAGCGGTGCCGCGGAAATTGAGGTGAGTGGTCGTCTTGATGGTCATGAGGTGTCCTTCTCCTAGAGATGTCCCGGCGCTTCTGGAGCGCCATCGAGAAGACGATGACAGCAGAAGAGGTCAGATTCGGTCCGCTACTTCGGCGAGACTGGATTCATGACCGGGAGCACTTCACGGATGCTGGCACTGCTGTCACTGCTGCAGACGCAGCGCGACTGGCCGGGGCAGGTTCTCGCCGACCGCCTCGACGTGACGGTGCGCACGGTGCGTCGCGACGTCGATCACCTGCGAGAACTCGGCTACCGGATCGGCGCGATCAAGGGTCCGGACGGCGGGTATCGGCTCGCGGCAGGCTCGGAACTGCCCCCGCTCCTGTTCGACGATGCGCAGGCCGTTGCGATCGCGATCGCCCTGCAGACCGTCCCTTCCACGGGTGTCGACATCGACGAAGCCGCCGCGCGTGCACTGGCCACCGTTCGGCAGGTGATGCCGTCGCGGCTGCGGCACCGCGTCGACGGCATCCGCTTCACCGACGCAGCACAGTCCGCCCGTGTCGACCCGGTGGTGCTCGAAGCGGTGAGCACCGCCGTGCGAGACCGGCAGACCCTGCGCTTCGGCTACGGCGAGCGCGATGCGCCGCCGCGACGCACCGAGCCGCACGCCCTCGTCGCCCGGAACAGCCTCTGGTACCTGATCGCCTGGGACCCCGACAAAGACGACTGGCGCATCTTCCGACTGGACCGCCTGTCGCCCCGCATCCCGACCGGCCCCGGATTCATCCCGCGCGCACTCCCGGCGAAGGATGCCAGCACCTACCTCGCCGCACGATCCAAAGGCTCGGATGCCGAAGACCGCTGGCCCTGCGTCGGACAGGTCGACATCGAGCTGCCGGCGCGCGACGTGGCGCCCTGGGTCGGCGACGGCGAGCTCGAAGAACTCGACGAGAACTCGTGCCGGATCACCCTCGGGTCGTGGTCCTGGGCCGGCCTGCTGGCCGCCGTCGCCCGGTTCGACGCACCGTTCACCATCGTCGGCCCGAAGCCGCTGATCGCGGCATCCGCCGTGCTCGCAGATCGCCTTCGGCGGGCGGCGTCCCCCGTCGCGAATATTCCATTCAAATGAATATTGTGCCCGCGGCGAACTTCCGCACCAGCGCACGCCGGCGAGCCTAGCCTGGTAGGACGAGGGGGCACGATCCCGTCGCTCCCGGAACCATCGTTCTAAGGAGATCCTCATGCGCGCATGGCAGTTCGTCGGAACCCACAAGCCGTTTGAACGCGTCGACATCGCAGAGCCGACCGCCGGCCCCGGCAAGGTCGTCATCGATGTGAAGGCAGCAGGCCTGTGCCACTCCGACGTCGGCATCCTCGAAGACGAGAAGTGGCTGCTCTCCATGAAGGAGCTGCCCGTCGTTCCCGGTCACGAGACCGCGGGCGTGATCAGCGAGGTCGGCGAGGGCGTGACCGACTGGAAGGTCGGCGACCGCGTCGCGGTCTGGCCGCTCGCCGAGCTCATGGGCTACACGGTCAACGGCGCCTGGGAGGACCGCGCCGAGGTCAGCACCGAAGCCCTCATCGCCATCCCTGACGACGTGAACTTCGCGCAGGCCGCCGCCGCGACCGACGCGGGCATGACCTCGGTCGGCGCATTGTCGACCGCAGGCGTCGAGGCGGGCATGAAGGTCGGCGTCATCGGCTTCGGCGGCCTCGGCCAGATCGGTGCACGCGTGGCGCATCTGCGCGGCGCCCAGGTCTACGTCGCCGAGATCAACGAAGCCGTCTGGGACAACGCCCGCCAGGCCGGCGCGGTCCAGGTCGCGAAGTCGATCACGGAGCTCGCCGACGTCGAGCTCGATGTCATCATCGACTACGCCGGGTTCGGGGTCACCACCGCCGACGCTCTGCAGACCGTGAAGTCCTCGGGCGGCGGACGTGTCGTGCAGGTCGGCATGGGCAAGCTCGAGGCCACCATCGACACCTACTCGCTCATCCTCGGCCGCAAGCAGCTGCACGGCTCGATGGGCGGCAGCAAGGAGGACATCGAGGAGACCATGCGCTTCATGGCATCCGGTGACCTGAAGCCCACGATCACCGAGATCGACTTCGAGGAGATCCCCGCCGGCATCCAGCAGCTCACCGACGGCACCGTCGTCGGACGCCTGGTCGCGAAGGTCGCCGACTGACCCTCCGTTCCCGGGGCCGCACGGCCCCGGGAACCACGGCGGCGTAGGCTCCCAGCATCCGTCGAAGGAGCCGCACATGCCCGTCACCCGCATCGAGATCCCCACCGCCGACGGCATCGCCGAGGCCTACCTGGCGCGACCGGCTGCCGAGCAGGACACGCACCTTCCGGGTGTCCTCTTCTATATGGACGCCTTCGGCCTGCGCCCGCAGATCGAGTCGATGATGCAGCGCATCGCCGACTGGGGCTACGTCGTGCTCGCGCCGAACGTCTTCCACCGCAGCGGGTCCATCGACGACATCGCACCGAAGAACGACCTTCACGCGGCCGAGAACCGCGAAGCCGCCTTCCGCGCCATCACCCCGATGCTCTCCGCACACACCTCCGAGCAGGCGGCGACGGATGCTGACGCCTACCTCGCCACCCTCACCTCACTCACCGATGGCCCGATCAGCACCACCGGCTACTGCATGGGCGGCCGACTGGCCCTGCGGGCCGCGGCGCAGCATCCGGAGAAGGTCAAGTCGGTCGGGATGTTCCACGTCGGAGGCCTCGTGACGGATGCCGATGACAGCCCGCACCTGTCAATCCCTCGCATCCGCGCCCGCGTTCTCGCCGGCTATGCCGACCACGACCGCTCCATGCCACCGGAGGCCATCGCCACCGTCGACGAGCTGCTCACGGCATCCGGGATCGTCCACGACACGAGCATCCGCCCCGATGCCCCGCACGGCTACACGATGGCCGACACGTCCTCGTACGACGAGGCCGCCGCCGAGTGGCACTTCACACGCCTGCAGGAGTGGCTGGCCGGCTGACCGCTGCCGGGAGGGTCTTTGACGAGCCCTGGAAAGAGAGCCAGCTCGTCTGGCATCCGTAGCCGCCCGCCGATTACGTGTGAAGTCAGATGACTTCGATGTTCCCGACCGCGGGGTCTGTATACGGAGAGCTGCTGGAATGCACGAGATCATTGTGGTCGGAGTCGGCTGCGGATTGCATGGACACCGTGTAGTGGTATGAGGCGCCGCCGAGGTCCGCACTGGGGGTGAGGTCCTCTACGACGAACGTGCGCTCGGCGGCGAGGATGGTTCCGCCGCCGCTGGTGTCCATCACCTCGATGTATCTCATCTCGTCCACGAAGTCGTTGCCAAGCTCCACTGTGACGATCCAGCTCAGTGAGGCGGATGCAGGAAAGGGCGGGGATGGAAAGTCCAGTGCCGCCCGCATGCGGATCTGGAGCGTGCCCGGCTGCAGTGACTCGCCGACCACCTGCTGGAAGTACCAGCTGGGGGCAGCCGTTCCGTTGCTCGCTGCAGCGAACGGTACTGCGGCTGCGGCTGCGACGACAGGGACAGACCACGCGAGGCCCTTGATCACGGTACGTCTCGGGACAGTCAGTTCGTCACGCGTCATTGCTTCTCCTGTGTCAGGGCGCCATTCAGGCCAGCACCGCAAGCACCGCCCCCATCCATGAGAGGAACAAATCCGCGGGTGCGCTCAATCTAGCACCGCGACTGCACTGACGCGCGAAGTTCAGACGCCATCGCCACCATCGACGATCCGACTGGCCGGCTGACTCACCCTCCAGCGTGGATCATAAACGCGCCTCGGCCGGCCTTCCGGGCTGCGTTTTTGATCCACGCCGCGCCGCCCACCCCAGACGTCCGTTCGGTAACAAGCCCCCCGCGCCGTCGCACCCCGCTGATATGGTGACCGAAACTCAGGGGAGAGGGTGAGGCTGTGCTCGACGTCTCTGTGCTCGGCGCAGTCAAGGCGAGCACCAATGGCCTCGAGCACCCGCTCGGCAGCGCGAAGCAGCGCGGGCTGCTCGCCCGACTGATCGTCTCGCGCGGCCGCTCGCTCTCGGTCGAACGCCTGATCGACGAGCTGTGGGAAGAGAGTCCCCCGCGCGATCCCGGCCACGCGCTGCAGGCGCATATCTCACGCCTGCGGTCGGCCGTTCCGGTCGAGATCGCGCTGTCCGACGGCGGCTACCGCATCGACCCGGCCACCGTGCAGACCGACGCGGCCCACTTCGAGCACCTCGTGCAGCAGGGCAGCGCCGCCCTCGCCGACGGCGACCTCACCCAGGCCGCCAAGTTCATCGGCGACGGCCTCGACCTCTGGAACGGCACCGCCTTCTCGGGGCTGCATGGTCTGACCGGGCTGCGCGCCGAATCGGTGCGACTGGAGAAGCTCTGGTCCGCGGCTCTGGCGGATCGCATCGACCTCGACCTCGCCCTCGGACGCAGCGGCGCCGTCATCTCCGAGCTCTACGCTCTCGTCGAGGAGAACCCCCTCGCCGAACGGCACTGGAGCCAGCTGATCTCGGCGCTGTACTGCGACGGCCGCGTCCAAGAGGCCCTCGATGCCTTCGCCCGCGCCCGCGCGATCTTCGCCGACCAGTTGGGCGTCGAGCCCTGCAGTGAACTGAGCCGCCTGCACCTCGGCATCCTGCAGGACCAGCATCCGGAATCGCTCCTGCGCCTCTCCAGTGCCACCGTCGCCGAGCTGGGAGCCGATGCCGAGATTCCGGATGCCGCCGTGCGCAGCCTCACCTCGAACCAACCCGACCTCCTCGCCGGCCTGCTCCGCAGTAGACGCACCGCCCTGCTGACCGGGCCGAGCGGCATCGGGAAGACGCACCTGCTGCGCGCCATCCGTGGGCGCTTCGAAGCCCAGCGCAGCACTGTCTCGCTGCTGGTCGCGACTCCGCTCAGCAACGCGGTTCCGCTGGGGATATTCGCGGGAACGCTGCCCGAAAGGCTGACGACACCTGCGGCTCTCGTCGACCACTTCACCCGCAACCGCTCGACGACCGTCCTGCTTGTCGACAACGTCGAGCAGCTCGACGACTCCTCGCTGTTCGTCATCAGCCAGCTGATCCGCAACTCGCGACTGCCGATGATCCTCACTGCCAACGACCTCGCCGACGCGCCCGACGAGATCCGTGCCCTGTACGACAGCGGAGAGCTGACCGAAATCACCGTCGAGGCACTCTCCACCGCAGATGCCGACGAGCTCGTGCTGCATACGATCGGCGGATCACTCACCCCCGCCGCACGCCCGCGCATCTTCGACCTGGCGCAGGGCAATCCGCTGCATCTGCGCGAGATCCTCACCGCATCCGTCGACGAAGGGCGCCTCGTGCGCACCGACCACGGTTGGGAGCTGCGCGACGACCCTGCATCGACGAAGCGCCTCAGCCAACTGGTCGGCGAGCGCTTCGATTCCCTCGACGACGCCGGAATCGAAGCCGCCGCGAAGATCGCCATCGCCGGCGAGTATCCGACCTTCGCACTCACCCGCGAAGAACAGCGGATGCTGGTGCGCGCCGGCGTCGTGAAGTATTCGGTGCCCGGCTGGCTGCGCCTCTCGCACTCCCTCGATCGCGAGTTCCTCTGCGACCGCTGCTCCGAAGCACTGTGGCAGGACCTGACGCGCGAAGTGATGACCGTGCTGCTCAGCGACCAGGTCTCCGCGGTCCCCGCGGCCAGCCGGCACGGCCACATCCTCGCCCTCGATCTCGGCGAGCGCGTGCAGATCGAGCCCACGCTCGAGCTGGCCGAATACGCCCTCGGCGCCTTCGACGAGCGACTCGCGCGGAAGGCTGCAGCCGCGGTCATCGCGATCGAACCCGACAACGTCGCAGCACACCGGGTGGCCGGACTCGCGGCATCCGCTCTCGGCGATCTCGACGACGCGACCGAGCACTTCACGACCGCTGCACGCACGGCGACGACGCCGGCCGAGCAGACCGCCGTGGCCCTCGCTCACGCGCAGCACGTCGGCCTGCGCCACCACGACGCGGTCGCCGCTCTCGCCATCATCGAGCACGCATTGAGCGTCATCGACGACCCCCATGAGATTCCGCACCTGCGACGCGACGCGATGCGCTGGGCCGTCATCGCCGGACAGACCAGTGAGATCCCCGAGGCCCCCGGCGAAGCCGCCGACGCCGCCGCCGTGCGCGGACTGATCACCGCCGCCAACGCGGCCGTCGTCACCGGGCCGATCGAGACCGCATCGATCGCCCTGCAGCGCCTGAAGCGGGTGCCCGCCGAGCTGATCGCGCTGGTCCCCGGCGGCGCGTCGCTGATCGAGCTCATCTCGATCATGGCGCTGTCGAACACCGGCGACATCACCGCCACCCGGCGCCGCTTCGAGGCGGCCCTCGCCGACGCCGACTCGAATGCCCCCGAAGCCATCGGCGCCTGGGAGTACGGGCTGGCGCTGATCGATCTGCTCTGCGGTGATGTGCAGCACGCGCACGAGCGCTCGGCCTCAGCGGCCGCGCACCTGGAGTGGCGGGACACCTCAGGGCTGTTCCCGGCGGCCCTCGCTCTCGCAGGCGCCACAGCTCTCGCCGCCGGTCATGCTGACCAGGCGGATGCCTACTTCGGTGCCGTTCCCACCGCCGCAGACATCGATCCGAAGGTCGTCATGATGCGGGCCTGGGCTGATGCGTGGCGCGAGAAGTCGGCCGAGCGCCGCGACGCCGCCGCACGCCTGCTCACCCGATCAGCACGATGGCTGCTCACCGCCCAGCACACCTACTTCGCCGGCCTGCTGGCGCACTGCGCTGTGCGCGCCACGACAGATGCCGAGATCCTCGCCGAGACCATCGCCGTGCTCGACGAGGCCGTGTCAATCGGAGGCGGCGGACTTCTGGAGTTCATGGTGCGGCATGCCGTGGCGACAGCATCCGGAGATCTGATCGGACTCGACGCGCTCGCTCTGGAGGCCGCGACGCTGGGGATGGCGGCAACTGCCGCCGATACCCGCTCGATGCTCGCAGGGGCCGACCATGCGGGTGCGGCCGATCAGAACCTGGCGCTGTGGTCGGCGGAGGCTACTCCCCGTCCGCAGTCGGGACGGTATACCCGACCCTCGTGGGCTCATCGTCCGCTCCCTGCATGATGTTGACGCTGACGCTCACCGAACCCTTCTTGTAACCGGCGCTGACCATCTGATCCATGTCGACAAATGCCACCTCCTCCCAGTCGGCGAAGTCCGACTTCACCTGTGCGGCGACCTCATCTATGTTGCGAGGATCATCCAAGACCACCATCATCCCCTCGGGCAATGTCATGCTCTGAAGGATGTCCCCGTCGACCAGCGGGATCTCCTTGGGGAAATCATCCGGCAGGCTGCCGATCTCGATGCCGGCCTCTCCGCCGGTCATCGTCTCGATCAGCCCTTCTGCCGCATTCTTCGCGGACTCCTCGCTGGCGTTCTCCATGATGCTTTCGAGCGGATTGGCGAAGCATCCCGTCAACATCGCGGCGATGGCAACGGCCAGCGCGCCACCGGCGACACGCGTCGGAATGGATGTCTTGAGCATGGCGACTCCCCCTTGAACGTTCTCGACTCTGTGCGCAGTCCAGCACTTGACGCTCACAGGCCGCTCACACGTCGTGTGGGCGCGACGTGCGCGCGTGAGCGGCCTGTGAGCGACGCCTGGTTACATGAGTCGCACACAGACCGTCCACAGGACCTGCCTCAGGCAGCTCGTATCAAAAGGGGAAATCATGGACGCTTACTCCGGACTGCTGGCCGCCTACATGGCGGCCCTCATCGGCTCGATCATCGTCGGTGTACTGATCTACGCCGTCACAGCTTTCTTCATGTCGAAGGTCTTCGCGAAGGCCGGCGTGCAGGGAACCTGGCGGGCATGGGCACCCGTCTACAACTTCATGGTGTTCTTCAAGCTCGGCGACCTCAGCCCCTGGCTGGTGCTGTACTGCTTCGGCGGGGCGATCCTGCTCAGCTGGATCGGCATCGGCTTCCTCTTCTCCCTGGCGCTCTTCGTCGGCGGCGGCGTGGCCGCGTGGCGAATCGGCATGAAGGTCGGCAAGGAGCCCGCGCTCGTCGCCCTCTGGCTGATCGCACCGGCTTGGCTGGCTGTCGTGGGCTACAGCAAGGAGCCGTGGAACACCGCCGTGGCTCCGGCTCCGTGGGCCGGCAACGCGTTCCTGGGCGATCGCACCGTGTGGGCGGGCGTTCCCGCGCAGACCTCGGCTGGACCGGCACTGCCGGGCGCTCCCGCTGGCGCTGATGCGTGATGACGACAATTCGGATGCGCGGGGCGGCGGCGGCGGCACTGGTGCTGCTGACCGCTCTCGCGCTGACCGGGTGCGGTGACGACGAGAAGGATCAGGCCGAGGGGTCGGGCTCTGGAGCGGGTTCGGCTTCCGCGCCGGCAACCGCTCCGGATTCTGAGCCGGATGCCGAAGCGGATGCCGACGAGGTCGAAGTGGTGGACGACGAGGAGGCTCTTGTCGGCGAGGCGTGCCTGTACGGCAACTGGATCCTCGACAACGAGTCGTTCAAGACGATGCTCGAGCAGGCCGGCGGCAACGTCCGCAGCGTCGACGGCTTGGTGATGGTCTCGTACCGTGAGGATGGAACGACGACGGCGTCATTCCACGAATGGACGACGGTGGCGGTGCAGGACCAGGGCGAGGCGACAATGGTGCGAACCGGTGAGGATCTGGGCACCTATACGGTCAGCGGTGACACGCTCGCGACGACCGAGACCGCGGGCAACTCCGTGCTCACGATGACGATGATCGTGGACGGGCAGAAGGTCACCGCCAACGCCCCGCACGAGCCGTTCTCCTCGAGCACGGCGACCTTCACCTGCACGGCGGAGACGCTCACGGTCACCGCCGACGGCGCGACGACAGAGCTCGGTCGGGAGCACTGAGGCCGGGCGGTGCACCCGCTCGTCAGCACCCCGTCAGGGGTGAAAGGTACGCTCGCGACTACGCGACCTTCAGGTAGTCGCGCAGCGCAGCGCGGATGATCTGCGACGCGTTCGCGTCCTCGCTCGCCATGCGTTCAAGCAGTTCGCGGTGCAGCTCAGGGTCGAGACGCACGGCGACGGTCGCCGCGGGGCCGTCGCCCATCGCCGGGCGACCTCCGGCAGAACGAGGGGTCACGCCAGGGAAGCCGGCCTCGGCGTTAGCGACCAGCCGATCAATCACGTCATCAGTGATCTGAACGCCGTCCACCGTGCCGTAAGACTGCTCGTGTGTCATGGCCGCCTCCTGTGCAGCAGGTCGATCGTGGATTGCCGAAGTCGCATGGCGTGGATGACGAGATGCCGATCACCTTCGTCGAACACCAGCCCCACCAACTCCCACGTTCGTCCTGACCTATCGAATGAGATCCTCAGCAGCCGCCTGGGATCTCCGTCATCCAGCCACGTTTCCTCAACTCCTGAGTTCCACAGCAATACTGCATGGTCAACCTCCAAGCCATGCTTACAGGCAGATGGATGCACCTCGATCCTCGGTGCCACCTCATTGATCCGTTTCGTAAACGATACTACCACGGGTTTTGTAAACGAAACCGACAAGGCGGGTCGGTCGCCGTGACGTTCTGATGCGCACGCCCCGACGGTAGCAATGCGCCAACACCAGAAGACAGGGAATGCCAGTGACCGTGGATAACCCGCCATCAGGGCTCCGTTGTGCAGGAAGACCACGTCACGCATCACGACGTGGCGAGGCTGACGCCATGTCCGGCCCCGCACGTACGCTGGTGGGATGACCCGATACCGCCTCCGCGTGTCCCTCGTCGGCAGCGATCCCGAGATCTGGCGTGTCTTCGACATCCGCGGTGATCTTCTGTTGCGGATGTTGCATCTGGCCCTGCAGGGCCTGATCGGATGGCGCGAATCGCATCTGCACGCCTTCACGGACACCGACCCGTACACGCCCGGCCCACAGGGACGCCGCTGGGAGTCGTCGCACTTCGAGCCGCTTGATGGGGCGCTCTCTGAAGAGGAATTCACCGTCGACGACGTTCTCGGCTCCATCGACGTGCTCTGGTACGAGTACGACTTCGGCGACGGCTGGATCCACCGGCTCGACGTCATCGAGCGCGCGGACGATGATCCTCACCTGGCTCCGGTCGTGCTGCTCGACGGTGCCGGTCACGGCCCGTTCGAGGACTCCGGCGGGCTGCACGGATACTATGAGAAGCTCGAGATCGCGGCCGATCCGCAGCATCCCGACCACGAATTCATCACGGACTGGATTCGTGTGACCGTCGGCCCGTGGGCGCCGCAGGCGTTCGACCTCATCGGGATCCAGAGCGAGCTGAACCTCCTGTTCAATCCGAAGGCGTCCGGCTACTCGCCACGGGATATGTCGGGACTCGTCAAGAGCGACGAGTATCGCGTCCCCGGCGACGTCGTCGAAGACTCACCGATCGCTGAACTCGCCTCCGCGCTGCCGCCCCCGATCCGCTCGGAGCTGCGTCAGCACCTGCATCACGCCGGGCTGCTGGAGCCGACCGAACTCGACGACGAGACCGTTGCGCGCATGATTCGTCCGTTCGGCTGGCTGATGGATGCCGTCGGTACCGGTGGCATCGCGCTGACGAGCGCCGGCTGGATGCCGCCAGCGGTGGTGCTTGCGGGGATGACCGAACTCGGCTGGCTCGACGACTGGATCGGCAAAGGGAACCGCGAAGACCTCACTCCTCCGATCGCCCAACTCCGCGAGTCGGCGCAGCGGATGGGGCTCGTGCGCGTGCAGAAGGGTCGACTGCTGCTGAGTGGTCCTGCCAAGAAATCGCTGGGCGACCCTCGGGCGCAGTTGCGTCTGATCGCACGCGGCCTCTACCGAAAACTCGGTGACGCCGAAACGGATGCCGCCACGCTGCTCATGCTCGCGATCGCCGACGGCACACCGGTCGAGAAGCGCTGGGAGGCCGTCGCCTTCGGGCTGGAGATGTGCGGGTGGGCATCATCCACTCGGCAGGCCTTCACAGCGCGTGACATCGACCACGCGATCTTCCACGCGACCGAGGTGCTCGATCTGATCGGCGAATCTTCACGGCGCAGCCGCCGCCGACGGGAGGATCCCGCCGTCGTGCCGTTCGCCGCGGAAGTACTGCGCTGACGGCGGCCGGTTTACCGCTGCACAACTCGACCTTGCACGGGGTTGTCCACAATCCCCGGACTCCGCGGATGGAATGTGGGCGGCTCCCCCGATGATTCGAAGCATCCGAACCGAGGGGGAGAGATGTCCGAAGCCAAGATCGAACTGATCACGAAACTGCTGGCGAAAGCCGAGAGCACCACGCCTGAAGAAGCCGAGGCGCTGACCGAGCACGCCGAGCGGCTGATGCTGAAATACGGCATCGAACGGGCGCGCATCGATGAGCAGCGCGGTCGGGGCGGTCGCGGCCACGAAGAGATCGTGACAGAGCGGATGCTGTTCTCCGGCTCGTATGCCCGCGACATCCGCGGTCTCGGTGCTTCCGTCGCCACCGCGCTCGGGGCGATCCGGCCGCTGTACTCGAGCAATCACGGCGGCGAGGTGATCATGTATCTCGTCGGCCATGCCTCCGACGTGCGGCAGGCACAGCTGCTCATCGCCAGCCTGCAGGTGCAGTCGATGGTCGCGATGCGCTCGTGGTGGTCGACCGAGCGCCATCGGTATCGCTGGGACACCGAGAGTGACCGGCGGCGAGCGCGCAGCGGGTTCGTCCGTGGCTTCGGTGCTGGTGCGGCCGAGCGCATTCGGGAGAGCCGTCGCACGATCGTCGAGGACTCCGACGCCGGAACCGACCTGGTGCTCGTCTCGCGCAGCCAACGGGTGGATGCTGCCGCCGCCGCGATGACGACGGGGCGCGGACGGCCGCGGCGCGGCACCGATGCCGAAGCATTCCGGCATGGCCGGCACTCCGGCCTCGAGGCCAGCACCGGGGAACAGGCGGTGGGTGCGCGGCGGGTGTGATGTTGAGGGACTGCCGGACGACCGTCGTGAGAGCCGTCCGTGCTCGCCCCGGCCGCGAGCACCGGCGACCGTCGTGAGCGAAAGCACAGGGCGGTCGCCGGGCTCGAACGTCACGACGCGGCGAAAACGTCCGTCTTGTTCAGCACCTCGATGACCTGATCCTGATCGCCGCGCACCTCGCCGAAGCGCAGGAACTTCACCCGCTCGACGAGGATCTCCGACGCCCCCGGCTGGGCCTCCAGCAGGTCCATCACCTCGTCGAGGTACTCGGCAAGCGGCATCGCGGTCGGGTCGCCGTCGTGACCGGGCATGAGCTCGGTCTGCACGGACGGCGGCACCAGCTCGACCACACGCACACTCGTGTCGGCCAGCTGCAACCTCAGCGTCTCGCTGAGCATGTGGATCGCGGCCTTGGTCGCGTTGTATGTCGGCGTGACCCGAAGCGGCGCGAACGCCAGCCCCGACGACACGGTCATGATCGTCGCATCCGGCTGCGCCATCAGCTGGTCGAGTAAGGCGGTGATCAGCCGGATCGGGCCCAGCAGGTTGGTGGTCACGACGGCCTCAGCCGTGTCGAGCACGCCGGCGGGAGACGTCCAGTCCTCCGCGAGCATGATGCCCGCCATCGGGATGAGCACGTTCAGCTCGGGATGCCGCGCGATGACGTGCTGCGCCGTCTCGTGGATCGAGTCGGCGTCTGTGGTATCGATCCGGACGATGTCGATGCCCGGATGCTGCGCCGCGATCTGCTCGAGCAGCTCAGTGCGGCGCCCACCGACGATGACCGTGTTGCCGGCATCGTGCAGGCGCTGGGCGAGGGCAAGACCGATGCCGCTGGTCGCGCCGGGGATGAAGATGGTGTTTCCGTTGATTCGCATGGATCGAGTGTCAGCGGGACGGCGGATGCATGGCAGAGTCCGCTCATCGGGGGATCGGGGATCCCTGGATGCCGCGCCGCCCCGCGCGCATGATGGAAGGATGGACCGTGAAGCACTCGCCGAGTTCCTGCGTCGGCATCGCGAGCAGCTGCAGCCCGGCGACGTTGGGCTGTCCACCGGCGTGCGGCGCCGCGCACCCGGTCTGCGCCGCGAAGAGGTCGCGCAGCTGGCGCTGATGTCCACCGACTACTACACGCGCCTCGAGCAGCAGCGCGGCCCACAGCCCAGCACGCAGATGCTCGCCTCCATCGCCCGCGCACTGCGCCTCACTGCCGATGAGCGCGACTACCTGTACCGCATGGCCGGGCACGCGGTACCCGATCGCATCGCAGCATCCGAGCATGTCGCGCCAGCGCTGCAGCGTGTGTTCGACCGCCTGTCCGACACTCCCGCCCTGATCATCTCGATCCTCGGCGAGACGCTGATGCAGAACCTCCTGGCATCCGCTCTTCTCGGCGATCACGCCGGCGCCCCGGGGCTGGAGCGCTACGAGTCGTACCGCTGGTTCGTGCATCCCGACGAGGCCCGAGCCCACTATCCGCGCGAGGACCACGACCGCAACAGCCGCGCACAGGTCGCCGGCCTTCGCGCGGCGTACGCCACCACCGGGGCGCGATCGCAGGCTGGAATGCTGGTGACCGAGTTGTCGAGGCAGAGTGCGGAGTTCCGTGAGCTGTGGGAGCGGCAGGAGGTCGCCCAGCGCTTCGCCGACCACAAGGTGCTGCTGCATCCGGAGGTCGGCGCGATCGAGGTGGACTGCCAGGTGCTGTTCACCGAGGACCGCGGACAGGCGCTGCTCGTGCTCACCGCCGCCCCACGCGGCGAGGACGAGGAGAAGCTCCGGCTGCTCAGTGTGCTCGGCGAGCAGCGTTTCAGCGCACCGGCGGCACAGCAGTGATCCGTTGCCACTGGCTCGCGGGGGACGGCCGACACCACGGCATCCTGTCGTCCGCGCGCCGATAGACTGGAACCGCCCGCTCGGCCCCTTCCTTTGGAGTGCGCGTGACTGCAAACACCCCCACCACCCACGTTCCCGACTCTGTCGAGAACGCCCTCGCGACTCCCGAGAAGGAGCAGCCCTTTGCGGCGCTCGGCCTCAAGCCGGAGGAGTACGAGCAGATCAAGACGATCCTCGGTCGCCGCCCCACTTCGGGCGAGCTGGCGATGTACTCGGTGATGTGGAGCGAGCACTGCTCCTACAAGTCGTCGAAGAACTACCTGCGTCGCTTCGGTGAGAAGGTCTCGGAAGAGATGAAGGAACGGCTCATGGTGGGCATGGGCCAGAACGCCGGCGTCGTCGACGTGGGCGAGGGCTGGGCGGTCACCTTCAAGGCCGAGTCACACAACCACCCGAGCTTCATCGAGCCGTTCCAGGGCGCGGCCACCGGCATCGGCGGCATCGTCCGCGACATCATCTCGATGGGCGCGCGCCCCGTCGCCGTGATGGATGCGCTGCGCTTCGGCGCGATCGATCACCCCGACACTCCCCGCGTCGTGCACGGCGTCACCAGTGGCATCAGCTTCTACGGCAACTGCCTGGGCCTGCCGAACATCGGCGGCGAGACCGTCTTCGACGCGGTATACCAGGCCAACCCGCTCGTCAACGCTCTCGCGGTCGGTGTCCTCCGACACGAGGACCTCAAGCTCGCCAACGCCACCGGCGTCGGCAACAAGGTCGTCCTCTTCGGCGCCCGCACGGGCGGCGACGGAATCGGCGGGGCCAGCACCCTGGCATCCGACACCTTCGCCGACGGCGGACCCACCAAGCGCCCCGCCGTGCAGGTCGGCGACCCGTTCGCCGAGAAGGTGCTCATCGAGTGCTGCCTGGAGCTCTACCGCGACGAGCTGGTCGAGGCGATCCAGGACCTCGGCGCCGCGGGCATCTCCTGCGCCACCAGCGAGTTGGCAGCCAACGGCAACTCCGGCATGCGCGTCTCGCTCGACGACGTGCTGCTGCGCGACCCCACGCTCACGGCCGAAGAGATCCTGATGAGCGAGTCGCAGGAGCGGATGATGGCGATCGTCGCTCCCGAGAAGCTCGAGGCCTTCCTCGCCGTCGTGAACAAGTGGGAGGTCGAGACCAGCGTGCTCGGCGAGGTCACCGGCGACGGCCGCCTCGTCATCGACTGGCAGGGTGAGCGCATCGTCGACGTCGACCCGTCCACCGTCGCGGTCGACGGCCCGGTCTACGACCGTCCGGTCGCGTACCCGACGTGGATCGACGCGCTGCAGGCGGATGCCGCGGAGCTGCTCCCCCGCTCCTCGGAGCCGTCCGTGCTGCGCGAGCAGTTCCTGGCGCTGCTGGGCTCGCCGAACCTGGCCGACACCAGCTGGATCACCAACCAGTACGACTACTACGTCGGCGGCAACACGGCCCTGGCCTTCCCCGACGACGCAGGTATGATCCGCGTCGACGAGGAATCGGGTCTGGGCTTCGCGATCGCCACCGACGCCAACGGCCGCTACTGCCAGCTCGACCCGTACGCGGGCGCACAGCTGGCCCTCGCCGAGGCGTATCGCAACGTCGCCGTCACCGGGGCCGAACCCACGGCCATCACCGACTGCCTGAACTTCGGCTCCCCCGAGAACCCCGAGGTCATGTGGCAGTTCGGGCAGACCGTCGACGGCCTGGCAGACGGATGCTACGAGCTGGGCACTCCGGTCACCGGCGGCAACGTGTCGTTCTACAACCAGACCGGCGACGTGCCGATCCACCCGACCCCACTGGTGGGCGTGATGGGCATCATCGACGACGTCTCGCGCCGCATCCCGTCGGGCTGGCAGGACGAGGGGCAGAACATCTACCTGCTCGGCACCACCGCCACCGAGCTGTCGGGTTCGGCCTGGGCCGACGTCGTGCACGACCACCTGGGCGGACTCCCGCCGACCGTGGACCTCACCGGTGAGAAGCGCCTGGCCGGGCTCATCGCGGCCGCCCGAGACGAATGGCTGATCTCCTCCGCGCACGACCTGTCCGAGGGCGGCCTCGGCCAGGCCCTCGCCGAGGGCGTCATGCGGTTTGGCCTCGGCGCCCGCGTGTGGCTCACCGAGCTGATGGACCGTGATGGTGTGGATGCCGCATCCGCGCTGTTCTCCGAGTCGACCGGTCGCGTGATCGTGACCGTTCCCCGTGAGGACGACGTGAAGTTCCGCGGCCTGTGCGAGGGTCGCGGTTACCCGGTGCTGCGCATCGGCGTCACCGACCGTGAGCCCACCCTCGAGGTGCAGGATGTCTTCACCGTGACGGTGGACGAGCTGCGTTCGGTGTCCCGTGCGACGCTGCCGGCCGTGTTCGGTCCGACCATCACCGAGCCCTCTGTGGCGTCGGCGTGACCGGTGGTCGCGCTGCTCTTCTCTGCGCACGCGGCGCAATTCTGCGGCACGTGAGCAGGATTCAGCAGCGCGAACGACTCGGAAGTCGAGAACAGCAGCGTGAACAAAGATGAACAGCGCGAACGAGTATCCGATGAGTGACTCCGACGACGACTACGGCGACTTCGAGCGCCGCAACCATCGCATCCGCCTGGTCGCCTGGGTCACGATCGTCGCGCTGATCGTCGCCGGCGGTGGCGCGAGCCTGTTCACCCTGGTCGCGGGCGGCTGATCATGGCTCCGCGCCGCAAGCGCCCATACCTCACGACGGCGATCGTGCTGTGGGTGATCGGGGTGCTGCTGCTCCTGCCCGCACTGGGCGCGCTGACGGCCGGCACTGCGGATGCGCGGGGCTTCGCCCCCATCGGCATCTCCACCGGCGTGCTCGTGGCGATCGCAGGCACCCTGCTGTTCTTCACCGGCCCGAAGAGGCGCGACGAGGACGACCCGAACCCGCCTGTCGACGACGCGGACTAGTCCCAGGGCGTGACGAGTCCCATTCATGCGAGTGCGCCGCCACCGCCACACGCGCCAGAGGCGGGTGCCTGCACGTCCTCGATGTGGCCACGATCATTCTGCCTTTCCGGGGCGAGCGGCTCATGGTGATGTCAGCGGTACCCGCCCACCAAGGATCAGACAGTCTGGGCGTGGTTGCGCTGCTGACTCTCGTTAAGGTGTTTCGCCGCGTCCGCGGCACCTCGAGGCTGGATCGTCGACTGCATTCCCGCGCATGGCGAAGGGGCCGGGCCTCAGCATCTGCCATGGCCCGACCCCGTGGATCACGGTCCGATCAACTGACTGCCCACTCAGCCGGTCAGCTGGAGAGATCCGAGGCGGCGATCAGCTCGTTGAACGCCTTCATAGTGCCGTCGAGGTTCACGTCACCGGTCAGGTACTGCTGCAGGATCTGCTTGCCGCGGTCCTGGATCTTGGTGAGATCCTTGTACATCGGCGCGGGAATCGACTTCTGCACAAAGGTGTACATGTCATCCTTCCACTCCGCGTCGATCTGGTCGAAGTAGCTCGACAGCACAGGCAGCTTGCCCCACTGTTCGGCGGCCTGCACCTGCAGATCCGACATCATCGCGGTCTTGATGAAGTCATAGGCGAGGTCCTTGTTCTTCGACGCACTCGGCACGAGCACGCCAGCGCTGAAGCCGAAAGAACCGTTCTCCAGCGATCCGGGCATCGCCAGCACCGCGACGTTCTCCATGCCAAGCGACTGCCCAGCCTCCGGCACGCGCGAGGCGGTCTCCAGCAGCATCCCGAGGTTTCCAGCGTTGAAGTTGCTACGCCCGGCATCCTTGTTCGTGAACGTGTCGATGGAGAACACTCCCTCCTGCACTCCCTTTAGCCAGATCGGCAGGACCTTTCGCATCTCGGGCGTGTCGAAGGTGAGCGTCTTGCCATCCTTCTCATACAGATCCCCGCGCAGCGCCTGCTCCACCGAGAACAGCGTAGGCACGGCGTTCGGTCCCCACTGGATGGTCATCCCAGGGGTACCGGTCGCGTCAGTGATCTTCTTGGCAGCGGCATACACGTCGCCCCAGGTATCGAAGGTCGGCACCTCGCCATCGGCGCCGAGCAGGCCGGCCTTGTCGAGGATCAGCTTGTTCGCGCTGATGTTGTAGACCTCGAGGCCGAAGGGGACCGCAAACTGGTTTCCGTTCAGGCCGGTGTAGTCCAGCGACTCACCGACAAACTTCGACGGGTCGAGGTCACCGGTGAGCAGCTCCGTCTCGTTGAAGTCGACGATGAGCTTCTGCTCGACGAACTGCACTGCGGTGGATGCGCCGTCGACGACGACGATGTCCTGATCAGACTTCCCCTGGCTCCACTCCAGGGCGAACGTCGAGAGGGCCTGGTTGTCGGCGTATTCAACGAGGTTGACTGTGACGCCGTCGTGGTCCTTCGCGTACTGCGCGGCCATGTCCTTGAGCGCAAGCTTGTCGCCCATCCACGCTTGGATGGCGATGTTGAGGGTTCCCGACTCCGCACCGGCGCCCCCTCCGGGCTCAGGGGTGGAGCCCGCCGGTGTTCCGCCGCACGCCGTGAGGGCGAGGACGGTGGCCGCTGTGACGGCGAGTGCGCCGAATCGTTTGACGGGTGTGAACATGTGACACTCCTCCTTGCTGGGTGATGTGATGCTGGCCGTGCGGGATGCGTCGCGGATCATGCTCGCGCGCTTTACGGGCCTCAGCCCTTGACGGCTCCCTGGGTGATGCCCTCGACGATCTTCCGTTGGAAGAGGGCGAAGATGATGATCGGCGGCAGAATGGCCAGAGTGATCACGGCAGCCAGCGTGCCGTACTCCCAGACCTCGCTCTTGAGCAGCGTGAGGCCGACGGACAGAGGCATGGCAGGCGGTGAGGTGGCCAGTGTCTTCGCCAGGGTGTACTCGCCCCAGATGCTGTAGGTCGTGATGACGGTGACGAGGATCATGCCGTTCTTGGTGAGAGGCAGCATGATCGACCACCAGCGCCGAAAGCGTCCCGCACCATCCATCTCAGCCGAGTCCTCGATCTCGACGGGAATGTCAGCGAAGTGCTTGTGCATGATGAGAATCGCGAACGGCAGGGTCACCGCGACGTTCGGCAGGATCAGGCCGAGCTGGGTGTTCAGGATGCCCGATCTGCTCTCCATGATGAACATCGGCACGAGCAGAATGGCAAGTGGGATGGTGAGCGTGGCGATGATGGCCGAGAAAAGCAACGCCGATCCTCGGAAGCGCAGCTTGGCGAAGCCGTATCCGGCCAACGAGCTGAGCACGACGACGAGTACGACCCCGACGACGGTGATCACGACGGTGTTCCAGAAATAGCCGCCGAATCCGCCAGAGGCGACCGTGGTGATGTAATTCTGCAGCGTCCACCGCTCGGGGAGGATCGACGGCGGCTCCTTGAAGATGTCCTCGGGCACCTTGAACGAGTTCAGGACGATGTACAGGATCGGCGAGAGAAACAGGATCGCTGCGATGACGAGCGCCGCGTGCGTGAATCCCGCCATCGCCTTCGCCCGCATCGACGTGCGGGGGCCCCGTGCGTGGTCAGACATCTCGCCGTGTCCTTCCCATGGAGATGACGTAGTTCACGCCGATGAGGATGAGGATGATCGCACCGAGGATGTACCCCATTGCCGACGCGTACCCCATGTCGAAGTAGTTGAAGGCTGTGATGTATATCTGCTGATAGAGCACGAGGGTGCTGGTGCCCGGCCCACCGTCGGTGAGGACCATCGGCTCGACGAACACCTTGAGCGCCTGCAGCAGCCCCCAGGTTCCGGTGATGACGAACGTCGGGCGCAGGCTCGGCAGGATCACGTGCTGGAAACGCTTCCAGCCGTCGGCCCCGTCTATCTCAGCGGATTCCAGGATCTCCTGAGGGATCGCCTGCAGGCCGGAGAGGAACAGGATGGTGAGGAATCCGATGGTGGCCCACAGCGCGAGGACGATGATTGCCGCCATCGCGGTCGTCCCGTCGCTGAGCCAGGCTCTGGTAGCGCCGTGCAGCCCGAGGACATCGCCGAGCACGTGATTGAGCAGCCCGTAGTTGGGCTGCAGGATCCACACGAAGACGAGCCCGGCGAGGGAGAGCGGCACGACGATCGGCATGAACACCGCGCTGCGGTAGAAGCCGCTGAAGCGCAGCCTGCGGAACAGCAGCATCGCAAGACTCAGCGAGATCACCATGACCAGCACGAAGTATCCGACTGCGAAGACGAAGGTGTTGCGCAGCGCGGTGAGAAACAGCGGATCTGAGAACGCCTGCCGGTAGTTGTCGAGGCCGATGAAGGCCGGTGCGGCATCCCGAACGAAGTTGTACTTCGTGAAGCTGAGCACGCCGGAGTACACCAACGGATACAGCATGAAGACGAATACGAACAGTGCCGCGGGCAGCACGAACAGCACGCCGGCCATCGATCCCCGACGTCGAGCAGGTCTTCGGCCGGAGGGCACGACAACGGATACCGTGTCGATCGGGTCGGGCCAGGGCCGGGCCGGGCCGGGTCTCTCAGCCAGGTGGTTGTTCGTCATCGAAGTCCAATCGCTGTGCTCGCCTCTTCGGGAGCTGATCCGATTGAGGTCACTGTAATGGCCCTGCGATAAGAGTGCAAGTAATGCAATAAATTGCAGTATGGTTACAAGGACTAAGGCAACGTGGGGATCGGATAGAACCATCCGTTCGCGTCGCCTAGCATCGGGGCAGGCGATGGATGCCACACCCCGTCAGCGAGAAGAGGCAGGGGTATCAGCGTGAAGGTCACACTCTCCGATGTCGCGCGTCACGTCGGCACGTCCACATCGACGGTCTCCCGTGCGATTTCTTCTCCGGAGCGCGTCAACGCTGCGACAAGGGAGCGGATCCTCGCAGCAGTGCGCGAGTTGGGCTACGTCGTGCCGATCATCCCTCCTGCGGATGCTGCCGACACACACTCCATCGGGCTGATCGTCCCTGACATCGTGAACCCGTTCTTCCCTCCGATCATCAAGGCTGTACAGGCCAGGGCAAATGCCAGAGGCCGCACCGTGCTCATCGCGGACACCGACGAGCACCCCCAGGATGAGATGCTCCGGGCGGAGCAGCTGGCATCCCGCGTCGACGGCCTCATCGTCGTCAGCCCTCGCACGCCCCTTGAGCACATGGATCGGCTTGTGTCACTGCGCCCGACTGTTCTCGTCAACCGCAGCCACGGTGCGACGCCCAGCGTCGTGATCGACGACAGCACCGGGATCGTCGAGGCGACGCAGCACCTTGCAGCGCTCGGTCACCGCACGATCTGCTACCTCAACGGACCGAAGCGATCGTGGTCGAATGCGCAGCGTCAGCGCGCGGTACGCGCAGCCGCCGAGGCCGCCGGGCTCTCACTGTTGGAGTTCGGTCCTTTCGAACCGCAGATCCAGGCAGGCGTCAGAGCGGCAGACCTCGTCGTTGCATCGCAGGCGACCGCCGTGATCGCCTATGACGACATGATCGCGCTCGGCCTCATGACGCGACTGAACGAGCGCGGCGTCGCGATCGGCGAGGACCTCAGCGTGATCGGTATCGATGACAGCCTGTTCTCGGGAATGACGTATCCGACGCTGACCTCGATTCACGTTCCGGGCGCCGAGGCGGGAAAGACCGCCGTGGACATGCTGCTGGACTCGCTCACCGCAGAACGCGCCGCATCCACTGAGGACGAAGCCGTTGCGATCCTGGACACCAGGCTCGTGATCCGCGGCTCGACCGAGCCGCCCGCCGGCACGAGGCGGTGACGCTCTCCCACTGATGCACAACTTGCAAGATCTTGCTTTCTGTTGCATATTTCTTGCTAAGGTATGCAGCATCAGCATGCGACGAGGCCGACTCGTCGTCACCGTCATCACCGATGACGACGGTGGGAAGGAGCGCGATGAGCACCCGACGTGCAGCAGCGATCCGACAGGAGAGCCCGTTGCCGGTGCAGGCCATCACCGCGCCGCAGATCGCGACGGGCGAGGGGCTGCTCGACGGACACGGGGTGATCCTCGATGGGGACCGCATCCGCGCCGTGGTCCCAGTGAGGGCTCTGCCGGACGGCATCCCCGTCACCGTGCTCGATGGCGGCATACTCGCCCCTGGTCTCGTCGACATCCACGTGCATGGGGCGGCGGGCGCAGGCTTCAACGCCGGTGACGTCTCCGAGTCGATCATCGCCGCACGCGCACTGCGCGCAGCGGGAGTCACCACTGCACTGCCAACGCTCGCCAGCGCTGACATCGGCGGAATGCTGAAGGCTCTCGATGCACTCGCCGAGATCACCGGCACGCAGGGCGTTCCCCACATGCCGGGAGCGCATCTGGAAGGCCCCTGCCTGTCGCACGCGCAGCGAGGGGCGCAGTCTCCCTCCGGTCTGATCGGAGCAGACGACACAGCCGTGTCACGCATCCTCGAGCGTGCCGAGCAGATCCGGGTCATGACCCTCGCCCCCGAGCTGCCAGGGGCGATCGCTCTCATCGGACGGCTGGTCGATCTCGGAATCGTCGCCAGCGCGGGGCACAGCGATGGCACGATCGACGACCTCGCCAGGGCACAGGATGCCGGGCTCAGCCACGTGATCCACATCTACAGCGGCCAGTCCACCACCACGAGAAGAGGCCCGTGGCGCATCCCGGGCATGCTGGAGGCGACGCTGGTGTCGCGCGGTCTCACAGTCGAGATGATCGCAGACGGACGCCACCTCCCTCCTGCGCTCATGCAGCTCGCCTTCCGGATGCTGTCGGGCAGGCTGTGTCTGGTCTCCGATGCGACCTCGGGAGCCGGCCTGCCGGAGGGCGACACCTACCGGATGGGAAATGTCGAGTACATCGTCGAAGACGGCGTCGGGATGACGGCCGACCGCAGTTCGTTCGCGGGCAGCACCACGCTGCTGCCCGACATGCTGCCCATCGCCGCGACAACTCTTGGGCTCAGCGAGGCGGAGGCCATCGCCATGGCCACCTCGATCCCCGCGCGTGCTGCACGCCTCGACGACGTCGGCCGCATCGCGCCGGGTGCGCGCGCCGACTTCGTGCATCTCTCTGCCGATCTGCGCGTGCAGGCCGTCGCCATCGGCGGCACGTGGGATGCCCGCAGCACAGTCCATTGACCGCGGCGCAGTCTCCTGACTCCCCGACGACTTTCAACCACACAACCCCAGGAAGGACCATCACATGGACACCCTGACCTACGGAGATCTCCGCGTCTCCGTCCACAACTCCAACGCCGAGCTGGGCGTCGCAGGCGCTGCACTGTTCGCCGAGGCCGTGCGCGAAGAGCTCACCAAGCGCGAAGAGCTCGCTGTGATCCTCGCGACAGGCAACTCGCAGCTCAGCTTCGTGGCGGCGCTGCGCGAGCGCGACGACATCGAGTGGTCGCGCGTGAGCGTGCTGCACATGGATGAGTACATCGGCATGTCCGAGACGCACTCAGCCAGCTTCCGGCTCTGGATGCAGCACAACATCGTCGAGCCCTTCGGCCCAAAAGCGTTCTACGGGGTGCGCGGCGACCACGAGCCCGTCCAGGAGGAGGTCGATCGCTACGCCGCGCTGCTCCGCGACCTCGAACCAGCCATCTGCGTGATGGGCATCGGCGAGAACGGCCACCTCGCCTTCAACGATCCGCCGGCGGACTTCGAGACCGACGAGCTCGTCCACGTCATCGCGATGGACAAGGCCTCGCGGCAGCAGCAGGTCGGGGAAGGACACTTCCCAAGTCTCGACGAAGCGCCCACTCACGCGATCTCACTCACCATCCCCGCACTGCTCGCCCCCCACCACGTGCTGGTGATGACCCCTGAAAAGCGCAAGGCCAGGGCTGTCGCCGAGGCACTGCAGGGTGAGATCACGCCACAGCTCCCGGCATCCATCCTCCGCACCCAGCCGCAGGCGCGGCTGCTGCTCGACCGCGACTCGGCCTCCGGGTTGCAGGCCCTCGTCCGATGACGCTGGGGGGCGGCGTCCTGCAGGCGGACGTCATCCAGGTCGGGCGGCGCAGCCGGCTGCTGGTGCGCGTGACAGACGCTGCCCGGCTCGCCCCCTTTCAGGGGCGGAGCTGGCGGCTGGGCGACGAGATCCTGCTGGAGGGTCCGGCGGATGCCACCAACGCCGCCGCGCTCCGGCACGCGATCCCGACACTGCGCCCGCAGCCTCTGGGCCAAGGCGTCTCTGCCGGCACCGGTGATCGTCTCGGCACGGCGACCTGCGGGCACGCCAGGGCGTTCCGACACCACGGCGCGGGTGTGACCCCGGTGTTCGCACAGCAGTCGTTTCGCGAGATGGACCGGCTCGGACGCAGCCCGCAGAACGTGCTCGACGACGCCACCTACGGCTGCGTCGCGGGCGGCTGGGACGGACCGGTCGGTGCCGATGCCGACCACATCCACGACATCTCCCGCCTCGGCGAGGCGGTGGCGGCCGGTTTCACCACTTTCACGCTCGACCCCGGGGATGCTGTGCGGGATGCGCAGCCGGACACCGGCACCGCACTTGCCGGAACCGACTGGACGACTCTGCAGACGGACCGCGATGAGACGCTGCGTCGATACTCCGGGATACCTGTAGATCTCGGGAGGTTCTCCCTGACGCCGAGCGACGAGGATGTCATCCGCGCGATCGCGAAGTACGCGAACGCGGTCGCCCTCATCTCTCGGATGCACGACAAGCTCGCAGAACTCGCCACGGCGCCCTACGAGGTGGAGATCGCGATCGATGAGACCACGCAGCCGACATCACTGTTCGAGCACCACTACTTCGCGGCAGAGGCTGCGCGCCTCGGGGTGCACTGGGCGAGCATGGCTCCGCGCTACATCGACGGATTCGAGAAAGGCGTCGAGTACCGCGGCGACGTCGACGCTCTCGCCGAGAACGTCGCAGGTCACCGCGCTGTCGCGGTGCGCAACGGCGGATACAAGATCAGCATGCACTCCGGATCCGACAAGTTCTCGATCTACGAGCGCGTGATCGCCGCAGC
Source organism: Microbacterium sp. (assembly GCA_049646915.1). Lineage (GTDB taxonomy): Bacteria > Actinomycetota > Actinomycetes > Actinomycetales > Microbacteriaceae > Microbacterium. Next base: position 29,037 of record JBARWR010000347.1, read on the forward strand.
GGACGGCCGCATTCATCTGAAGACCTCTGGCACCAGCTGGTTGTGCGCGGTCGAGGTGCTGGCACGGCGCGCACCGGTCCTGTTCCGGCAGGTGCACGAGGTGAGCAGCGCGGCGTATCGCGAGGCCCGAGCAAGCTATCAGGTGTCCGCCGCGGCAGGAGATGACCACATCAGCAGCATCCCGGATGGCGATCTGGAATCGCTCGTGCACGCCGACGGAACGCGACAGGTGCTGCACGTCGGTTACGGCGCCGTGCTCACCGCATCCGGGCACGACGGTCCACTGGACGGGTTGATTCGAGACGTGCTGAGCGATCATCGCGACGAGTACCTGCTCATCCTGGAGAACCACATCGGCAGGCACCTGCTGCCGTTCAGTGCGGGAGGCGCCCGATGAGCACCGGCATCTTCGACCTCGCGGGGACGAGAGCCGCCGTGCTCGGCGGGACCGGCGTGCTCGGCGGACAGTTCTGCCGCACGCTCGCGGCGGCGGGCGCGGAGGTCCTGGTTCTGGGTCGCAACGCGGAACGAGGCGAGGCGGTCGCTATGAGCATCCAGCACGCCGGCGGTTCGGCATCCTTCATCGCCGTGGACGCGACGGATCGTGCATCGGTGAGATCCGCGGCGGCGAGCATCGAGTCCGGCGGCCCGCTGCACACTCTCGTCATTGCCGCAGGCGTGAACAGCACGACGCCATTCCCCGAGATCACCGACGACGAGTGGCAGTCGCTGCAGGACGTCAACCTCGGATCGGTGTTCCTTGCCTGCCAATGCTTCGCACCGTTGATGTCGGGCCTCGACGGCGGCGCATCGATCATCACCATCTCCTCGGCGTCGTCGGGGCCACCGCTGAGCCGCGTATTCGGCTACAGCGTCGCGAAGGCGGGAGTGAACAACCTCACCCAGTACCTGGCGCGCGAGCTCGCGCCGGAGGGGATCCGCGTGAACGCGCTGATCCCCGGCTTCTTCCCCGCAGAGCAGAACCGCGCAGTACTGAGCCCGGAGCGCATCGCCAGCATCCTCGCGCACACGCCCATGCGGCGTCTCGGGGACCCGAAGGACCTTGACGGCGCACTGCTGTGGCTTGCAGCATCCCAGGCATCGTCCTTCGTCACAGGAGCGCTGATCCGCGTCGACGGCGGCTTCAGCGCGATGACCATCTGAACGCCGGCGGACGCCGGCGAGAGCGGAGCAGATATGACCATCGACAAGGCAGACGTGATCGTCACCAGCCCTGATCGCAACTTCGTCACCCTGAAGATCACCACCGCCGACGGTGTGACCGGCATCGGCGACGCCACGCTGAATGGCCGGGAGCTGGCAGTGGTTTCGTACCTCTCAGATCACGTCGCGCCCCTACTGATCGGCGCTGACGAGGACCGCATCGAGGACACCTGGCAGTTCCTGTACCGCAGCGCGTACTGGCGGCGCGGACCGGTGACGATGGCCGCCATCGCCGCCGTAGACATGGCTCTCTGGGATATCAAGGGCAAGAAGGCGGGGATGCCGGTATATCAACTGCTCGGCGGTGCGAGCCGCACCGGGCTGCTCGCCTACGGACACGCATCGGGGAAGGAGCTCCCTGAGCTGTTCGATTCGGTGCGCGCGCACCTGGAGCAGGGATACCGCGCCATCCGGATTCAGACCGGGGTTCCAGGGCTGAAGGCCATCTACGGCATCGCCTCGCAGGGTGCCGATCAGGGCGAGCCGGGTGTCCGCTATGACCACGAGCCGGCTCGCCGCGGCGCGCATCCGGTGCAGGAGGACTGGGACACCCGCGCCTACCTGCGTCACCTTCCGGGTGTGTTCGAACAGGTGCGCAACGAGTTCGGCGCCGAACTGCCGCTGCTCCATGACGGTCATCACAGGATGACCCCCATCCAGGCTGCGAAGCTCGGGAAGGAGCTGGAGCCCTACGACCTGTTCTGGCTGGAGGACTGCACGCCCGCCGAGAACCAGGAGGCGCTGCGGCTGGTGCGAAGCCACACCACGACGCCTCTGGCCATAGGAGAGATCTTCAACACGATCTGGGACTTCAAGGACATCATCCGCGAGCAGCTCATCGACTACGTGCGTGGGGCCGTGACACACATGGGCGGAATCAGCCCCCTGCGCAGAACGCTCGAGTACGCCGCGATGTACCAGATCAAGTCAGGAATGCACGGCCCGACCGATGTCTCACCGGTGGGCATGGCCGCGGCTATGCATCTCGGCCTGTCCATCCACAACTTCGGGATTCAGGAGTACATGCAGCATGGAGATCGCACCAACCAGGTCTTCGAGCAGTCATTCACCTGGCAGAACGGTCTGCTTCATCCCGGCGAGGCGCCCGGCCTCGGAGTTGAGTTGAACGTCGACGAAGCGGGCAGGTACCCCTACGAACAGGCGTACCTGCCGTACAACCGGCTTGCGGATGGCACAGTTCATGACTGGTGAGCAGCGACGCACCTGATTGCAATCGGGTGACGTCCCGCTGAGTGGTGGAGTTTCCTCGACACCGTGCAGGTCAGTTGTTTTAGTTTAGGCGGCGGTGAGTTCTGGGAGGATCACCTCCTCGTCGAGGGCTTCGACGGTGTCGTTCATCGTGGCGAGTTCGATCATTGACGCTTCGGAGAAGTAGCGACGGTCACCGGCTTCCCATTCGTCGTGTTGCTCGATCAGCACGGCGCCGGCCAGGCGCAGCAGCGCTGCGGAGTTGGGGAATACGCCGACGACGTCGGTGCGGCGTTTGATCTCCTTGTTCACGCGTTCCAGCGGGTTCGTGGACCAGATCTGACGCCAGTGACGCCGCGGGAACGCGGCGAACGCGAGGAGATCTGCTTGCGCGTCGGTAAGCATCTCCGCAACTTTCGGGTGAGAGCGTGCGAGCATCGTGGTGACCTCACCGAACTGCTTCAGGATGTGTTCCCGGTCGGGTTGAGCGAAGATCGTGCGGATGATCGAGGCGACCATGTCTTGGGATGCTTTCGGGACCACGGCGAGAACATTGCGCATGAAATGCACCCGGCATCTCTGCCAGCTCGCGCCCTGGAACACTGTCCCGATCGCCTTCTTCAGCCCAGTGTGCGCGTCGGACATGACCAGCCTGACGCCCTCGAGACCACGCGTCTTCAGCGACCGCAGGAACGCCGTCCAGAAGCCTTCGTTCTCGCTGTCGCCAACGTCGAAGCCGAGCACTTCCCGGCGTCCATCAGCGGCGACGCCGACAGCGACGACCATCGCCTGGGATACGATTCGGTGCCCGACTCTGGCTTTGCAATACGTTGCGTCGAGGAACACGTAGGGGAAGTCCTGGGTGGTGAGGGTGCGATCGCGGAACACGGCAACTTCCTCGTCCAGTCCCGCGCAGATCCGTGACACTTCGGACTTGGATATCCCGGTGTCAGCGCCGAGCGCTTTGACGAGGTCATCGACCTTGCGTGTTGAGACGCCGTGAACGTAGGCCTCCATCACGACCGCGAACAGTGCTTGGTCAACGCGGCGACGCCGCTCCAGCAACGCAGGAAAGAATGACCCGGCACGCAGCTTCGGGATCCTCAGATCGAGGTCTCCCGCCGTGGTCGACAGCGTTCGCGGACGCGACCCATTGCGGTGAGTGGTGCGCGCTCCCGTGCGCTCGAAAGGGGCAGCGCCGATGAACGCGGTCGCTTCCGCATCGATCAGCTCCTGATACAGCGTCTCAGTCGCGGAACGGATCCGATCAGTGACATCGGTGAGCTTCAGTTGAGCAAGGAGATCGAGCAGGGCAGACTGGTATAGAGCCATCGTGGTTTGTGTCCTTCGTGAGTAGCTTTGATCGGTTCTCACTGACCATCCCACGGTGGCTCACTGCATCGACGACGCGACGCTCACCAGCCGAGATTTACACCACCCCACGGGGCGTCACCTTGCAATCGGTCTGGCCAGTGTCAGGCGTCGCCTCGCCACGCCGCAGACCACCACCTGAACCACGAGGCGAACAGCCGCCAGCAGACACGACAAGGGCCGGGCATCCGATGGATGCCCGGCCCCCTGCGTGGAATCAGCCCACGTCGGACTTGCGTCCGCCGGCCTCCAGCGAGTCACCGGCGGGCAGCTCCTTGTGCCCACCGAACTGCAAGCGCATCGCCGAGAGCACCTGGTTGGCGAACTGGTCCTCATCACGCGAGGCGAAGCGCTCGAACAGCGAAGCCGCGAGCACCGGAACCGGCACGCCCACATCGACGGCGGCCTTGACCGTCCAACGCCCCTCGCCGGAGTCAGAGACGCGACCGGCGAGACCCGCGAGAGTGGGGTTCTCGTTCAGCGCGGTCGCAGTGAGGTCCAGCAGCCATGAGGAGATGACCGATCCGCGCCGCCACAGCTCGCTGACCTTCGCAGTGTCGATGGGGAACTGGTAGTACTCCGGCTCCTCCAGCGGGGCGATCTCTGCGGAGTGCTCGGCCTCGCGCACACCGGCGTCGGCGTTGTTCAGGATGTTCAAGCCCTCGGCGATCGCGGCCATGATGCCGTACTCGATGCCGTTGTGCACCATCTTCACGAAGTGCCCCGACCCCGACGGGCCGCAGTGCAGGTAGCCCTGCTCCTCGGGAGCCAACTCGCCGGTGCGACCCGGCGTGCGCTCGATCTCGCCCACACCGGGAGAGATGGTCTTCAGCAGCGGCTCGATGTGACTGACCGCGGCATCCGATCCGCCGACCATCAGGCAGTACCCGCGCTCGAGGCCGAACACGCCGCCGCTGGTGCCGGCATCCACATACTCGATGCCCTTCTCCTTCATCGCCTTCGCGCGGCGCACGTCATCGCGGTAGTTCGAGTTGCCGCCGTCGATGATGATGTCGCCCGGCTCGAGGACCTCGGCGACCTGCTCGGCGACCTTCCCGGTCAGCGAGGCGGGCACCATCAGCCACACCACGCGCGGGGTCTGCAGCTTGGCAGCGAAGTCCTTCAGATCGGATGCACCGGTCGCACCCTCTTCGGAGAGCGCCTTCACCGCATCCTGATTCACGTCGTACGCGACGCATTCATGCCCGTCCTTCATCAGCCGGCGCACGATGTTCGCGCCCATCCGTCCGAGTCCGATCATTCCCAGTTGCATCGCTTCTCCTTGCGTCAGTACAGCCTTTCCATCGTCCTCCCGCGTCGGGCGTGAGGCAAGCCGGGGGCGTTTCGAGGACGTTCGTCGGGCCCGCGCCCGAGAGGGGTGCACAGCACGTAGGGTGTCGACATGACCGGGATCAGTCGCGAGATGCTCGCGGAGCGGAGAGCGGATGCCGTCGCGCGTGCCGACTCCGCGGCATCCGCCCTGGCCGAACTCGTGCGCGACCGGCAGGGATCGAACGACGACGACGAGCACGACCCGGAGGGTGTGACGCTGTCATCGGAGTGGTCGCGGCTGACCGCGCTGTCGGACGCCGCGGCGGATGAGGTCCACCGGTTCGACGACGCCCTGATGCGGTGGGATGCCGGCACCTACGGGATCTGCACCTCGTGCGGGAACGTCATCCCCGCGGGACGCCTGGAGGTGCGCCCGTTTGCGGAGCTGTGCGTGCCGTGCGCGGAGAAGCTCGCCTGAGACATCCTCCCGAGTCGATGCGGCGGGCGGGGTCGCGTCACCGCCGGGGGCTGCGTGCTCCTCTCGCGGTCGGAGCACCGTCGAAGAGCTCCGGATGCTGTCGCTGCACCTCCTTGAGGTCGGCGAACACGAAGCGCAGATGCCCGCGGAGTTCGGCGCAGGCGGCATCCGTGTCGCCGCGAGCGAGCGCATCGACCACGCGCTCATGGTCGTCGACATAATCCTGCACGCCGCGTGTCGCACTCATCCCGACGTAGCGGGCGCGATCGAGGTGCCCCTTCGCGGCACTCACGGCCGTCCACGCGTTGGCGTGCCCGGCCAGCCCCAGCAGCGCGCGGTGGAACTCCTCGTCCAGCGGGTAGAACGTGTCACGATCATGCGTCTCCCGCTGCGCAGTGAGGATGCCGCGCAGCATCCGCTCCTGCTCCACGGTGAGCCGCGCGCACGAGGCGAGCGAGGTGACCTCGATCGCCTCACGGATGAACTGCGCCTCGCGCACACGCTCGGGATCGATGCGGGTGACGTAGGTTCCGCTCTGCGGTCGCACTTCGACGAGCCCCTCCTGTGCGATCAGCAGCAGCGCCTCGCGGACCGGCTGTCGACTGATGCCGAGGGTCGCCGCGAGTTCGTTCTCGGACAGTGGCGCGCCGGGCGGCAGGCCGCCGCGGATGATCTCCTCGCGCACCCGCGCATAGGCGGAGCGGCGGGCAGACGGTCGAGCGGGCATGGGACGAGGGTATCCGACTGTTGACAGAACTGGTATGGCAGTGCTTGCATTACTGCCATACCAGCTGTACGGGCGCTGCGCGCGGAGAGGACCATGATGACCGTCGATAAGGCCGAGGTGATCGTCACCAGTCCTGACCGGAACTTCGTCACCCTCAAGCTCACCACCGACGAGGGGCACACCGGGCTCGGGGATGCGACTGTCAACGGGCGCGAGCTGGCGGTGGTCACGTACCTGACCGAGCATGTGGTCCCCCTGCTGATCGGTACCGACGAGGATCGCATCGAAGATACCTGGCAGTTCCTCTACCGCTCCGCGTACTGGCGACGAGGGCCGATCACGATGGCTGCGATCGCGGCGGTGGACATGGCGCTGTGGGACATCAAGGGCAAGAAGGCCGGCATGCCCGTGTACCAGCTGCTCGGCGGCGCGTCGCGCAGAGGACTCATGGCGTACGGCCACGCGTCGGGCAAGGAGCTGCCTGAGCTGTTCGACTCGATCCGCGCGCACCAGGAGCAGGGGTACAAGGCCATTCGCGTGCAGACCGGGGTGCCCACGCTGAAGGCGATCTACGGCATCGCCGCGCAGAGCGCCGATGTGGGCGATGCCTCGGTGCGCTACGACCATGAGCCGGCCCGGCGCGGTGCGAAGCCCGTCGAGGAGGACTGGGACACCCGCGCCTACCTCAACCACCTGCCCGGCGTGTTCGAAGCCGTGCGCAACGAGTTCGGCCCCGATGTGCCGCTGCTGCACGACGGCCACCACCGCATGACGCCTATCCAGGCCGCACGTCTGGGCAAGGATCTCGAACCGTACGATCTGTTCTGGCTCGAGGACTGCACCCCGGCCGAGAACCAGGAGGCGCTGCGCCTGGTGCGCAGCCACACCACCACGCCCCTCGCGATCGGTGAGATCTTCAACACCGTCTGGGACTTCAAGGACATCATCCGCGACCAGCTCATCGACTACGTCCGCGGTGCGGTCACCCACATGGGCGGCATCAGCCCGCTGAAGAAGACCCTCGACTATGCGGCGATGTACCAGATCAAATCCGGCATGCACGGGCCGACCGACATCTCACCGGTGGGCATGGCCGCCGCCATGCACCTCGGCCTGTCGATCCACAACTTCGGCATCCAGGAATACATGAAGCACGGCGCGAAGACCGACCAGGTCTTCCAGCAGTCCTTCTCCTGGACCGACGGCTACCTGCACCCCGGCGACAAGCCGGGACTGGGCGTCGAGCTCGACGTCGACGAGGCGGGCAAGTACCCGTACGAGCAGGCCTACCTGCCCTACAACCGCCTGCTCGACGGCACCGTCCACGACTGGTGAGCGGACATCACAGGTGCGGCGGGCGTGTATGCATCCGCCCCGACGAGCGGGCAGGATGGAGCGCATGACTTCTGACGCGACCAACCTGCGCACCCTGCTCGACAGCGGCACACCGCTGAACTGGGTGCTCACCGGCGACTCGATCACCCAGGGGATGGTCCACACCCAGGGCGACCGCAACTATGCAGACCACCTGCACGCTCTGATCCGCGGCGACCTGGATCGGGTGCAGGATGTCGTGATCAACACGGGCATCAGCGGCTGGCGCGTCGTCCAGCTGCTGGACGACTTCGACCGCAGAGTGGCGACCTGGCGTCCGCACGTGGTCACTCTGATGATCGGCACGAACGACTGCGCTTATCCGGCGATCGACCCCGCGCAGTTCGCGGCATCGGTCACCGAGTTCGTGACTCGCGTGCGCGACCTCGGCGCCGTCCCCGTGCTGCAGACCCCGCCGGCCATCGACCCGCCGAACGCACCCGAGCGCGTCCGCATCCCCGACTTCGCGCAGGCGATCCGCGATGTCGCCGCGGCCCAGGACACGATCCTCGTCGACCAGTTCGCGCGGTTCGCCGAGCAGGGCGCAGGCAAGGTGAACGGCGTGC
>JBARWR010000348.1:0-1985 GCA_049646915.1 Microbacterium sp.
CCTTCACCTGCTGGCCTGACTCGGCGTGGATCAGAAGTGCGTCCCCGGCGCCCGATTGCCATGTGATTTTGATCCAGGCTGAGAGCGGGAACTGCGGCGTGAGTCCTCCTGCACAACCTGGGCGGGGAGGGAAGTTGTCCACGGGTGCCGGGAATCGGCGCAGACGGCACCCGCGCGTCGGAGAGCATGGGCGGATGCGACACAGGGTTCCGCTTCCGAAGCAACTGGGCAGACACTTCAGCGTCAAACAGGCGGCTGCTGCGGGCATCGGCCGAGGTCGGTCGGATGCCCGAGATCTCGCACGTCCGTTCCACGGTGTGCGAGCACGCAAGGAACCGGAGACTTTCCGCGACCGGGTGCGCAGCTACGCGCCGCGCATGCGGGCGGGCCAGCGACTCGTGGGGTGCAGCGCCGTGCGATGCTGGGGGCTCCCGTACCCCACACGGTGGACGTCCCAGGAGCTTCTCGAGGTCGCGGCTCCGCAGCACGCGAGCCCGCCGCGTACGAAGGGTGTCCACGGGAGGCATCTCGCGGCATCGCGCGCTGAGACGTGGAAGGTCGGCCCGGTCGCTGTCGTCGATCCGATCACCGCGGTGTTCACCTGCGCCACGGCGCTGACGGTGACCCAGGCGGTCGTGATGCTGGATGCGCTGCTGACCGACGCCGACAACTATCCCGATCTGGTCGAGAATCGTCCGTCGCAGACCCGTGGCGACATCGAGAGCCGACTTCGATCGTGGGGCCGGTTCCGGGGCAGCGCCACGATCCGCGAAGCGCTCGGGAGGGCGCGCGAGAAAGTCGAGTCGCCGAAGGAGACCGAGACGAGATTGATGATCGTCGATCACGGACTGCCCGAACCGGTCGTCCAGCATGAGGAGTACGACGGCACGCGTCTCGTGGCTCGCGTGGATCTCGCGTACCCGCAGTGGAGGATCGCGATCGAATACGAGGGTGACGGGCACCGTGTCGACCAGGAGCAGTGGCGTCGCGACATCCGGCGTCAGCGTGATCTGGAGGACCGCGGCTGGATCGTCATCCGCCTCACCCAGGACGACCTGCGCTTCCCCGGCGACTTCCTCGCTCGCATCCGCGGTGCAATCGCGTCACGTGCGGTGTGACGACATCCACGTCAGATCCGCGCCAGCAGCATGGATCAATAACGCATCTGCCCAGGCGGCGTGGATCAGAAGTGCATCGCCGATCGCCGGTTCAGACGCATTTCTGATCCACGCTGCTGCGGCACGCGGCTCAGCCGACGAGCAGCTCCAGGGTCTGGGCTCGGCCGACGGCGGAATCCAGGGGCTCGGATGCGAAGGAGCCGGCCACGGGCGAGATCATGATCTCGTCGACACCGTGCCGCGTCGCGAAGGACGCCAGCTCGGCGCGGACGGTCGCCGGGTCGCCGACGAACCAGTTGGCGCGGGCCGCGTCGATGATCGTCTGCTCGGCGGCATCCGGAGCATCCGCGAGGCCCTGCTGCGCCTCTTCGACGGTCTCCAGCGAGATCAGCGGCAGGTTGCGGCGCAGCCGCGCCATCATGCGCAGCTGGGGCAGCGCGCGGGCCTCGGCCTCCTCCGCAGTGGGCGAGACGACGACGTTCGCGGTGAGGAACGTGCGCGGCTCGGCGAGGGTCTCGCTGGGCTGGAACTCGGACCGGTACAGCTCGAGCGCGCGCTCGAGTCCCTGCCCGGCGAAGTGGTTGGCGAACACGTACGGCAGGCCGATGGATGCCGCGAGCCGGGCCGAGTAGTCGCTGGAGCCCAGCAACCAGATCTCGGGGGAGGCGGATGCCGAGGGCGTCGCCCGCACCGCGTACTCCTGACCGCTCGTGAATCGCACGGTCGCCCCGCCGGACGTCATCATGAGGGCGATGTCCTGCACGTGCGACGGGAAGCGCTCCACGTCGCCCGTCGTGCCCGACTGGCGCAGCAGCTGCGTGATCACCGGGTCGCTGCCGGGTGCCCGTCCGAGGCCCAGGTCGATGC
>JBARWR010000349.1:0-4560 GCA_049646915.1 Microbacterium sp.
GCCCGTTCCAGGCCAGCACGTCGGCCGGACGCAGCCCGTTGCGGATCGCGATGGCGGAGACGGTGTCGCCGGGCTTGACGGTGTAGGCGGTGCGTACTGCCGCAGCCTGGCGCACGGGCACCGCGGTGTGCGGCGGCGCACTCGGCAGCATCGTGTGGGCGGGGAACGGATTCATTCCTGCGCGCACGGGTTCCGCTGCGTCGGCGGGTGCGGCCGTCAGGACGGTGGCGAGTGCGCCGATGACGGCGACCGGGGCCGTCATGTGGGCGGCTCGCGTGCGAGCGGAGTGAGTATGCATGTGGATCCCCCTGGTTTCCCTCAGAACACGCTGACACGGTTGTAAACGGATGTCAACAGAAGTGGCTGGTGTGACTGGTGTTGTTCATGCTGCCGAGCCGGGGTGACGGCGGCGCGCGCACGCGCACACCAGTGCGGGTGAGATAGTGGACGGGTGCCTGAGAACGTCTCCGAGAATTCCGCCTGGTTGACCATCCCCGAACTCGTCGAGGTCCTCGATGAGACCCCTGGTCGGGTGCGCCGACTGCTCGATGAGCACTATCTGATCGGCTCCCGCCGCAACGGCGTCTTCGCAGTGCCGGCGATCTTCATCGTCGATGGGCGGCCGCTGTCGTCACTGCGAGGCACGGTCATGGCACTGCAGGACGTCGGGTTCGACGATGACGAGGTCATCGACTGGCTGATGGCCGAGGAGGAGAGCCTGGGCAGGACGCCGATCGCCGCGCTGCTCGACGGTCACAAGAGCGCCGTGCGGCGCATCGCCCGCACGCTGGCCTGATCCCAATCGGATCCGGTTCGCACCCGGCCGTCAGGCCGAGCGGCTGATCGCCGCCTGAGCCAGCGCGCGCAGGCCGGCCGCAGAGGCCTCGTCGATACCGGCGGATGCCAGCGCATGCTCCGCCTCGTCGGTGCGGTCAGAGATCATGCTCTCGATCCGCTCGACCGCCCCAGTGCTCCGGATCAGCTGCTGCAGCGTGGTGACGGCATCGGGGGAGAGCTCCGGATCTCCGAGTGCGACATCCAGCTGTGTGCGCCGGGAGTCCGACAGCTGTTCGCGAGCCAGCGCGATCAGCGCCGTGCGCTTGCCTTCGCGCAGGTCGTCTCCGGCAGGCTTCCCCGTGATGGCGGGGTCGCCGAACACGCCGAGAAGATCATCGCGCAGCTGGAAGGCCATTCCGACGGGATGGCCGAAGGCGCGCAGCGAGGAGAGCAGCTCCTCGTCCGCTCCTGCCAGCGTCGCGCCGAGCACCAGCGGCTCCATCACGCTGTATCGAGCGGATTTCAGGGATGCCACGCGCAGTGCGCGCTCGAGCAGATCTTCCGGCGGGCTCACGCTCCATGCCGATTCCTCAGTGATGTCGAGCATCTGCCCCACGGTGACATCGCGGCGCATGCGCGCGTACTCGGCCCGTGTGGCGGGCGCGTGCGGATGGTCCTTCAGCGCCTCTTCGAGCAGATCATCGCTCCAGGCCACGAGGAGGTCGCCGAGCAGCACCGCGGAGGAGCGGCCGAAGGCCTCGGCATCCCCGTGCCATCCCGCCGCGCGATGCGCGGCTTCCAGGGCTCGATGCGAGGCCGGACGACCGCGTCGGGTGTCGGAGTTGTCGATCAGATCGTCGTGGACGAGTGCTGCGGACTGGAAGATCTCCAGTGCGGCGCACAGTCCCCACAGCGGATCGAGGTCTGCGTCGCGGTCGGTGGTCGCCGCCTGCCAGCCGGCGTGACAGAACCGGGCGCGCAGACGCTTGCCCCCGACCAGCGTGTCGCGCGCGGCGTGGAAGAAGAGGAGGGATTCGGCTCCGTAGTCGGCGCGATCGGCCTCCTGGACGGCCAGGAAGGCGGCAAGACGTGCGGCGACAGCGTCGCTGACGAAGGGGGAGGACACGATTCCCAGCCTAGATGCAGGAATCGGGGGGCGTTCGGCTAGCCGGTCGCCCCGCGCGCGGGTAGAGTGGATAGACCGAACCGAGGGGGTTGGACATGCCTCTTTCCGAACAAGAGCAGCGAATGCTCGATGAGATGGAACGCCATCTCCTCCAGCACGATGCCGACGTCGTGAGCGCGCCGTCCGGTGACCGCGCGCTCAGCTACCGCAATCTGGTCTACGGTGCACTGCTGCTGCTCGCCGGAGTGGGCGGCCTCATCGCCGCCGTCGTCGCCAGCGGCGACCTCGGTGCCACGTGGAGCATCATCATCGGCGTCGTCGCGTTCCTCGCCATGCTGGGCGGTGCCATGCTCGCCTTCACGCCGGTTCGACGAACCTCGATGGATGCGCGACCCGACGCTTCGACGGACAAGCACAGCACCCGACCGCGAGACACCTCGTTCATGGATCGCATGAACGACCGGTGGGACCGCCGACAGGACGAACGCTGACGCGGCACTGATCAGACAGCAGCACTGATCAGACACTGACACGAAACCCGGATGCTCTGCATCCGGGTTTTTTCGTGTCTCGGGGGCAGACCCCTCCACTTTCCCTCCACTCCACCCCAGCCCCGGGATCCGCGTGATTCCGGGGGTTTCTCATGTGCTCCCCGAGAGATGCCCGTGAATGACATCGAATGGTCGTAGGAAAGTGGAGGGGAGTGGAGTAAAGTGGTGCAAACCTCGAGTTGGCCGGACAAAGAGGGGGTGATGGCCGATGCTGTTGGGAACGCACACACCGAAGCTCGACGACAAGGGCCGTGTCATCCTCCCCGCGAAGTTCCGCGAGGATCTCGCCGGCGGCATCGTCGTCACTCGAGGGCAGGAGCGGTGCCTCTACGTCTTCAGCACGGCGGAATTCGAGGAGATGCACGACCGCATCCGACAGGCGCCCCTGAGCAACAAGCAGGCCCGCGATTTCCTGCGGATGTTCCTCTCCGGCGCCAGCGCCGAGATGCCCGACAGCCAGAACCGCATCACCCTTCCCGCGCACCTGCGGCAGTACGCAGGGCTCGAGAAGGAGCTCGTGGTCACCGGCGTCGGCGCCCACGCCGAGATCTGGGACGCATCCGCATGGAACGCATACCTGGAAGGCAACGAAGAGTCCTACGCAGATCTGGAACAGGAGGTGATTCCCGGATTGTTCTGACCACGGCTGTGATGCCTCGCCGCTCCGCCCCGACACACTTCCCCGGTGCCGGGTCGAGCGGAGAGGAATCAGAGCCGGAGGTCACGGGAAGAAGATCATGAGTCTCCGCGACATCCACACCCCGGTGCTCCTCGAGCGCTGCATCGAACTGCTCGCCCCCGCGCTGGCGGCCGACGGTGCCGTGCTCGTCGACGCCACCCTCGGCATGGGAGGGCACTCCGAGGCGTTCCTCGAGAGATTTCCGAACATCCGGCTGATCGGCCTGGACCGCGACACCGACGCCCTTGAGATCGCGGGGGAGCGGCTGGCGGCCCACGCCGACCGGATCAGCCTGGTGCACACCGTCTACGACGAGATCGGCCTGCACGCGCAGGGCGCATCGGCCATTCTGTTCGACCTGGGCGTCTCGTCGCTGCAGCTCGATGAGGCGGACCGCGGGTTCGCGTACTCCAAGGACGCGCCGCTGGATATGCGCATGGATCAGACCAAGGGCCGCACTGCCGCGACCATCCTCGCGGAGTACAGCGAAGGTCAGCTGCGTCGCATCTTCGAGCGCTACGGCGAGGAGAAGCTCGCCGGACGCTACGCGCGGTTCATCGTCGAAGCGAGGCAGACGCAGCCGCTCACGCGCTCGGGCGAGCTCGTCGACCTGCTCATCGCCGCCACACCGGCTGCCGTCCAGCGAGCCGGTCACCCGGCCAAGCGCGTGTTCCAGGCGCTGCGCATCGAGGTCAACTCCGAGCTGAGTGTGCTCGCCGACGCCATCCCGTCGGCGATGGACGCGCTGAACGTCGGCGGTCGCATCGCCGTGATGGCCTACCAGTCGCTGGAGGACCGCCTCGTCAAGCAGGCGTTCGCCGCGGCATCCGCCTCCACGGCTCCCGCGGGCCTCCCCGTCGAACTGCCCGAGCACGCACCGCGATTCCGGATCCTCACCAAGGGAGCCGAGATGGCCGGAGAAGCCGAGCGCGCGGTCAACCCCCGTGCCATCCCCGTGCGCCTGCGCGCCGCCGAGAAGCTGAGGGAGACGGCATGAGCCTGCCCGCTGCGCGCATCCAGCCGCAGACCGAACCCCGCCCGGCACGGACGAGATGGCTGCGTGCGGTCACCGCTCCGGCAACCCGTCGACGACCGAAGCTCGCTGGAGCGGCGCTGGCCGTCGGCGGTGCGCTGGCCATCGGCGCCGCCCAGATGGGCTTCTCTCTCGCCGCGACGCAGGATGCCTTCGTTCTCGCCGGCCTCAACAGCCAGCAGCACGAACTCAACCTGCAGAAGCAGGCGCTGACCGACGAACTCGTCGGGCTGAACTCTCCGCAGGCGCTGGCGAGCAAGGCCGCCGACATGGGCCTTGTCGTGACGGGATCCGCCTCGTATCTGCGCCTCAGCGACGGCGCGGTGCTGGGAGCCGGTCACAGCGCGGACTGGATCTCGACGGTCGATCCGAACGGCGCGACGAAGGTCGGCAA
>JBARWR010000350.1:0-2627 GCA_049646915.1 Microbacterium sp.
GGAGGACGACGTCCGCTCCGCCGAATCCGGCTGACGCTCGCCGCCCGTCCGGCTCTGGCCCGCAGCCGGCTCCCCGCGAGCATCCGGTTGCGCGTCGCTGGGAGCATCCGGTTGCGCGTCGCAGGGAGTCGGGGGGAGCCAAATGTCGGTTCTGAGGTCCGAGAACCTCCATTTGGCTCCCTGCCCGCGCCGCAGGTGGCATTGCCGGGAGCCTGATGCCGGTTCTGACCCTGGACAACCGTCATTCGGCTCCCCGTCAGGAAGCTCGAGCTGAGTGCGCCGTCGGACGATCTCCCCAGACCTGGGAAGATGGACGGGTGGCAACAGTGAACCCGCCGCGCGGAATGCGCGACTTCCTCCCCGCTGACAAGACCCGTCGCGAGCGCGTGCTCGCCGTCATCCGCGAGCGCTACCGCGCGCACGGCTTCGACGAGATCGAGACCCCGGTGGTCGAGGAGTACGACCGGCTGCATGCCGGCATCGGCGGCGACAACGAGAAGCTCTCGTACAACATTCTGCGCCGGGGACTCGACGCCGACGCGATCCGCGAGGGGGCCAACGATCCGGCGGCCCTCAGCGACCTGGGCCTGCGCTACGACCTGACCGTGCCTCTCGCCCGGTTCTACGCCACCAACCGCGGGCAGCTGCCGACGGTGTTCCGATCCATCCAGATCGGACCGGTCTGGCGAGCCGAGCGACCGCAGAAGGGTCGGTATCGCCAGTTCGTGCAGTGCGACATCGACATCATCGGCGATGACAGCGCACGGGCCGAGGCCGAGCTGATCACCGCGTCGCTCGACACCATCGACGCACTCGGCCTCGAGGGCGGCACGGTGCGCGTCAACGACCGCCGTGCGTTGGAATGGATGCTCGACAGCTTCGGCTTCACCGAGGACGAGCGTCCCGGCGTGCTCATCACGATCGACAAGCTCGACAAGATCGGGCCGGCCGGGGTGGCCGCCGAGCTGCGTGAGCGTGGCACGACCGCATCGGCCGTCGATGCCTTCGAAGGGTTCCTCACGCGCCCCCAGACGCTGGAGTACACCCCCTACGGCGAGCGTCAGATCCGCAAGGCGCTGCCCGAGGGCGCACCCGACGAGCTCGTGGCGCACCTGATCGGCCTCGGGGAGGCCGTCGTCGCGGCCCGCCCGGATGCCGGGGAGCCGCCGCTCGTCTACGACCCGTTCCTGGTGCGGGGCATGGGCTACTACACCGGAACGATCTTCGAGCTCGCGCACCCCTCGGTGAGCTACTCGCTGGGCGGCGGTGGTCGCTACGACGGGATGATCGGTCGTTTCCTCGGCCAGCAGGTTCCTGCGGTCGGCTTCTCGATCGGCTTCGAGCGCATCGTCGACCTGGTCGCCGTGCAGGAGGCGGATGCGGCTCAGGCGATCGTCGTCATCCACGATGCCGATGTGCCCGTGACGGAGCTGCTCGCGCACAAGGCGGGGCTGCTGAGTGGCGGTACGGCCGCCCGTGTGCGGCTGGAGCGCCGCACGAAGAACCTCAAGGCGCTGCTGGAGCGCTCCGCGGCCGACGGCTACACCGGCTTCGCATCCGTCCGTGCCGGTGATGAGCCCGGGTCGGTCGAGGTCAAGCCGCTGTCCTGACAGGGTGTGGCCTATACAGTTCGGCCCCCGTTTCGTATCGTGCAGGTGTGCGCGGAAGGGTCGGCGGCCGGCTGTCAGTCGGCAGATGCCGGCGCGTACGATGCGGCCCACTCCGCGACACGTCGGGCGCTCTCCTCCTCGGAGATGTCCTCGATTCGGGTCATCACCGACCAGCGCACGCCGAACGGATCCCGGATGCTGGCGAAACGATCGCCGGATACGAAGTCCGACGGCGCCTCACGGACCACCGCGCCCGCCTCGACGGCTCGCGCGACCACCGCGTCGACATCGGGCACGTAGACTCCCATGGAGTAGCAGTCGTCCTCGCCGGCCGGCGGGGCCACCAGATGGTAGTCCGGGGACGGCTCGCCCAGCTGCAGGCGGCCGGTGCCGAAGTCGAGATCGGCGTGCGCGACGACTCCGCCGAACTCCGTGACGTCGACGACGCGGGCGCCGAAGACGTCCCGATAGAAGGCGATCGCGCCCCCCGCGTCGGGAATGGCGAGGAAAGGGGTGAGCGAGGTCGCCCCGTTCGGGCGGCCGTCGGTGGTGTGCGTTCCGGTCAGGCCGGGCTGGGAAGTGTTCATGATCCGACGGTAGGAGAGCGCGAGACGGCGTGGCTTGAAGATTCACGACAGATGTCGCCGGCGGCAACTATCCTCGGTGGCGTGATCGATGCACGACGGGGGGTCCTGTACCCCGAGCGGATGCCGCGGTTCCACCGCCTTGCGCCGACCGCCGCCGCCGCGCACCTCGTCTCGTGGTTCTGGATCCCCGAGTGGGACCTCGAGCCAGGCGAGACGTCCCGGCAGGACGTGGTCGCCTACCCGGCGCTGAACCTGGTGGTGGAGCCGTCGCACATCGAGCTCGTCGGCGCGACCACCAGAGCGACCCATCGGATTCTGACGGGATGCGGATGGGCGGTCGGAGCGCTGCTGCGTCCCGCGGCGGTCCTGGCGCTGACCGAGCATCCCGCGGGTCTGCGCGACGCGTCGGTGGCGCTGGACGCCCAGGGCC
>JBARWR010000351.1:0-2535 GCA_049646915.1 Microbacterium sp.
GACGGCATCCAGCGCCGCATCGATGTGCGCGACGCCGGCGGCATCGAGCGCTGCCTCGATGCGACCGGCGAGTCCGCCGCCGTATTCGACGGGGATGCCGCCGAAGCGGCGCACCTCATCGAATCGCTCGCGGCGCGCGGTGCCGATCACACGGATGCCGCGCAGCGCGGCCTGCTGCAGCACGCTGATTCCGACCGCTCCGGACGCCCCGTGCAGGAGAAGGCTCTCCCCCGGCTCGGCACGCACGATATGGAGCATCTCCGCCGCGGTGGTGCCCGCAAGCAGAAGGTTCGCCGCCTCGGGATGGGTGAGCGCGGCGGGTTTGCGCAGCACCTTCTGCGCCGGCACGGTGATCTCGGTCGCGTACCCGCCGCGCACCCGGAAGGCGATGACCTCGTCGCCGACGACCGCTGATCCCGTGACGATGTCGGTGTCGGGACCGATCGCCGTGAGCACGCCCGAGACCTCGTACCCGATCGGCACCGGCAGCTCGACACCGGGGCGCGGTCGCGCGACGTGTTTGGCATCCGCCGGGTTCACGCCGGCTGCGTGCACCCGGATCGTGACCTCGCCCGCGCCGGGCGACGGCGCGTCGTACTCCTCGAAACGCCAGCCGTCCGGCGAGCCGAAGTCCGGTGCGATCCAGTGCCGTGCCATCTCAGATACCTCCGCAGTCAGAATCGTCGTCTCTCAGAACCCTCAGCCTCAGAATCCCAGCCGTCCGAGCTGCTTCGGGTCGCGCTGCCATTCCTTGGCGACCTTCACATGCAGTTTGAGGAACACGCGGCTGCCGAGCAGCTTCTCGATGTCCGCACGCGCCACGGCTCCGACGTCGCGCAGCCGGGAGCCCTTGTGCCCGATGATGATCGCCTTCTGGCTGTCGCGCTCGACGACGATCGAGGCGTACACGTCGGTGAGGTCGCTGTCCTCGCGCGGAGCGATATCGTCCACGACGACGGCGATGGAGTGCGGCAGCTCGTCGCGAACCCCCGCCAGGGACGCTTCGCGGATGATCTCCGCGATGCGGTCCTCCTCGGACTCGTCGGTGACGATCCCGTCCTCGTACAGCCGTGGTCCTCGCGGCATCAGCTTGAGCATCTCATCGGCGAGCACGTCGAGCTGGTCGCTTCCCAATGCCGAAAGCGGAATCACCGCGGACCAGTCCTCGCGCAGCGAGTCGACCTCCATGAGACGCTCGACGATGTCGTCCTTGTCGGCGGCATCCGTCTTGGTGACGATCGCGATCTTCTTGGCGCGCCCGTAACCATCCAGCGAGGCGGCGATCCTGCGATCACCCGGCCCCACCTTCTCGGTCGCCGGCACGCAGAAGCCGATCACGTCGACATCGCCGAGAACCTGCTCGACCAGGTCATTGAGCCGCTCACC
Organism: Microbacterium sp.; assembly: GCA_049646915.1. GTDB lineage: Bacteria > Actinomycetota > Actinomycetes > Actinomycetales > Microbacteriaceae > Microbacterium. The sequence continues at coordinate 1,387 of JBARWR010000351.1, forward strand.
GAGCAGCGTGCGCGGCCGGTGGATGCCGGGGGTGTCCACGATCACGAGCTGGCCGTCGGGACGGTTCAGGATGCCTCGGATGGCGCGCCGCGTGGTCTGCGGCTTCTCACTGGTGATCGCGATCTTCTCGCCCACCAGGGCGTTCGTCAGCGTCGACTTGCCGACGTTCGGCCGTCCCACGAACGTCACGAATCCGCTTCGCGTCTGCCCGCCGTCATCGGCCTGCTCGTTCTCACTCATATGCTCAGTCATCCCGCTGTCCTCCGTCACGATCGCCGTCCCCATCATGCCCCTCCGGGGCGCGCTCCACGAACACGGTCGCGATGCCTCGACCTCGGCCGCGCGACGCGCCACCGGTGAGCACGAGCCCCTGCACGGCCACCATCGCGCCCGGCTGGGGGATCTGTCCGAGCGCCTTGCCGAGCAGACCGCCGATGGAGTCGACGTCCTCGTCCTCGACCTCCAGGCCGAACAGATCGCCGACGTCCTCGAGCGGCAGCCGGGAGTTCACCCGGTACCGTCCCGCACCGAGGTCCACCACCTCGGCGGGTCCGCGGTCGTATTCGTCTGCGATCTCGCCCACGAGCTCCTCGATGAGGTCCTCGAGGGTGACCAGACCGGAGATCCCGCCGTGCTCGTCGATGACGATGCACACGTGCACGGCGTCGCGCTTCATCTGCTGCAGCAGCGTCTCGGCACGCATGGACTCCGGCACGAAGATCGCCGGCCGGGCGATCGGCCTGACCGGTGCGCCGCGCCAGGCGCTCTCGTCGCGGTAGGCGAACTGCACGAGGTCCTTCAGGTAGAGCACGCCCACGATGTCGTCCGCGTCGTCGTCGACGACCGGCATGCGCGACACGCCGCTGCGCAGGAACAGGTCCATCGCCTCGGTCGTCGTGGCTGCGGCATCCACCGTCAGGATCTCGGTGCGCGGCACCATGACGGCGCGCACGAACTGGTCGGTGAAGTCGAAGACCGAGTGGATCAGATCGCGGTCGTCCTCTTCGATGAGGTCGTGCGACGCCGCCTCGTCGACCATGCTCAGCAGCTGCTCCTCGGAGGCGAAGCTGCTGCGCCCTCCGCCCGGAGTGACTCGACGACCCGCGCGCACCAGCGCCTGCGCGAGTGGGCCGAGCAGGATGCGGACGC
>JBARWR010000352.1:0-5516 GCA_049646915.1 Microbacterium sp.
GCGCGCCGCGGGCGGGTCTGAGCGCGCAGGACTGCGCGCCCGGCGTCGTATCAGGCACAAGATCTCAGTGCCGACACGATAACCTGAGTGCATGACGCACTCGGACAATCCCTTCGGACAGGTTCTCGTCGCGCTGGTCACTCCGATGACCGCCGACGGCGAAGTGGACTGGCCCGCCACCGAGAAGCACATGGACCAGGTGATCTCCGACGGCGCCGACGGCATCGTCGTGACCGGCACCACCGGTGAGACATCCACACTGACCGATGACGAGAAGCTGCGTCTGGTCGAGGTCGGCAAGGACGTCTCGGCGGGGCGGGCGAAGATCATCACCGGCGGCGGGTCGAACGAGACCGCGCATGCCATCGAGCTCTACAAGGCCAGCGAGAAGGCCGGAGCCGACGGCATCATGATCGTCACCCCGTACTACAACAAGCCCACCCAGGCCGGCATTCTCACGCACTTCCGGCTCGTCGCCGATGCGACGGACCTGCCGGTCATCCTGTACGACATCCCGGGACGCACGGGTGTGCCGATCAAGTACGAGACCATCCTGCGTCTCGCCAAGCACCCGAACATCCTCGCCGTGAAGGATGCCAAGGGCGACTTCTCCGAGGTCAGCCGGGTGCTCAACCAGACCGACCTGATGTACTTCTCCGGTGACGACACCAATGTGCTGCCGCACCTGGCGATCGGTGCGACCGGGCTCGTCGGGGTGACCGCCAACATCACCTCCGCGCCGTACCGCACCATCATCGACGCCGTGAACCGCGGCGACCTCAAGACCGCCACCGCCGAGCACCAGCGGCTGGAGCCGCTGGTGCGCGCGGTGATGACGCACGTGCCCGGCACTGTGGCGGCGAAGTACATCCTGCACGGCCTCGGACGTATCGGCAGCCCGCGTGTGCGCCTGCCATTGGTCGGACCGGAGGAATGGGAGGCCGCGATCATCGAGGACGAGCTCGCGCTGGTCTCCGGTGTCCCCGGGGCCGACTTCTCCAACTTCCGTCCCGACCGCAACGCCGCCGCCGGCGGCGCCCTGCCGAAGGTGCACGGCACCACTCGATGAGCGCTCCCACGCGCTGAACACATACGAACGGGCACGCAGTGTCCGACAGAGGAGACGTCCATGTCCACCCCCATCGCCGCTCCCGAACCACTCGCCCAGGGCACGCTCCGCGTGACTCCGATCGGTGGTCTCGGTGAGATCGGCCGCAACATGACCGCCTTCGAGTACGACGGCAAGATCCTCATCGTCGACTGCGGCGTGCTCTTCCCCGAGGAGCACCAGCCAGGGGTCGACCTCATCCTGCCCGACTTCTCGCCGATCAAGGACCGCCTCGACGACATCGTCGGCGTCGTGCTCACGCACGGCCACGAGGACCACATCGGCGGTGTGCCCTACCTGCTGCGGCTGAAGGCCGACATCCCCCTGATCGGATCCGGCCTGACACTCGCTCTGGTCGAGGCGAAGCTCAAGGAGCACCGCATCAAGCCCTTCACCCTCACGGTGAAGGAAGGGCAGGAGGAGCAGGTCGGCCCGTTCGATCTCGAGTTCATCGCGGTCAACCACTCCATCCCCGACGCGCTGGCCGTCGCCATCAGCACCCCGGCGGGCCTGGTCCTCGCGACCGGCGACTTCAAGATGGATCAGCTGCCCCTGGATGGCCGCATCACCGATCTGAACACCTTCGCGCGTCTGGGCGATGACGGCGTGGATCTGTTCCTCGTCGACTCCACCAACGCCGACGTCCCCGGCTTCACGCCCACGGAGCGTTCGATCGGTCCCGTGCTGGACCAGGTGATCGGCAAAGCGCCGCGCCGCGTGATCGTGGCCAGCTTCTCCAGCCACGTGCACCGCGTGCAGCAGGTCATCGACGCCGCGCACATCCACGGTCGGCGGGTCGCGTTCCTCGGCCGCAGCATGGTGCGCAACATGACCATCGCCGAGCAGCTCGGCTACCTGCGGGTCCCGGACGGTGTGCTCATCGACTACAAGAAGGCGCGCGACCTGCCCGAGGACAAGATCGTCTACATGTCCACCGGTTCGCAGGGCGAGCCGATGGCCGTGCTCAGCCGCATGGCGAACCTGGACCACGCGATCGAGCCGGGCGAGGGCGACACCGTGATCCTCGCATCCAGCCTGATCCCGGGCAACGAGAACGCCGTCTACCGCGTGATCGACGGACTCACCAAGCTGGGCGCCAACGTCGTGCACAAGGCCAACGCCCGGGTGCACGTGTCCGGTCACGCCGCCGCCGGCGAGCTGCTCTACTGCTACAACATCCTCAAGCCCCGCAACGTCCTGCCCGTGCACGGCGAGTACCGCCACCTCACCGCGAACGCGAAGCTCGCCCAGGACACCGGCATCCCGGAGGAGCGCACCTTCATCGCCTCCAACGGAACGGTCATCGATCTGCGCGACGGCGACGCGCGGGTGGCGGGCCAGCTCGACATCGGCTTCGTCTACGTCGACGGCTCCACCGTCGGCGGCATCACGGATGCCGATCTGAAGGACCGCCGCATCCTCGGCGAGGAGGGATTCGTCTCGGTCATCATCGTCGTGGACTCGAGCACGGGTCGCGTGATCTCCGGACCGGAGATCCACGCGCGCGGTGTCGCCGAGGACGACCGGGTCTTCGACGACGTGGTGCCCAAGATCGTCGCGGCGCTCAAGGAGGCTGCGGGCAACGGCGTGCGCGACAACCATGCGCTGTCGCAGATCGTGCGGCGCACGATCGGCCGCTGGGTCAACCAGAAGCTGCGTCGCCGCCCGATGATCGTTCCGCTCGTCATCGAGGCGTGAGAGGGCCGCGTCGGTCCGAGGCGCGTCCGAGATGAGGGGGCCACGCCGGATCGTGGCGTGATCGCCTGCAAACCCGCGTCATTACGGCCGGATGTCGGTGTTCGGCCGTAGCGTGGAGACATGGCCAGGAGCACCACGAAGTCTGAGCGCGCGTCCGCGGCGTCATCGTCGCGTCCCCAGCGGCAGGCGACTCCACGCTCGCGTGCCAAGGCTGCGCCCGCACCCAAGCGCTATGTCGACGACGCCGAGAAGCCGCCGCTGGGCGTGCGAATGTGGCTCGGGCTGGCGCACGGCGTCGGCGGGCTCTTCCGCGCCTTCGGGCCGGAGTCGCTCGAGAAGGAGCAGCGCCGCGACGGGTTCCCCTTCCTGCTGGTCCTGCTGGCCTGTGCGGGCGCGGTCGTCGAGTGGTTCTTCATCGGGGAGCAGATCGCCCAGAGCATCAGCGCATACACGTGGGGACTGCTGATCGGCCGGGTGGCCTTCGTCCTCCCGGTGCTGCTGCTCCTGCTGGCGGGCTGGCTGTTCCGGCATCCGTCCTCGGTCAATGACAACGGCCGCATCGGGATCGGCTTCGGCTTCTTCGTGCTCGCGCTGGCGGGGTTCTGCCACGTCGCCTCGGGAGCAGTCGACAAGCTCGGCGTCCTGACGCGTCCGCAGCCCAAGGACGGCATGCCGGCGCTGAGCGCCGCCGGAGGGCTCTTCGGCTGGATGCTGGGCGAGCCGCTGGCGTTCCTCACCCCGGTGGTGGCGTACATCGTGCTCTCGCTGCTGGCCGTGCTCAGCATCCTGATCCTCACCAAGACGCCGCCGAACCGCATCGGCGAGCGACTGGGCGACCTGTACGCGTGGATGTTCGGTGCGGAGCGGCCGCTGCGCCCCGCGGCGGTCGACGAGGCGCCTCAGGACTCCGACGAGAAGGACGACGCGCTGCCGTGGTGGCGCCGCAACAAGACCGGTCGGGAAGAGGATCCCGACGACGACGTCGACTCCCAGGCGATCACCGCGCTGCTCGGCGAGCCGGGCAAGAAGGCCGCCTACGACCAGGCGGTCATCGTGGATGCCGCGCCTCAGGATGCCGCCACCGAGGTGCTCACCGACGTCGGCGCTCTCGCGGACATGCTCGGCGAGCAGAACACGACGGCCCTGCTCGACGACGACGGCTCCACGGGCGAGCTGCCCGGTCTCGACGGTTTCGGCACGCCCGGTCCGGGCGCGAACGGCCTTCAGCCGCCCGCCGCCCCCTACGTGCTGCCCTCGCCCGGCGTGCTGAAGGCGGGACCACCGCCGGTCACTCGATCGGATGCCACCGATCACACCATCGCGCAGATCACCAGCGTGCTCGAGCAGTTCAAGGTGGATGCCAAGGTCACCGGCTTCTCCCGCGGCCCGACGGTCACGCAGTACGAGATCGAGGTGGGCCTGGGCGTCAAGGTCGAGAAGATCCTCCAGCTGAGCAACAACTTCTCCTATGCGGTGGCCTCCAACGACGTGCGCATCCTCTCGCCGATCCCCGGAAAGAGTGCGATCGGCATCGAGATCCCGAACGTCGACAAGGAGACCGTCGCCCTCGGTGATGTGCTGCGCTCCGCGGCGGCGCAGAAGAGCACGCACCCCATGACGATCGGCGTGGGCAAGGATGTCGGCGGCAACATCGTCGTCGCCAACCTCGCGAAGATGCCCCACCTGCTGGTCGCGGGCTCCACGGGATCGGGCAAGTCCAGCTTCGTGAACTCGATGATCACCAGCCTGCTGATGCGGGCGCGACCCGCCGACGTGCGCATGGTGCTGATCGACCCGAAGCGCGTGGAGCTCACCAGTTATGCCGGCGTGCCGCACCTGATCACTCCCATCATCACGAACCCCAAGAAGGCCGCCGAGGCGCTGCAGTGGGTCGTGAAGGAGATGGACATGCGCTACGACGACCTCGCGTCGTTCGGCTTCCGTCACATCGACGACTTCAACCGGGCCGTGCGCGCGGGCGAGATCGAGGTCCCCGTCGGCAGTGAGCGGGTGCTCAAGCCGTATCCGTACCTGCTGGTCGTCGTCGATGAGCTCGCCGACCTGATGATGGTCGCGCCGCGAGACGTCGAGGACTCGATCGTCCGCATCACGCAGCTGGCCCGTGCTTCCGGCATCCATCTGGTGCTGGCGACCCAGCGACCCAGCGTCGATGTCGTCACCGGTCTGATCAAGGCCAACGTGCCCTCGCGCCTCGCATTCGCCGTGACGAGCGTCACGGACAGCCGAGTCATCCTCGATGCGCCCGGCGCCGACAAGCTCATCGGCCAGGGCGACGCCCTGTTCTCGCCGATGGGATCGTCCAAGCCGTTCCGACTGCAGGGGGCGTGGGTCGACGAGAGCGAGATCGCGGACGTCGTCAAGCACGTCACGCAGCAGGCCCGCCCCGAATACCGGCCCGACGTCCAGGAGTCGGCCGAGGCGAAGCGCAAGGAGGTCGACGCGGACATCGGCGACGACCTGGAGCTGCTGCTCGCCGCAGCGGAGCTGATCGTGTCCTCGCAGTTCGGGTCGACGTCGATGCTGCAGCGCAAGCTGCGGGTCGGGTTCGCCAAGGCGGGCCGGCTGATGGATCTGCTCGAGTCCCGCGAGATCGTCGGACCGTCCGAGGGCTCCAAGGCGCGCGACGTTCTCGTCACCAACGAGCAGCTTCCCGGTGTGCTCGCGAAGCTGCGCGGCGACGACGTCCCGC
>JBARWR010000353.1:0-2860 GCA_049646915.1 Microbacterium sp.
TGTGCGGCCAGGCTGCGGCCGTCGCACACATGGCGGGGCACGCCCGACAGGTGCCGCGGTACACGTCCAAGGCGTTCCCCGGCGACCGCTCGCGGCGCGATGAGGAGCTCGCCTGGCAGCGGATGCAGGTTCCCGAGCGCTTCGACAGGTACGTGTACGAGGGCGACTAGAACCCGTCTGTGGGGCGCAAACGACCATGACACGCGACGTGTGGGGAACGTTTGCGCCCCACAGACGGTCGGTGGGGTCAGTCGCGCAGCTCGGCGAGGGCCTTCGCGAGGCGGCGCTCGCGGGTGGCATCCTGTTTCGCCTCGGCGATCGACCGGGCGATCTCCTTGCGGCGCGAGTAGGCGAGATCGTCGAATGCCGCCTTCGCAGCAGGGTCGGATGCCAGGGCTGCGGCCAGCGCATCCGGGATCTCGACCGTGCGTTCGGCGGTGTCGGCGGCGATGACCACATCGATCTCGTCGCCGAGCTCGACAGCCATCTCAGCGCGGGCGGCCTTGCTGAACCCGATCAGGTTCTTCCCGCCCATCCGTGCCAGGCGCAGGCGCCCGGTGCGCTCGCCTATGGTGACCACGACCGGGAATGCCTTGGCTGTGCTCAGCTGCGCGACCTGCTCGTCATCGAGCACGATCGCCCCGGCCGGTCCCATCGGTTCGAGCACCGTGTGCAGTCTCAGTTCGCTCATGCGGGTCAGCCTAACTTCGGCACTGCGCTCGCGCGAGGCTTCCCGTCCCGCCGTCGACCCACGCGAGACTTCTGTTGCCGCGTGAGACGGCATGCCTGCGGTCATGTCTCATGCAGGAACAGAAGCCTCGGCACGGTGGAAGGGCCGCGTGCTCAAGAGAAGTAGGCGCTGATCCCGTCGTTGCGTTCGGTGATCACGGCGATCAGATGGCGGCGCATGACGACGGCATCCACCAGGCGGCCGAGCGGGCCGAACGGCGAGTGGAACTCGATCGTGTCGCGCATGAGCGTTCCGCCGGCATCCGGGAGGAACTCGTGGGTGTGCAGGAATGCGCCGAACGGGCCCCGCGTCTGCCTGTCGCGGAACCGGCGTGGCCGGTCCACGTCGAAGACGATCGATGACATCCGGAATCGGATGCCGAAGTGCCGGGCGCTCCAGGTGACCTGGTCGCCCTCGCCCAGCATCCCCGACGTCTTGCCGCCGACGGCGCGCTCGCCGCGCGAGCTCTGGGAATCCAGGTGCAGACCGACGTCCAGAGACAGGTCGAACACCGTCTCGGGGGATGCCGGGATGACCCGCTCCAGGGTGAAGGAGGCCATCAGAGCGGGTCGGGCACGGGGCGCGGATCGGTGAAGTCGCCGGCGTTCTTGCGCATCCGGGCGACGATGCCGACCAGGGCGTTGGCGTCCTCCGAGTCGATCCCCGGGCTGCGGAACACGTCGGTGTTCAGGGCTCGGGTGGCGCGCTCGACCAGGTCGCGGCCGGTCTCGGTGAGGGTGAGGAGAGCGGCCCGACCGTCATGCGGATGCGGCTCGCGCAGCACCAGTCCGTCGCGCACGAGGCGCTCGGCCGTGCTCGTCACGCTCGTCGCGTGCACCTGCAGGCGAGCCACGACGCTCGACAGCGGCAGGGTGCCCGAGCGGCTGAACGCCAGCAGGCGCAGCACCTCGTAGCGGGCGAACGAGAGCGCGAAGGGTTTGAGCGCGGCATCCACCCGTGCCAGCAGCAGCTGCTGCGCGCGCATCACCGAGGTGACCACGGCCATTCCCTCGGCGGCATCCGGCCAGCCGTGCGCCACCCACTGCCGCTTGGCTTCGGCGAGCGGATCGATCGACAGAGGGCGAGGACGGGCCATGGATCCACGGTATCGGCTCGGAGGTTGCATGGTGCCAACCCGGATGGCTCGTTCAGGACCTGAGCTAGGAACTCGGTATCATTGATGCCGAAACCCAATCCCACCGTTCTGCGCGGGTAGGATCAGTACCGGCGCGAGGAGGTTCGATGAAGATCTACGTACTGGTGAAGGAAGTTCCCGACACCTATGGTGACCGCAAGCTCGATCTCGAGACGGGTCTGGCCGATCGTGCGGCCGGTGACGTGGTGCTCGATGAGATCACTGAGCGTGCGCTCGAGGTCGCTCTGACGTACGCAGGCAAGAACGCCGACACCGAGGTGGTTGCGCTGTCGATGTCGCCGGAGTCCTCGACAGCATCCATCCGCCGTGCACTGGCGATCGGCGCAGGATCCGCTGTGCACGTCGTCGACGAGCAGCTGCGGGGAGCCGACCTCGGCCTCACCGCCGCGACTCTGGCGGCCGCCATCCGTCAGGGCGAACCCGACCTGGTCATCACGGGCAACCTCTCCACCGACGGCTCCGGCGGCGTCATCCCGGCGATGCTCGCCGAGCACCTCGGCTACGCGCAGGCCACCGCTCTCAGCGCGGTCGAGATCTCCGCCGACGGCATCTCCGGCACCCGCGCCGCCGACGATGGAGCGCAGCAGGTGTCTGCATCCCTCCCCGCGGTGATCTCGATCACCGAGGCGCTTCCCGACGCTCGCTTCCCGAATTTCAAGGGCATCATGGCGGCGAAGAAGAAGCCACTCGAGGTGCTCTCGCTCGCCGATCTCGGCGTCTCGGCCGACCCGGCAGAGGCTCCGCACACGATCATGACGGCCGTCTCCGAGAAGCCTCCGCGCGCCGCGGGTGTCAAGATCACCGACGAGGGTGATGCGGCGGCTCAGCTCGTCGAATTCCTCGCGCAGAACAGGCTGGTGTGAGCATGGGCTACCCCGAGAACTCGATCCTCGTCCTCGTCGACGTCGACCCCAGCGGAAACGCCGCAAGCAGCACCGCCGCGCTGATCGGCGCCGCATCGACCATCGGTGCAC
>JBARWR010000354.1:0-5550 GCA_049646915.1 Microbacterium sp.
GTCGAGGATCGGTCGCGCGAGCGGATGCTCGGAACCGGCCTCCGCACGGGCCGCGAGCGCGAGCACACCGGCCCGGCCAAGAGCCTCGTCGAAGACGATCACATCGGTCAGTCGCGGCCTGGCCTCGGTGAGTGTGCCGGTCTTGTCGACTGCGACGACATCGATCTTCGCCGACGTCTCGAGATACTCGCCACCCTTGATGAGGATGCCGTCCTTCGCGCCGCGTCCGATGCCGGCCACGATCGCCACCGGGATCGAGATCACCAGGGCGCCGGGGCACCCGATCACGAGCAGCGTCAGCGCGAGCACGACGTCCTGCGTGACAAGGCCGAGAACGAGCGCGAGCACCATGATTCCGGGCGTGTACCACTTCGAGAAGCGGTCCATGAAGGCCTGTGTCTTCGCCCTGGCATCCTGCGCCTCTTCGACCCGGTGGATGATGCGCGCAAGCGTCGTATCCGCCCCGACACCGGTCGCCCGCACCTGCAGGAAGCCGGAGGTCGCGACAGTGCCCGCGAACACCAAGTCGCCGTCGGATTTCTCGACCGGGAGCGACTCGCCGGTGATCGAGGCCTCGTCGATCGCGCCGATACCACCGATGACCACGCCGTCGACCGGCACCTTCATACCGTTCTTGACCAGCACGGTCTCACCGGTGACGACCTGCATCGCCGACACCTCGACCTGCTCCCCGTCACGAAGCACGGTCGCCGCATCCGGGGCGACGGCAACGAGCTCGGCCAGAGCGGAGCGGGTCTTGTCGAGAGTGGCGGACTCCAGCGCGTGACCGATCGCGAACAGAAAGGTGACCGCGGCGGCCTCCCAGTAGTTGGCGATCACGATGGCGCCGATCGCGGCGACCGAAACGAGCAGATCGATGCCGATCACCCTGGCGCGCAGCGCGGACAGGACGATGCGCCGACCCGCGACGACCGCCGCGGCGATCATGAGGATGTCGCCCCACAGCTCCGAGCCGAGCAGGCCCGAAACCGCGAAGGACGTGGTGATGAGCAGTCCCGCAGCCGCGGGGACCGTCCAGCGGCTGCGGGTCAGGCGACGCAGCATATCCATGTCGACTCCGTATCCTGCAGGCCCAGGTCAGAACGCCGACGGGGCCGAAGCGTACCCGGCCTTGTCGACTGCGGCGACCAGGTCATCGACGCTCACGACAGCGGGGTCATGGTCGACCTCGATGCGTGAAGAGGCAAAGTGGACCTTCACTCCGTCGACGCCCGACAGGCGCCCGACCTGCTTCTCGATCTTGCTCACGCACGACGGACATGAGAAGCCCTGCGCGCGGAGCAGCGTGTGGACGGTGGTGGGTGAGGTGTTCATGTTGGCCCCTTTCTTCTGGGTTCGCTCTCACGCTACGAAGGAGGGGAGAACCGCACCATGACGGGCATCAATCAACGGCAGAACCGTGCCTCCGGTACTCGGCCGCCCTCCTTCGCGTGTCGGTTACGCTCGGGCTATGACCACGTCCCAGGCAAGCCGCCGCCGCATCCCGCTGCGCGAGGTGACCCTCCCGCACGTCTGTCCGCGGCCGGTACGGATGCATGTACTTGCGCGGGTCGCGTATTTCGCCGGCCTCACAGAGGAGGAGATCGGCCGCATCGACCATCGGATGCAGGCGAACTCGTGGCGCGAGGGCGACACGCTCTACCACGCGGCCGATCCGGCCGGTCACCTGTTCATCGTCGCCGAGGGCCGCGTGAAACTCAGCCAGGTGACTCCGGCCGGCACGGAGACGGTCGCAGACATCCTCGCCCCGGGTGAGCTGTTCGGGGCGATGGGTGCGCTCGGCGAACCGATACACCTGCAGTCGGCCGTTGCGATGGTGGGCTCGTGCACGTTGCGAATCGACCAGGAGGCGTTCCGTGCCGTGCTGCGAGAGCACCCCGCCGTCGCGCTGCGGGTGCTCGACGATGTGGCGGCCCGGCTCGCCCGTGCTCACACCGACATCGGCGGGCAGGGCACCGAAACGGTGGCGCAGCGCGTCGCCACGACGCTGCTCCGCCTCGCAGACAAGCTCGGTGAGGACCGCGGTGAGGACGGGATCCTGATCGAGGTTCCACTCACCCGCAGCGACGTGGCCGGGCTCGCCCGCTCCACACCTGAGTCGGTTTCGCGCGTGATGAGCCGGTGGCGTCGGGAGGGCATCATCGACTCCGGGCGGCGGTGGACAGCGGTCAGGAATCGGACGCGGCTCGAAATCGCGGCCGCCGGATAGCCCGAGCCGCCGTCGAGGGGCGCTCGACGCGCCGTTTCCGAGAGTGCGCGTCGTGCCGTGGCATCACCCCTGACGGTCGTAGTCCTGCCGCGATGCGACGATGTCGCCCAGGTGCTCGATCGACCACTCCTGCAGTGCGCGCAGAGGCTCCAACAGCGTCTCACCGGCGGTCGTGAGCGAGTACACGACGCGCACAGGCACCTCGGCGAAGACGGTGCGGCGCACCAGGCCGTCGCGCTCGAGAGCGCGGAGAGTCTGCGTCAGCATCTTCTGCGAGACGCCCTCCACGCTGCGGCGAAGCTCGGAGAAACGCGCATCGCCTTGGCCCAGGATGCCGACGACCAGCACCGTCCAGCGGTCGCCGATCCGATCCAGGATGTGGCGGGTGGGACAGTCCGCGCGATAGGGGTTGCCGGGATGGACCGGCTCCGCGAGGGTGGTTACCACAAAGTGCCTTCTTCCCCTGAGCGACCTGCTCTCTTATCGTAACCATGGGTGGTCATCCGGCGCTCATATCTCTGCAAAAGGAAATCCATGTCGCGCATCATCGTTCTCGGCGGAACAGGCTACGCCGGATCCGCCATCGTCGCGGAGGCCGCCGACCGCGGCCATGAAGTCGTCTCCTACAGCCGCTCCCTACCGGAGTCGCAGCTGCCGGGCGTCACCTATGTGCGGGGCGATGTCACCGACACCGCCGAGCTCGCGAAGGTCGTCGGCGGATCGGATGCCGTGGTGGGAGCCCTCGCACCGCGGGGCGCCCTCGCCGCGACCTTCCGCGACGCGTACGCATCCATCGCGCAGGTCGCCGACGAGGCGAACGTGCCCCTGCACATCGTGGGCGGTTACTCGTCGCTGCGCCCGGCATCAGACGCTCCCCGTTTCGTGACCGACCTCAGTCACGCCCCGGCGGAGTATCACGCCGAGTTGACCACCGTCTCGGCCCTCGTGTCCGACGATCTGCCCGCGACGCCCGAGAGTCTCGACTGGGTGTTCGTCAGCCCGGCCGGTCGGTTCGGCGCGCATGCTCCCGGGAAGCGCCTGGGCCGCTACCGCGTGGGCGACGACGTCGCGCTGCATCCCGAGGATGGCGGCGAGATCTCCGGTGCCGACTACGCCATTGGGTTCGTGGACCTGATCGAGCAGGGCGACCACCACCGGGCGCACCTCAACCTCGCGTACTGAGACCTCATCTGCTCGATGCGGGCGGGTTGAGGTCGAGATCGACCTCGCCCGCCCGGGCATCGTCATGGCGAGAGTTCGTCCTCTTCGGGCTCGAACGTCGAGGCGGTACCGGTGTGCCCGGCGGCGACACCGTCCTCGTCGGCGGGGACGGTCCCGTCCTTGCCGAGTCCGTCCGGCTTCGTCGTGCCCTCCGAGTCGTTCGTCGGCGGCTTCTCGCCTTCGGTGAGTTTGTCCTCGGGCAGGTGCTGTTCGTTCTGGGTCATGATCACTCCTCGTCGAATCTCAACTGTCGTCGCTGCCGCTCGGTGCAGCATCGGGCTCAGCTCCGCTGGGCCCGGGGGTCTGCCTCCCAGGCGTGCTCGGGAGCGGATCCGGGTCGGCTGGCTCACCGTCGGTGGTCGGCATCTCCTGGTCTTGGAACTGCCCGTCAGGGAGAGCCTCGTTCGCCGGCTGCGGATCGGCCTGGGAATCGCCCTGGCCCGACCAGGCGGGATCCTTCTCTTCATAACCTGTCATGCGGCCAGTGAACACGAGAGACACGATCTCCAGCAGGGAGGTGACGCCGGTCATCGTCGCGAGTATGATCCCCGCGTAAGCTCAGGAATCATGGCGACCGGCGCGACGATCCACACGTTCGATGTGCAGTTGGCGGATGTGGATCGCGGCGTGTACGACGATTTCACGCTGCGACTGGCACGGCATCCGTCCGAGACGGACAGGTACATGCTCACCCGACTTCTGGCGTACTGCCTCGAGTACGAGGAGGGAATCGCCTTCACCGAGGGAATCGCCGCGACCGATGAGCCGGCGGTGCTCGTGCGCGACCTCACCGGGCGCGTCACGGCGTGGATCGAGGTCGGCGCCCCCGATGCCGCCCGCCTGCACTTCGGCAGCAAGCTCGCCGATCGCACCGTGATCTACACGCACCGCGACCCCGCCAAGGTCATCGCGCAGTGGGCGGGAAAGACCATCCACCAGGCGGATGCCATCGTGCTGCACAGCTTCGACGCCGGATTCCTCGACGACGCGTCCGCGGCGCTGGCCCGACGCAACACCATGACCGTCTCGGTGACCGAGCAGCAGCTGTACCTCGAACTGAACGGCACGCACCTCAGTTCGACCGTGCACGACCACGCGATCCAGTCATGATGGCGCCGACATCCTCGGTCATGCGGTACCGTGTTTCCATGATCACCCGTTGGTATGCGTATTTCGAGTCGGCTCTGGAGGGGCCGGCGCTGATCTAGCGCATACCGATACCTTCAGAGCCGACAAGCCAGAGCATTTGCTCTGGCTTTCGCCGTTTCGGCGGGCTCTGCGCGGGTCCGTCACCATCCACAGGACAGGACACCGCTGATGACCACCACTCTCGCCCCGACGACCACCGACCTGCACGTCACCGGGTTCACGCCGATCCCGTCTCCCGCCGAGATCACACGGATGCTGCCGATCGGCGCCGAACGCTCCGCGCTCGTCTCCCGCAGCCGCGACGAGGTCCGCGCCGTGATGAACGGCACGGACGACCGGCTGCTCGTCGTGGTCGGACCCTGCTCGATCCACGATCCCGAGGCCGGGCTGGAGTACGCCGGTCGTCTCGTCCGCGAGGCCGACCGCTTCGGCGACGACCTGCTGATCGTCATGCGCACCTACTTCGAGAAGCCGCGCACCACCGTCGGCTGGAAGGGCCTCATCAACGACCCTCACCTCGACGGCAGCCACGACATCGAGAGCGGCCTGCGTCTGGCCCGCGGCTTCCTGCGCGACGTCACCGCCCTGGGGCTGCCCGCCGGTACGGAGTTCCTCGAGCCGATCAGCCCGCAGTACACCGCCGACCTCATCACCTGGGGCGCCATCGGCGCGCGCACGACCGAGAGTCAGATCCACCGGCAGCTGGCATCCGGTCTGTCCATGCCGATCGGATTCAAGAACGGCACCGACGGCGGAATCCAGGTCGCCCTGGACGCCGCGTCCGCGGCATCCGCTCCGCAGGCCTTCCTCGGAATCGGCGCCGACGGGCGCGCCAGTCTCGTGACCACCACCGGGAACCCCGACACCTCCGTCATTCTCCGCGGCGCATCGGACGGCCCGAACTACGAGCGCGAGCACGTGCGCCGGGCCTCGGAGCGCCTCGCCGCGGC
>JBARWR010000355.1:0-8277 GCA_049646915.1 Microbacterium sp.
CACCAATTCAGGCCTGGCCGCCGTGATCGCCGCCACCACCGGCACCACCCGGTCGATCTCCTCCGCGGTCGTCACGACGGGTCCTCGGCCGAACGGCACGCCGCCGATGTCGACCCAGTCCGCGCCCTGATCGGCGGCGCGCAGCGCGCTGTTCACCGCCCGGTCCAGGGCGAAGGTCGCGCCCTTGTCGTAGAACGAGTCGGGAGTGCGGTTGATCACGGCCATCACGGCGACCTGACGCGAGAAGTCGAACTCGCGCGTGCCGATGCGGCGCAGCATCCCGTCCGTCACTCGATCAGCCCGTCCGTCACTCGATCAGCCTTTCAGTCATTGCGCCACCCGTCACCGAGTCGTACCGACGCTGTCGCGCACGGCGTCGGAGGCATCCCAGTCGTTCGCATGCATGGCTGCGCGCACGGTGCCGTCCTTGACCCAGTAGGCGCGGAAGGCTCCGCCGTTCGCGACGTCGGTGTCACCCTCGATGTCCACACGATCGTATCCGTCGGGACCGACGCTGCCGAAGTACTCCATGCCCAGATCGTACTGATCGGTGAAGAAGTACGGCAGATGCGTGTACTGCTCATCGGCACCGGCGAGGTTGTGCGCGGCGATCTTGCCCTGCTCGATCGCGGTGTCCCAGTGCTCGACGCGGATGCGGCGGCCGAGAACCGGATGCTGCTGCGATGCCACATCGCCGATCGCGTAGATGTCGGGGGCGGAGGTGCGCAGGGTCTCGTCCACCAGCACGCCGTGATCCACATCGAGTCCGGCCTGCTCGGCCAGCTCGGTCGCAGGGATCGCACCGATGCCGACGACGACGAGGTCGGCGGCGGCGAGCGCCGCTTCGTCGACGGAGGTGCCCAGGCGCAGGTCCACGCCGTGCGCCCGATGCAGGTCGGCGAACAGCTGTGCGATCTCAGGGCCCAGGACGGCGACCAGCGGCAGATCGGCGACCTCGTAGACGGTGACCTCGACATCCTTCTGACGGGCGGCGGATGCCACCTCCAGGCCGATCCAGCCGGCACCCACGATCACGACTTTCGCGCCGGGCTTGAGCGCTGCGAGCAGCCGGGCGTTGTCCTCGACGGTGCGCAGATAGAGCGGGTCTGCAACGCGGTCGGCGAGATCGAAACGGCGGGGTGAGGCGCCGGTGGCCAGCAGCAGCTTGTCGTAGGAGTGCTCGGCACTCTCGCCGCCGGTGACGGGCTCGGTACGCAGGGTGTGCGCGGCCGGGTCGATCGAGACGACTTTCACACCGCGCTCGAGCCGCACCTTGTTGTCGGCGTACCAGGCCTCGTCGTGCACCTGCGCGTCTTCCGCCTGCTTGCTGCCCAGCAGCACTTCCTTCGACAGCGGCGGACGCTCGTAGGGCAGGTGACGCTCGGCGGAGTAGATGACGACGTCTCCGTCGTAGCCCTTGTCACGCAGTTCTGTGGCTGCGGTGGCGGCCGCGAGGCCTCCTCCGACGATAGCGATGGTCATTTCGTTCCTTCCATAGTTGTGACGGGTGGATGCTGCGGCTCAGGCGGCACGCGCTCGGCGCGTGCGGTCCGCGGCGGGTACGTTCAGCGCGTGCGGTCCGCGGCCAGCGCGAAGAATTCTGCGCGCGACCGTGCGTCCTCGCGCAGGATGCCGCGCAGGGCCGATGTGGAGGTGTTGGAGCCGGTGGCACGAGCACCGCGCAGGGTCATGCAGGTGTGGGCGGCCTCGACGACCACGCCGATGCCGCGGGGCTGCAACCGCGCGGCGAGCGCATCGGCGATCTGCACGGTCAGCCGCTCCTGGGTCTGCGGACGACGCGCGTAGTGGTCGACCATGCGCGGGATCTTCGACAGCCCCACCACCCGGTCTGCGGGCAGGTAGGCGACGTGTGCGACGCCGGTGAAAGGCAGCAGGTGGTGCTCGCACAGCGACTGCACCGGGATGTCGCGGATCAGCACCAGTTCGTCGTAGCCCTCGGAGTTGGCGAAGGTGGTGAAGTCGAACGGCTCGGGCGACATCAACTCTGCGTACGCCTCGGCGAAGCGGCGCGGCGTGCGCGCGAGATCGGGCGCGTCGGGAACATCCGGGTCGATGCCGAGCGCCTTCAGGAACAGACGCGCAGCCTGCTCTGCCGCGACGAGGTCGACCGGCTGCGGCGCGGTCTCGATCCGCACCCGCTGTGGGGCTCCGGTGCGCACCTCCAGCATGCCGCCGTCGTCAAGTGCTGTCATCGTCATGGCCGACCTCCCTGTGCTTCTCCCCTCTATAAGACACCCGATCCGCTTCTAAATGCAAGTCTTATATTTTTTAGAGTCCGGGCGCAGTCGAGATGACTCAGAGATCCCCGCCGAGAGACCGGACGAGGGCAGACATTCCGAGCCTGTGAGCATGTCCAGCGTGAGGGCGTAGCGTGAGGTCATCCGCGCCGAGGACGGCGCCGGAGACGAGGTCATCATGGACAGCATCCGTCCGACCATCCGCACCCACTCTCGAGACAGTGCGCCTCGGCCGTCGAGCACCTTCACCGAACTGGCCCAGCAGATCCGCGGACTCGGCCTGCTGCGCCGCCGGTACGGCTACTACTGGTCAAAACTCATCGCGGCGCCCCTCCTCGTGGCCGTCGGCCTCATCGTCTTCGTGTGGATCGGCGACACCTGGTGGCAGCTGTTCACGGCGGCGGCACTCGCCATCGTGTTCACGCAGATCGCGTTCCTCGGGCACGATGCCGCGCACCGGCAGATCTTCGCGTCCGGTCGCTGGAACGACTGGATCAGCATCATCCTCGGCGACCTCTTGGTGGGGATGAGCTACGGCTGGTGGCAGCACAAGCACACCAGACACCACGCGAATCCCAACAGACTCGGCGCGGACCCCGACATCGAGCTCCCCGTCATCGCCGTCACGGCCGAGAGCGCGGCACGAGTGCACGGTCCCGTCGTGGAGTGGCTGCGCGCGCATCAGGGTGTGCTGTTCTTCCCGATCCTGCTCCTCGAAGGCCTGTCGCTGCACGCGTCCAGTGTCCGGCGGGTGTTCTCCCGTGGCCGGCTGGAACGGCGGTGGGCGGAGATCGTGTTCCTCAGCGTGCGGATGGCGGGGTACCTGGTGCTGGTGTTCATTGTCCTCTCGCCGGGTGTCGCCTTCGTCTTCCTGGCGGTGCAATTGGGGCTGTTCGGGTTCTACATGGGCATCTCGTTCGCGCCGAATCACAAGGGGATGCCGATCGTGCCCCACGACATGCGACTGGACTTCCTGCGACGGCAGGTGATGATGAGCCGGAACATCCGTGGCAGCCGCGTGCTCGACACCGCAATGGGCGGCCTCAACTACCAGGTCGAGCATCACCTGTTCCCGTCGATGCCCCGCCCTCACCTCCGGCTGGCCGCGCCCGTCGTCGCCGACTACTGCCGGGCACACGGCGTGCCGTACACGCAGGTCGGCCTGTTCACGTCGTATGCGATCGTCGTGCGCTACATCAACCGCGTGGGGCTCGGCGAGCGCGATGTCTTCACCTGCCCGCTGATCGAGCAGCGCAGCAGCATCGGGACAGCGACGGGATAGCGTTCAGAGCTGCAAGGTTCCGAGCAGAGTGGCCCCGAGCGGACTGATCCGGAGGAGGTCCGCTCGCACCGGCACCTGGGTACCGGTGGGACTGGCGGGCCGCCCGTCCATGGATCCGGCGCTCGGTCTCACCGTCTACCGGATCGTGCAGGAGTCGCTGACGAACGTGCTGCGCCATGCGCGGGATGTGTCCTCGGTGAGTGTGACGGTGACATGGTCGGAGGACGATGCCACCATCGTCGTGGACGATGTGCTGTCAATACCTGCGCCGGCGCCGACGGGTCCGGGCCGCGGGCTGCTTGGGATGCAGGAGCGCGTCGCACTGTACGATGACGGCGAGCGGGCGATCGGGGCGGCCGAGCGGCTGCGGCCCGATGTGGTGCTGATGGACGTGCGCATGCCGGGCGTGAGCGGGATCGAGGCCACCAGGCACATCACCGGCAGGCTCGCGGAGACCCGGGTGCTGGTGCTCACCACCTACGACCTCGACGAATACGCGTTCGGTGCTCTCGGGGCCGGGGCCGCGGGCTTCCTACTCAAGGACGCCCGCCCGGATGATCTCGTCGCGGCGATCCGCGCCGTCCATGCCGGCGATGCGGTCGTCTCACCGCGCATCACCGCGAAGCTCATCGAGGCCGCGGCTCCCCATCTCGGCGTGCGGCGCGATGCCGCCGCAGACGCGTCACTGGCGGAGCTCACTGCCCGTGAGCGCGAGGTCTTCGAGCTCATCGGACGCGGGCGCACCAACGGCGAGATCGGCGCGAGCCTTCATCTGAGCGACTCGACCGTGAAGGCGCATGTCGGTCGCATACTGTTCAAGCTTCAGCTGCGCAACCGCGTCGAGGCGGTGATCCGCGCGTACGAGCTGGGGATCGTGGGCCCTCAGGCGTCCTGAAACTCCGCCGCCTCACGAGCGTCCTGGAAGTCCACGATCGCCCCGGCGTTCTCACGCGCCCAATCGGTGAGCACCTCGATGGGTTCGACAAGGGTCTGCCCGAGCGCCGTGAGCCGATACTCCACGTTGCGCGGGGCGTGGGCGCGCCGTTCGATCAGCCCGTAGTCGCCCAGGCGGCGCAGCGTCTCGGTGAGCACTTTGCGGGAGATGTCACCGACGAGATCGATGAGCTCGCTGTGCCGGCGAGGCGCCGTGCTGAGTGCGTGCAGGACCAGCACGGACCACTTGCCGGTGACGATCTCGATCGCCAGGCGGGTGGGGCAGTCGACGAGTTGAGTGTGACCGGGTTCGTTCAGCATCCGCTCTACGGTACTCCTGGGTAACGCACGCCTGCCTAGCGTGAGTACACAGCCGGATGCCGCATCCGTCTGCGTTTCACGAGGAGGAGCCCATGTCACGAACCGTCGTCTTCGAATCCTTCGGAGGACCGGAAGTCCTGCAGATCGTCTCTGAACCGGTCGCCGATCCGGCCGAGGGTGAAGCGCGCGTGCGCCTCGAAGCGTTCGCGATCAATCCGCTGGATGCGATGATGCGCTCCGGGAGTATGCCGGGCGCCGGTTCTCCGAACGACTCGCCGGGTCGTGCCCGCCTCGGCATCGAGGGCACCGGGATCGTCGAGGCGGTCGGCGCCGGTGTGGTCTCAGTGCGGGTCGGCGATGCCGTCATCATCAGTGCGATCCCCGATGCCGCTTCTCGCGGCAGCTATGCCGAGCACACCACACTTCCCGCGACGGCATTGATCGCTCGGCCGGCGGGGCTCGACGTCGCTCACGCCGCCGCGATCTGGGTCGGCTTCTCGACCGCGTACGGGGCGCTCGTCGAGACCGCGGGTATGCAGCGCGGCGACCGTGTGCTCATCACGGGCGCATCCGGAAGCGTCGGTCGAGCGGCGCTGCAGATCGCGGATCGGATCGGCGCCGTGCCGATCGGAATCACCCGCGATGGCGCGAAGGCTGAGTCGCTGCGGGCCGCCGGTGCTGCCGACGTGATCGTGACCGGCCGCGACGACCTCCCCACCGTCATCCATGAGCGCGTCAGCACGGAGGGCGTGGACATCGTTCTCGACCTCGTCCGCGGCCCGGGCCGGCAGGACCTGCTCGCCGGAACCCGCGCCGGCGGGATCCTCATCTCGGCAGGCTTCCTCGATCCCCGGCCCACACCGGAACCGGACGATGATCGGGTGCGCATCGTCGACTACCGCAGCTTCGACCTGCTCGCCGATCCGGCCGCGGTGCGGCGGATGACGGCCTTCCTCGAAGCAGGCGTGCGGGACGGCGCTCTGCTTCCGGCACTCGACGAGGTCTTCGAGCTGGATCACATCGTCGACGCGCATCGACGCTTCGACGAGGGCAGGCACGCGGGCAGGAAGATCGTCGTCACGGTGTGAGGGCGCGCCGTGGAGACCCGCCTCTCTCACGCTCAGCCGTGCATCAACGCGCTATTGTGAGCGAAGCTGATCTCTCACAACGCACCGTCGAAGGAGATGCGATGGCTGGGGCTGGACCGCTCTCAAACATTCAACTCGCTCATGTCGCCCGCGAGCACTACGTCAACGGCAAATCGCGCGTGGAGATCTCGAACGAGACGGGTCTCAGCCGATTCAAGGTCGGCCGGATGCTCGAGGAGGCGCGCGATCGCGGCATCATCCGCTTCGAGATCGTCAGCGCACCCGGCATCGACCTCGACCTCTCCATGCGCCTCAGGCGACGATACGGCCTGGAGCACGCCGTGGCAGTCGAGCTGCCGGTCGATACCGACGATGCCGCCCGGTCGGCGCTCGGCGCCGCGGCGGCGGGAATCCTGCACGAGCTCATCGATCGTGACGGCGTACTCGGCCTCACATCCGGACGCACACTCAACGTGATGGCGCGGCAGCTGCACGAGGTGCCCTGCCGTGCGGTCGTACAGCTCGCCGGGGTCGCCGGGCCGATCCAGGAGAGCGGCCTCGAAGTGATCCGACGCCTCGCCAGCTTTCCGGGCGTGCAGCCCTGGCCCATATACGCCTCGCTGGTGATGAGCGATGAGCAGACTGCGCAAGGCACCTTGCGTCAGCCCGGTATCCGCGCTGCGGTCGAGATGTTCGATGAGGTGACGGTCGCGCTCTGCGCCATCGGCTCCTGGGCTCCTCCGAACTCGCTCATGATGATGAATCCCGCGATCGACGACGAAGATCGCAGGCGACTCCTCAGGCTCGGCGCTGTGGCGGAGATCGCGTCAACGGTGATCACCGACGCCGGTGAGGTGATCCATGACCTCGACGAACGCTGCATCGCCGTGAGCGAGAGTCAGCTCCGCGCGATCCCGTCCCGCGTCGCAGTCGCGGGCGGCGCCTCGAAGACGCGCGCCATCCGCGCATCCCTATCCTCCGGACTTCTCACCGGACTGATCACCGACGCGTTCACCGCAGCGCGGCTGCTCGCGGGCTGACAATGTCGCCGACCCTGGTAGCGGGAGTCGACTCCTCAACACAGCAGACGAAGCTCGTCGTGCTCGACCTCGCGCGCGGCGCTCTGGTCCATTCGAGCGCCCTCCCGCACCCCGACGGCACAGAGATCGACCCGATCCACTGGTGGTCCGCTCTGCACGGCTCAGGCGGCGCAGAGCCACACGGGGCCGCCGCGATGAGCATCGCCGCACAGCAGCACACCACGATCTTCCTCGACGAGAACGGCGAGTCGGTACGGCCGGCACTGCTCTGGAACGATCTCCGCGCATCGGAGTCCGCGCGGCACCTCCGCGAGGAACTGGGCGACGAGACCTGGCTGGAGAGCACTGGGCTCCTGCCGGACAGCGCCCACGCGGTGAGCAAGCTGCGCTGGGTCGCAGAGCACGAGCCCGAGAACGCCGCCCGTATCGCCTCAGTGCTCCTCCCCCACGACTGGCTCACTTGGGGTGTGCTCGGTCGCCGCGGTGCCCCCGTCACCGATCGGTCTGACGCCTCGGCGACCGGCTTCTGGTCGCCGCAGACCGAGCAGTTCCGGGCCGATCTGGTGACACGTGCTGTGGGGCACGCCGTGCGAACTCCCGCCGTGCTGCCGTTGTCCGGCGTCGCCGGAGAGACCTCTTCCGGCACGCTGGTCGCATCAGGCTGCGGCGACAACGGCGCAACTCACGTCGCACTGGACACCGCCCCGGGTGACGTGGTCATCTCGATCGGAACGAGCGCCACAGTGTCGATGCGCACGCTGCATCCGGTACAGGATCCCACCGGAATCGTCGACACGATGGCCGATCCACGCTCGGGCTTCATTCCGATCGTGGCGATGCTCAACGGAGCACGGGTCATGCTGTCCACCGCCCGCATGCTCAGCGTCAGCCTCGAGCGGCTGGACGATCTCGCGAGCAGCGGTGCGCCGGATGCGAACGGGGCCCTGCTCATCCCGTATCTGGATGGCGAGCGCAATCCGCCCGTCGACGCACCCTCGGGCATGCTCACGGGCCTCAGCCGCAGATCGATGACCGCCGCCGACATCGCCAGGGCGACCGTGCTCGGTCTGGGATGTGCGATCTCGGAGGCATTCGATGTCGTCGAGTGCACCGGAATGACGCCCGGACGAGTGTTTCTGGTCGGGGGCGGCGCGCGGGCGGCCTGCGTCCGCCAGGTGGTCGCGGACCTCCTCGATCGTCCTGTGGAGTGGCCGACGCACCGTGAGCACGCGGCCTATGGTGCAGCGCGTCAGGCCGCATGGGCGCTGATCGGAGAAGCTCCCGACTGGTCGGCTCTTCCCTGCCTGACGGTGCACCCCGCCTCCGACCGCGGGTGGGTCCGCGAAGTGCGCGAG
>JBARWR010000356.1:0-3930 GCA_049646915.1 Microbacterium sp.
TCGCCAAGAGCCGCCGCACCCTCGTCACAGACACAGGAAACGAGGTGAACACCGACCCCGTCCTCGAACTCAGCGCCTAACAACCAGAAGGATCACCAACCGCTACACCACCACCCGGGACTTGACCTTCTCCGCCGGATTATCGGCATCAGCTGGCGCGACGACTTCGGCGACAGCGCGTTCGACCATGTATCGCACGCCACCTGGTCACAACGCGGAATGGATGCGCATCTGGCGGCGATGCCGACACGACTCGAAAATCAACCCGAGCGGCGCGATCTGCCGGCACTGATCCCGGCGTGGCGTGCTGGTCTGACGAGAATCGTGACTATTCCGTGTGCAAGCGAATTCACTCGCAGAGTCGGCGAGAACGCCCTACTCATCACCGCTGCAACACGCGAGAACAGCGACAGCTACCGGCGCGCGCTGAGCGCGTTCATCTGACCCTTGCTCGGCTTTGGTGTCTCGCACCTGTGGGTCACGAGACACCTGCTGCGAAACTCACCGCGAACGGGCTGCGTGCGTCTCTGCGGGGTCAGCCGAAACCCCTTGATCGTTTCAGCGCAGCGGACCACGTGTTGCCGTCGCTCTCGGAGACCGTTCGAGTCGGTGCGGCCAATAGGGCCGAGCACGCGCCGCGAGTTCCGGCAGCGTGCTGGCGTCAATGACCAGGCGGGTCTCATCGATGCCCATGGCAGGCCATTGCATGACCAATTCGATCGGCCCCGCTGGTGGCATAGGCCAGATCCACAAGTGGTCCGCCGACGAGAACGTGGTTCCGCCTCCGCCGCCTCCTTGCTCCCGACGACTGAGGGTGTGTCCTTCGGGTTCGACCGTCGAATCACCACCGCGGGAGAACGGGAATGCGTCGGTCAGGACCTTCTCTCCATCGGCCAGCACGACGCCGAATCGCAGACGACCGGGTGAGTCGAGGGAGCCGGCGTACGACATGTGCTCCATGAACGCGTTGCACAACTCGTTCCAGTCTCTCAGCGGGAGACCGTTTCGGCGGAGCCGCCGTTCCACCCGGAATTGAATCCCCTCGCTATGAACGGCGATGCCGACGAGTGCGACCGCAACGTGGTCGGTCGCAGCGAGGATCTGCGAGACGTCGAGCAGTGCGGGCAGCTCGTCCTCTGGCGCCTGCCACCAGCTCGGCTGTGACGATTCGGTCTCTTCCGGCTCGGGAATCTCGGCGTCGGGCGGAAAGAAGGTCATGTCGCCCAGCTGACCACGACGGCTTCCATCTACGCAAGGGATCGCTCGCGCGACAGGTACATGGGTGCTCGGCTGGCGGCATCCGCCCGGACTGTCACCCGAGCCGCTTCCGGTACGCGCGCATCGCGAACGCATACGCGATAACGAGGATGCCCACGCACCAGGCCAGCGCGATCCAGATCTCTGACCCGACGGGCTCGCCGGCGAACAGAGCCTGGATCGAGTTCACGATCGATGTGACCGGCTGGTTCTCGGCGAACCAGCGCACCGGCCCCGGCATCGTCTCGGTCGGCACGAACGCCGAGCTGATGAACGGCAGGAAGATCAGTGGGTAGGAGAACGCGCTTGCACCGTCGACCGTCTTCGCCGACAGGCCGGCGATCGCGGCCAGCCAGGTCAGCGCCAGGGTGAACAGCCCCAGGATGCCGAGTACGGCGAGCCAGCCCAGCAGGCCCGCCGCGGGTCGGAAGCCCAGCACGAACCCCACGGCGAAGATGATCGCCAGCGTGATGCCGTTCGCGGCGAGCGAGGTCAGCACATGCGCCCACAGCACGCTCGACCGCGAGATCGGCATGGAGTGGAACCGCTCGAAGATGCCGCCCTGCAGGTCGGTGAACAGCCGGAACGCCGTGTAGGCGATGCCGGATGCGATGGCGATGAGCAGGATGCCCGGGAGCAGGTAGTTCACGTAGCTTCCGCTGCCGATGCTCTGTCGCAGCGCGCCGCCGAAGACGAAAACGAACAGCAGCATCAGTGCGATCGGGGTGACCGCGGTGGTGATGATCGTGTCGGGACTGCGCAGGATGTGCCGCATGGATCTGCCGGTGAGGGTAGCCGTGTCGGCGATCAGGTGGGTGCTCACGCGGCCTGCCCCTCCTCTGCCGAGGATGGCCCGACCAATGCGAGGAAGATCTCTTCGAGCGTCGGCTGCTTCTCGACGTACTCGACCTTCGCCGCAGGCAGCAGCCGCTTCAGCTCGGCGAGCGTGCCGTTCGCGATGATGCGCCCCTCGTGCAGGATCGCGATGCGGTCGGCGAGGTGCTCGGCCTCGTCGAGGTACTGCGTGGTCAGCAGCACGGTGCTCCCGGAGGCCGCGAGCTCCTTCACGACGTTCCACACCTCGATGCGCGCTTCAGGATCCAGGCCGGTGGTCGGCTCGTCGAGGAAGATCACCTCGGGGTCGCCGACCAGGCTCATTGCGATGTCGAGACGCCGGCGCATGCCGCCGGAGTACGTGCCGGCGCGCCGCTCACCGGCATCCGTGAGCCGGAAACGCGCCAGCAGGGCATCCGCAATCCCTCCTGCGTCGGGAAGGTGTCGCAGCTTCGCCACCAGCGCGAGATTCTCGCGACCGGTGAGCACCTCGTCGACCGCGGCGAACTGCCCCGTCAGACTGATCGACTCGCGCACCTTCAGCGGCTCGGATGCCACGTCGCAGCCGTGGACGGATGCCGTGCCGGCATCCGCTTTCGACAGGGTCGACAGGATGCGGATCAGCGTCGTCTTGCCCGCGCCGTTCGATCCGAGCAGTGCGAAGACGCTGCCGGACGCCACCTCGAAGTCGACGCCGCGCAGGACCGGGAGTGCGCCGTACGACTTCTCGATGCCTCGCACGGAGATCGCGTGCGTGGTCATGGTCGGCTTGCCTTCGTGATCTTGTCGATGGTCTCGGTCAGGCGCTTGCGCTCCTTGTCCACCCAGTTCCTGCCGTTGTAAGCGAGGACGTAGTCCTCGGCGAAGGCCACCGGGTCGTCGCCGAGGATCTCGCTCACGGGAGTTCCGTCCACCGACGCCTGCTCGAACATGTCGACGATGCCGACGAACATCTGCACCATCACATCGCCGTCGGTGACTCCGCTGGTGTGCAGCAGATACCGGTTCACGGCTTCGGCGGCCTCGGCGTACGGGGCGGGCAGCTCCTCCTGCCGGGCCTTGGCGGTCTTGTACTGCTTCTTCTGCTCGAGCGATCCGGTGAGCGCTTCGATCCACTTGGCGGCCATGTCAGTTCTCTCCTTCGGGGACGGCTCCGGTGTTGCGGGGGAAGCGGAGCTGGTCGATCCGCTCGGTGATGAAGGTCCAGGTGCTCCAGAACTCGGCGAGCTCCTGCTCGCCCTGCGGGTTCAGGGTGAACACCTTGCGTGGGGGGCCCTTCTCGCTGGGCACTTTCTCGACGTCGACGAGGCCCTTCTGTTCGATGCGCACGAGGAGCGCGTAGATCGTGCCCTCGGCGAGCTCGACGAAGCCCCGGTCGCGCAGCTGCGCGGTGATCTCGTATCCGTAGGCGGGGCTGCCCGAGAGCAGTTCGAGGACGATTCCTTCGAGCGTGCCTTTCAGCAGCTCGGTCATCTGCCTGCCCATCTGACACCCTTCCGCTACTCAGTGTTAATGACTACTGGTAGATAGTAACACTGAGTACCGACGAGACAACAGGATGCTGCAGCGACGGTTATGTATACGTAAAGGTGTCATTAGTCATGACTATTGGCAAAGAAGTCCAATTGTGTATACGCTGAGGCTGTGACCATCACCGCTGAGCCTGCCACTCGTGCGAGCGATCGCGCATACGCGACACTGCTCGACGAGATCCAGTCGGGTGTGCTGCCGGCCGGTGCCGTGCTCGCCGAGGTGGAGCAGGCCGAGCGACTCGGAGTGAGTCGCACGCCGTTGCGCGAGGCGTTGCGACGCCTCGCCGCCGACGGTCTTGCGGTGCAG
>JBARWR010000357.1:0-5049 GCA_049646915.1 Microbacterium sp.
CGCTGATCCCGCCGCATCGACCGAGGCACGCGCTGCGCTGGTCTCGAGCGTCTTCGCCGGCACCTCAGCGACGGTGCGGTCTCTGCTGACCACGGTCGCAGAGCAGCGCTGGTCGAGTACCTCCGATCTCGTCGACGGCGTCGAGGAGCTCGCGATCCGCACGGCCGCCATCGCCTCGCCGAAGGATGACGTGTCCGGGGAGCTCTTCGGATTCTCGCGCGTCATCGCCGCGAACCCGGAGTTCGAGCTGGCCCTCGGTCGTCGTCTCGGCGACGACGGGGCCAAGGGCGCACTGGTCGAGAAGGTGCTCGGCACGAACGCGGCTCCGGCCACAGTGCTGATCGCCTCGTCTCTGGTGCGCCAGCCGCGAGAGCGCCGGGTGCGTCAGATCATCGCCCGCGCGATCGACATCGTCTCCGCACAGTCCGGCCGCACGGTCGCGACCGTGTACACCGCCGCTCCGCTGCCCGCAGCTCAAGAGACCCGTCTCCGTGATGCTCTGGCCAGCCGCTATGGGGGCGAGATCTCCGTCAACCAGGTGATCGACCCCACCGTCATCGGAGGACTGCGCGTGCAGATCGCCGACGACGTCATCGACGGCAGCATCTCCGCCCGACTCGCCGACCTTCGCCTGAAGCTCGCGAGCTGACAACGACTGGCGCGGGGAACCGCGCTCACCCAGACACAAAGGGAAGACAATGGCAGAACTATCGATCAGCCCCGACGTCATCCGTGACGCGCTGAAGGACTTCGCCGCCGCCTACGAGCCCACCGGGGCCGCGGCTACCGAGGTCGGCACCGTCACCGACGCAGCCGATGGCATCGCGCACGTCGAGGGACTGCCCGGCGTCATGGCCAACGAGCTCGTCACCTTCGCGGACGGCACCAAGGGCCTGGCCCTGAATCTCGACGAGCACCAGATCGGCGTGGTCGTCCTCGGCGACTTCACCGGCGTCGAGGCGGGCCAGGAGGTCACCCGCACCGGTGAGGTCCTCTCCGTGCCCGTCGGCGACGGCTACCTCGGCCGGGTCGTCGACCCGCTCGGCAACCCGATCGACGGCCTCGGCTCGATCGCCACCGAGGGTGTGCGTGCCCTCGAGTTGCAGGCGCCCGGCGTCATGCAGCGCAAGTCGGTGCACGAGCCGATGCAGACCGGCATCAAGGCGATCGACGCCATGATCCCCGTCGGCCGCGGCCAGCGTCAGCTGATCATCGGCGACCGCCAGACCGGCAAGACCGCCCTGGCGATCGACACGATCATCAACCAGAAGGCCAACTGGGAATCCGGCGATGTGAACAAGCAGGTGCGCTGCATCTATGTCGCCATCGGCCAGAAGGGTTCGACCATCGCCGGCGTGCGCGGAGCGCTGGAAGAGGCAGGGGCCCTGGAGTACACCACGATCGTGGCCGCTCCGGCATCCGACCCCGCGGGCTTCAAGTACCTCGCTCCCTACACCGGCTCGGCCATCGGCCAGCACTGGATGTACGGCGGCAAGCACGTGCTGATCGTCTTCGACGACCTGTCCAAGCAGGCCGAGGCCTACCGTGCCGTCTCCCTGCTGCTGCGCCGCCCGCCGGGCCGCGAGGCATACCCGGGTGACGTCTTCTACCTGCACTCCCGTCTGCTGGAGCGCTGCGCGAAGCTGTCCGACGAGCTCGGCGCCGGATCGATGACGGGCCTGCCCATCATCGAGACCAAGGCGAACGACGTCTCGGCGTACATCCCGACCAACGTGATCTCGATCACCGACGGCCAGATCTTCCTGCAGTCCGACCTCTTCAACGCCAACCAGCGTCCTGCGGTCGACGTGGGAATCTCGGTCTCGCGAGTCGGTGGTGACGCACAGGTCAAGTCGATCAAGAAGGTCTCCGGAACGCTCAAGCTCGAGCTCGCGCAGTACCGTTCGCTCGAGGCTTTCGCGATGTTCGCATCCGACCTCGACGCGGCCTCGCGTCGTCAGCTGGCTCGCGGAGCGCGCCTGACCGAGCTGCTCAAGCAGCCGCAGTACTCGCCGTACCCGGTGGAGGAGCAGGTCGTCTCGATCTGGGCCGGCACCAACGGCAAGCTCGACACCCTCGAGGTCCCGGATGTGCTGCGCTTCGAGCGCGACCTGCTCGACTATCTGCGCCGCAACACGAACATCCTCGACAAGCTGCGCGAGACCAACGTCCTCGACGACGACACGGTCGCCGAACTGGACAAGCAGACCGACGCCTTCATTCTGGAGTTCCAGGGTGGCAAGGGCAGCGCCATCGGCGCCCCGGGCCACGAGGAGCACGCCGCCGCCGAGGCGGACGACGTCAACCAGGAGAAGATCGTCAAGGGTCGTCGCGCTTAACCGCGTGGGGTACTGATTCATGGGCGCTCAACTCAGGGTCTACAAGCAGAAGATCTCTTCTGCTCAGACGACCAAGAAGATCACGAAGGCGATGGAACTCATCGCGGCTTCGCGCATCCAGAAGGCGATGGCACGCGTCAAGGCGTCCAGCCCCTTCGCGCGTGCCGTGACGAGGGCCGTGTCTGCCGTCGCGACGCACTCGAACGTCGACCACCCGCTCATCCGCGAGCCCGAGACGATCACCCGCTCCGCGGTCGTGATCTTCTCCTCCGACCGGGGACTCGCCGGAGCCTTCAACTCGCAGATCCTCCGTGAGGGTCTCGAGGTGGCGGAACTGCTCCGCGAGCAGGGCAAGGAGCCGGTGTTCTACCTGGTGGGCCGCAAGGCCGTCGGCTACTTCCAGTTCCGGGGCATCGCCTCGGCCGGGGAATGGACCGGTGACACCGACACGCCGTCGTTCCACACCGCAGAGGAGATCTCGCACACGCTGCTGGACGCCTTCTCGCGCGGCGGGGATGCCGGTGGGGTGGACGAGATCACCCTCGTGTACAACCGTTTCGTCAGCATGATGACGCAGTCGCCCGAGAACGTGCGCCTGCTGCCGCTGGAGATCGCGGAGGCCGACGACTCGGAGGCGGGCAGCACCGTCTACCCGCTGTACGAGTTCGAGCCCGACGCGGAGACCGTGCTGGATGCGATCCTGCCGGTCTACATCCAGAGCCGTGTCTTCAACGCACTGCTGCAGTCCTCGGCCGCCAAGCAGGCCGCGACGCAGAAGGCGATGAAGTCGGCCAGCGACAACGCCGACAAGCTGATCACCGATTACACCCGCCTGCGCAACAACGCGCGCCAGGCCGAGATCACCCAGCAGATCGCCGAGATCGTCGGTGGCGCCGACGCTCTCGCATCCCGCTGACAGACCCTCAGGAAAGAGACGAACAAATGACCCCCACCGCTACGGCTGACAAGCCCGCGACCGCGGTCGTCGGGCGCGTCGCACGCGTCAACGGTCCGGTCGTGGACATCGAGTTCCCGCACGACTCGATCCCCGACATCTACAACGCGCTGAAGACCACGATCGTCATCGGCGAGGAGTCGACCGAGATCACCCTCGAGGTCGCTCAGCACCTCGGCGACGACCTCGTCCGCGCGATCTCGCTGAAGCCGACCGACGGCATGGTCCGCGGCCAGGAGGTGCGCGACACCGGTGAGGCGATCTCCGTCCCCGTCGGCGACGTCACCAAGGGCAAGGTCTTCAACGTGATCGGCGAGGTTCTCAACCTCGAGCCCGGCGAGACCATCGAGATCACCGAGCGCTGGCCGATCCACCGCAAGGCCCCCAACTTCGACCAGCTCGAGTCGAAGACCACGATGTTCGAGACCGGGATCAAGTCGATCGACCTGCTCACCCCGTACGTGCTGGGTGGAAAGATCGGCCTGTTCGGCGGTGCCGGTGTCGGCAAGACCGTCCTCATCCAGGAGATGATCCAGCGCGTCGCGCAGGACCACGGTGGTGTGTCGGTGTTCGCCGGTGTCGGTGAGCGCACCCGTGAGGGCAACGACCTCATCCACGAGATGGAAGAGGCGGGCGTCTTCGACAAGACCGCCCTCGTCTTCGGCCAGATGGACGAGCCGCCGGGAACGCGTCTGCGCGTCGCCCTGTCGGCACTGACCATGGCGGAGTACTTCCGCGATGTGCAGAACCAGGACGTGCTGCTCTTCATCGACAACATCTTCCGCTTCACGCAGGCCGGTTCCGAGGTCTCCACGCTGCTGGGCCGCATGCCCTCCGCCGTGGGCTACCAGCCGAACCTCGCCGATGAGATGGGCGTCCTGCAGGAGCGCATCACCTCGACCCGCGGTCACTCGATCACCTCGCTGCAGGCGATCTACGTGCCGGCGGACGACTACACCGACCCGGCTCCGGCCACGACCTTCGCGCACCTCGACGCGACGACCGAGCTCAGCCGTGAGATCGCGTCGAAGGGTCTGTACCCGGCCATCGACCCGCTGACCTCGACGT
This sequence comes from Microbacterium sp., assembly GCA_049646915.1. Taxonomy (GTDB): domain Bacteria; phylum Actinomycetota; class Actinomycetes; order Actinomycetales; family Microbacteriaceae; genus Microbacterium. The sequence continues at coordinate 4,363 of JBARWR010000357.1, forward strand.
CGCGCATCATGGACCCCCGCTACCTCGGCGAGGACCACTACCGCGTGGCCACCACGGTCAAGCAGATCCTTCAGAAGAACAAGGAGCTGCAGGAGATCATCGCCATCCTCGGTGTCGACGAGCTCTCCGAAGAGGACAAGATCGTCGTGTCGCGTGCGCGCCGCATCCAGCAGTTCCTCTCGCAGAACACCTACATGGCCAAGAAGTTCACGGGCGTCGAGGGCTCGACCGTGCCGCTGAAGGAGACCATCGAGTCCTTCGATGCGATCACCCGCGGCGACTTCGACCACGTCGCCGAGCAGGCGTTCTTCAACGTCGGCGGCATCTCCGACGTCGAAGAGCAGTGGGCGAAGATCCAGAAGGAGAACGGCTGATCATGGCGCTGCATGTCAGTCTCGTCTCCGCCGACGCGGAGGTCTGGACGGGAGAAGCGACGCTCGTCATCGCCAAGACCGTCGAGGGAGAGATCGGCTTCATGGCCGGTCACGAGCCGGTGCTGGCCATCCTCGCCGAGGGCCAGGTGCGCATCACCCGTGCCGACGGCACCAAGGTGATGGCCAACGCGCAGGACGGCTTCCTCTCGATGGAGGGCGACAACCTCACCATCGTCGCCGGCAACGCCGCACTGGTCGCCTGACAGCAATCCACTGATACTGATTCACCGACGCGTCCGCCTCGGTCCTGAGC
>JBARWR010000358.1:0-11623 GCA_049646915.1 Microbacterium sp.
CCTGGAGCCCGTCGGCCATCGCCGCCACGAACGACAGACGCGTGTCCTGCGGCACGGCGAGGGCGACGAGCAGCGCAGTGGGCACGGCTCCCATCGCCGCGACGTCGGCGAGATTGACCGCCGCGGCCTTCCAGCCGAGGTCGTAGCCGCTGGACCAGGCCGTGCGGAAATCCGGGCCGTCCACGAGCGTGTCGGTCGTCGCCACCACGGCGCCGGACGGCGCGGCGATGACAGCCGCATCGTCGCCGGGGCCGACGATCGTGTGGGAGGCCGTCCCCGTGCGGGCGAGGATCGTTCGCAGCACCGTCCCCTCCGAGATGTCGCCGATGCGGGGGTCGTCGGGATCGGATGCCATGCCGACAACGGTAGCCTGGAATCATGCTCCGTCGTCTCGCCCCGCTCGCCGGAGTTCTGGCTCTTCTCGCTGTGTCCGGCTGCTCGAGCACGGTCGCATTGAAGCCGGCGCCCGATGCGAACAACCCGGCCTGCGCCGAGGTGACGGTGCGCCTGCCCGATGCGATCGACGACTTCGACCGGCGCTGGACGGATGCCCAGGCCACCGGCGCGTACGGCGATCCCACCACGATCATCGTCGCCTGCGGCGTGGCCGTTCCCGGACCCACCGCAACACTGCAGTGCGTCACGCTCGAGGGAATCGACTGGCTCGTCGACGAATCGGCCGCGCCCTGGATGCGGATGACGACCTATGGTCGCGACCCTGCCGTGCAGGTGTTCGTGAACACGGAGGAAGCCGGCGCGAACGAGGTGCTCACCAACAGCAAGCTCGTCAGCGCGGTGCGGACCACGGCCGCGACCAGCGAGTGCACGACGCCAGAGGAACTGCCGAAGTAGGGCTACCTGCTCAGACCGGCCTCGATGAGCTCTGTGATCAGCTCGGAATAGCTCAGACCCGACGCGACCCAGCACTTCGGGAACATCGAGAACCGGGTGAATCCGGGCATGGTGTTCAGCTCGTTGACGATCAGCTCGCCGTCCGCCGTCACGAAGAAGTCGACCCTGGCCAGTCCCCTGCCGTCCACGGCCTCGAAGGCACGCACGGCGGTCTCCTGCAGGCGGGCGATGAGCTCCTCATCGACATCCGCGGGGCAGACGATCTCGACCCCCTCGCCACCGAGGTACTTGCCCTCGAAGTCGTAGAAGCTGCGCGAGGTGAGCACGACCTCTCCGGGCAGCGAAGCCCGCGCCCGAGCACCACCGCGCCCGGCGAGCACGCCGACCTCGATCTCACGCCCGGAGACACCGGATTCGACGAGAACCTTCGCGTCCTCCGCGAAGGCGATGCGCATCGCCTCATCCAGTCCTTCACCGCCGGCCACACGTGACACTCCGACGCTGGAACCCGCACTGGCGGGCTTGACGAACACCACGGATCCCAGCGCGCCGATGCGCGCGCGCACGCTCTCGGCATCCGCATCCCACTCGGCCTTGCGCACGGTGATCCCGGGGGCCACGGCGATGCCGGCCGCCGACAGCGCGAGCTTGGTGAAGTGCTTGTCGAGGCAGACTGCGGAATCGAGGATCCCGCCGCCGCCGTAGGGCACCTCGATCACATCGAAGAAGCCCTGGATGGCGCCGTCCTCGCCGTGCAGGCCGTGCAGCAGCGGCAGCACCACGTCGATCTCGCCGAGATCGATCGTCGAACCGTCGGAGGCGGCCACACGCAGCATCCGATCGCCTCCGGGTTCCGGCCAGCGCACCCGAGTGCCGTTGTCGACGACCTCCGGCATGTTCGCGGCGTGGAGCGCGAACCGGGACGGGTCATCCTGCTCCAGCACGAACGCGCCCTCGCGGGTGATCCCGACCGGGATCACCGCGTACCGCTCGCGGTCAATCGCTGCCAGCACCCCGCCCGCCGTTGCGGAACTGATCGAGTGCTCGCTGGAACGCCCGCCGAAGAGCACCACCACCGTCTGCTTGTCCATGATTGGTCCTCTCCTCCTGCGGGGTGTCGTCATCGGTCGTCAGGTGGGGTGCGATATCCCGGGGATCCATCCGCCCGTCGAGCACCATCTTCACCTGCTCGACGATCGGCATGTACACGTCGGACTCGTGCGCGAGCTGCAGTATCGGCGTCACGGACGCGAGTCCCTCGGCGGTCTGATTCATCTGCTTCACAACGTCCTGGAAACCGTATCCCTGGCCGAGCAGACGCCCCGCCGTGTTGTTGCGGCTCAGCGGCGACTGGCACGTGGCGATCAGATCACCCAGGCCCGCCAGACCCTGCAGCGTCTCGGGCTGCGCCCCGTTCGCGACCGCGAAGTCCGTCATCTCGACGAGTCCGCGCGTGATGATCGATGCCTTGGTGTTCTCGCCGTATCCGACGCCGTCGACGATGCCGATCGCGACGGCGATGAGGTTCTTCAGCACACCGCCGAACTCCGTGCCGATCACGTCGGTGTTCACGAAGGAGCGGAAGTAGTGGTTGCGCGCGGTCCGCGCCACGGTCTCCGCCGTCTCCTGGCTGAGCGAGGCGATCACGGCTGCCGTCGGCTGCTCGCGTGCGATCTCGAGGGCGAGGTTCGGGCCGGATGCGACGGCGATGCGATGCGGGTCGCAGCCCAGCTCCTGTTCGATCACCTGGCTCATCCGCAGCCCGGTGCTGCGTTCCACGCCCTTCATCAGGCTGATGACCGGCGCTTCACTGCCGGCGATGAGCGGCCGCAGCGCCTTCAGGTTCTCGCGCAGGGACTGACTGGGCACCGACAGGTAGATCTGGTCGGCGCCGTCGAGTGCGCGGGCGATCTCGTGCGTCGCGGCGATCGAGCGCGGCAGATTGATGCCCGGCAGGTACTGCGAGTTGCGCTTCGCTTCGGAGATCTCCTGCGCGAGCTCGGGCCGTCGAGCCCACATCGTCACCTGTGCACCGCCGTCGACGAGGATCTTGCCGAACGTGGTGCCCCAGCTGCCCGCGCCGATCACCGCGGCCCGGATTCCTGTTCCTGGTGCTTCGCGCTTAGGAGTCAAGACGCCCCGTCTCGTTCTGGCCGTGATCGGACGGGTTCCAGCGCCGTGCGGGCGCCGTCTCGCCGCGCAGCTCCTCGAGCAGAGCGGTGATCGCCTTCATCAGCCGCTCGGTGGCCTCGTTCAGCACCGCCTGCTCCCCCGAACGGCCCTTCAGATCGGACAGGTCGACCGGGTCGCCGACGATCACCCGCACCCGCTTGCGCAGCGGCCACAGACTCAGACCCTTCTGATAGCGGCCCATGATCTCCTGCGTGCCCCACTGGGCCATGGGGATCAGCGGGATGTCGCCCGACAGCGCCAGGCGCACGGCGCCGGACTTGCCGCGCATGGGCCACAGCTCCGGGTCGCGGGTCAGCGTGCCCTCGGGATAGACGATCACGCCGCGGCCGTTCTCGACGAGCTGCCGCGACTGCAGCATCGTCTGCTTCGCGGCCGACGCCGACGACGCCCGTGCGACGGGGATCATGCCGGTGCGCCTGAGGACCCAGCCGAGCACGGGAATGCGGAACAGGCTCTCCTTCGCCATGAAGCGCGGGAGCCGGCCGGCGCGATAGACCTGCATCGCCACGATCAGCGGATCGAACTCGGAGTAGTGATTGGGGGCCAGCACGAAGGCGCCCTCGCGCGGCAGCTTGTGCGCGTCGATGGTCGTGACCTTCGCCAGCAGGGACACCGGGGGTATGACGATCGCCGCCAGCGGCCAGAACAGGCTCGGACGGCTCCGCTCCGAAGCAGCCATCAGATCACCGGACGACGTCGAAGTCGGCGCCCAGCGCCTGGAGCTTGTCGAGGAACTTCTCGTACCCTCTGCTGAGGATGTCGACACCGGACACCTGCGACTCCCCTTCTGCGGTCAGTGCGGCGATGACGTGGCTGTAGCCTCCGCGCAGGTCGGGAACGACGATGTCAGCGGCGTGCAGCGGCGTCGGGCCGGTGATCACGGCCGCCTGCTCCAGCTCGCGACGGGGCACGCGGCGCGGGCCGTTCTGCAGTCCGTGCGGGTGCACGACGATGTTCGCGCCCATCTTGACCAGGGCCTGGGTGAAGCCGAAGCGGTTCTCGTACACGGTCTCATGCACGATCGAGCGGCCCTTGGCCTGCGTCAGAGCGACGATCAGCGGCTGCTGCCAGTCGGTCATGAACCCGGGGTGCACGTCGGTCTCGACCACGACGGGCTTCAACTCGCTGTCGCGGCGGAACAGGATGCCGTCCTCCTGCACGTCGAACCAGCCGCCGGCCTTGCGGAACACGTTGAGGAACGTCAGCATCTCCTGCTGCTTGGCTCCGGCGACGAAGATCTCGCCGTCGGTGGCCAGCGCGGCGCACGCCCAGGATGCCGCTTCGTTGCGGTCGAAGATGCAGCGGTGATCGTAGCCGCGCAGCGTCTCCACGCCCTCGATGAGGATGACCCGGTTGGGCTCGTAGGAGATGATGGCGCCCATCTTCTGCAGCAGGGCGATCAGATCCATGATCTCGGGCTCGATGGCCGCATTGCGCAGCTCGGTGGTGCCCTTTGCGCGCACGGCTGTCAGCAGGACCTGCTCGGTGGCGCCCACGCTGGGATACGGCAGGTGGATGTTCGCCCCAGTCAGGCCGTTCGGCGCCGACAGACGGATGCCGCTGGGCTGCTTCTCCACGATGGCGCCGAACTTGCGCAGCGCGTCGAGATGGAAGTCGATGGGCCGGTCGCCGATGCGGCAGCCGCCCAGGTCGGGGATGAACGCCTGACCGAGTTTGTGCAGCAGCGGCCCGCAGAACAGGATCGGGATGCGCGAAGCGCCCGCGTGGGCGTCGATCTCCTCGTAGTGCGCGGATTCGACGTCACTCGGATCCAGCAGGAGGGATCCGGGCTCTTCGCCCTCGCTGACCCGCACGCCATGCACCTCGAGCAGTGAGCGCACGACCGCGACATCGCTGAGATCAGGGACATCGCGCAGCGTGCTGGTGGTCTCCCCCAGCAGCGCAGCCACCATCGCCTTGGTGGCGAGGTTCTTCGCGCCCTTGACATCGACGCGGCCGCGCAACGGCCGGCCTCCGCGGATCGCGAGCACGGATCCGGCGGGAACCGGAGCCTCGTCGACTGCAGCGTCGCGGAGCGGTGTCGTCATTCGGGCCTCTTCTTCATCAGGACAGCACGGCGGTGGCCGTGAATCTCTCATCCAATCACGGCTGATGCCGCGAGGGCTTGTGGCCCTCGGCCCACCCGGCTCTGCGTCTAGCGGACGGGGAGCGTGCGTGGCCGCCACGATTCGCGGCGGGCCTCGAACTGCGCGATCTTGTCTTCGCTGCGCAGTGTGAGCCCGATATCGTCGAGCCCTTCGAGGAGCCGCCACCTAGTGTAATCATCGATCCCGATCTCGACCTGGAAGCCGCCGATCGTGGCGGTGCGCGCCTCGAGGTCGACCGTGATCTCGCGGCCGGGCTCCTCGTCGATCAGCGCCCAGATCCGTTCGATGTCGGCCTCGTCGACGGTGGCCGCGAGCAGTCCCTGCTTGCCGGAGTTGCCTCGGAAGATGTCGGCGAACCGCGAGCTGAGCACCACCTTGAATCCATAGTCGCGCAGCGCCCAGACGGCGTGCTCGCGGCTCGAGCCGGTGCCGAAATCGGGGCCGGCGACGAGCACGGATGCGGTGCGGAACGGCTCCTGGTTGAGCACGAACTCAGGGTCCTTGCGCCACTCGTGGAACAGCGCGTCCTCGAAGCCGGTCTTGGTGACGCGCTTGAGGAAGACGGCGGGGATGATCTGATCGGTGTCGACATTCGAGCGCTTCAGCGCGGCTGCGACACCGGTGTGCGTGGTGAACTTCTCCATGGTCAGCTGATCCCCTCGAGGTCGCTCGGACTGGACAATGTGCCGCGGATCGCAGTGGCGGCTGCCACCAGTGGCGAAACCAGGTGCGTGCGCCCACCCTTGCCCTGTCGGCCTTCGAAATTGCGGTTCGAGGTGGATGCGCACCGCTCCCCCGGGGCCAGCTGATCGGGATTCATGCCCAGGCACATGGAGCATCCGGCGAAACGCCATTCCGCGCCGAACGCCTCGACGATCTTGTCGATGCCCTCGGCTTCGGCCTCCAGACGCACGCGTGCGGAGCCGGGGACGACCATGACGCGCACGCCGTCGGCCTTCTTCTTGCCCTCGATGATCGATGCGAACGCGCGCAGGTCCTCGATGCGACTGTTCGTGCAGGAGCCCATGAACACGGCGTCCACCCGCACGTCCTTCAGCGGAGTGCCAGGGGTCAGGTCCATGTACTCCAGCGCCCGCTCGGCGTTGGCGCGCTGGTTGGCATCCGCGATGTCGGCGGGGTCGGGAACCGATGCCGACAGCGAGCTGCCCTGCCCGGGGTTCGTCCCCCAGGTGACGAAGGGCTCGAGCTCGTCCGCATCGAGGTGCACCTCGGCATCGAAGACGGCATCCGCGTCGGTCGGCAGCGTGCGCCAGTACGCCACGGCGTCGTCCCAGTCCTGCCCCTGCGGCGCGTGCGGACGCCCCTTCAGGTAGGCGAACGTGGTCTCGTCCGGCGCGACCATGCCGGCGCGGGCGCCGGCCTCGATCGACATGTTGCAGATCGTCATGCGCCCCTCCATGGAGAGGTCGCGGATCGCGCTGCCGCGATACTCGAGCACGTATCCCTGACCGCCGCCGGTGCCGATCTTCGCGATGACGGCGAGGATGATGTCCTTCGCGGTCACACCGGGACGCAGCTTGCCCTCGACATTGATCGCCATGGTCTTGAACGGCTTCAGCGGCAGCGTCTGGGTGGCCATGACGTGCTCGACCTCGCTCGTGCCGATGCCGAACGCCATGGCGCCGAAGGCGCCGTGCGTGGAGGTGTGCGAGTCACCGCACACCACCGTGATGCCGGGCATCGTCAGGCCCAGCTGCGGGCCGACGACGTGCACGATGCCCTGCTCGGCATCGCCGAGGGAGTGCAGGCGCACACCGAACTCGGCGGCATTGCGACGCAGCGTCTCGATCTGCGTGCGGCTGGTCAGATCGGCGATCGGCTTGTCGATGTTCAACGTCGGAGTGTTGTGATCCTCCGTCGCGATCGTCAGATCGAGCCGGCGCAGCGGCCTGCCCTCGGTGCGCAGGCCGTCGAACGCCTGCGGGCTGGTGACCTCGTGCACCAGGTGCAGATCGATGTAGATGAGGTCCGGTTCCCCGTTCTCGCCCTTGACGACGAGATGGTCGTCCCAGAGCTTTTCTGCGAGGGTGCGGGGTCGGATGATGTCACTGCTCATGTGGCGCTGTCTCCTGAGGTATCGAATCGGCCCATGCAGGATGCCGCGACGAGGAAGGCCTAGATCGAGGTCTCGTCGCGGCTGCTAAGGAGGAGAGCCGCTCGCATCCCGTCAGATTACCACCGCCCGAGTGCGGGTCGGACCAGGATGACATCCCGCCGACCCGCACTCTGTCAGCCGTCGAGGCCGACGGAGCGCTTCTCCCGCGAGGAGGCGATCAGGCTCGCGATGGTGGCCACGGCCATAGACCCGAAGATGACGCCTAACGACAACCAGTTGTCGATGTCGGGAGCCCACGCGATCGGCTCGCCGCCGTTGATGAACGGCAGCTCGTTGATGTGCATGGCGTGCAGCACCAGCTTCACGCCGATGAAGGCGAGGATGAACGCGACGCCGTAGTGCAGGTACCGGAGCCGGTCGAGCAGGTTTCCGAGCAGGAAGTACAGCTGGCGCAGCCCCATCAGCGCGAACAGGTTCGCCGTGAACACGATGAACGGGTTCGTCGTGATGCCGAAGATCGCGGGGATCGAGTCGACCGCGAACATCAGGTCGGTGACGCCGAGCGAGACGAAGACGATCAGCATCGGGGTCCAGATCTTCTTGCCGTCCACGACCGTGCGCACCTTGGGCCCGTCGTACGAGTCGCTGATCGGGATGACCCGACGGATCTGGCGGACGATGAAGTTCTCGGTGTGCGCATCGTCGGACTGCTTCTCGGGAAGCGACTGCCGGATGGCGGTGAAGAGCAGGAAGGCGCCGAACACGTAGAAGATCGGGCTCAGGTGCTCGACCGCTGCGCCGACGATGATGATGAAGATCGCACGCAGGATCAGCGCGATGATGATTCCCACCATCAGCGCCTCCTGCTGGTAACGGCGCGGCACCGAGAACTGCGTCATGATCAGGATGAACACGAACAGGTTGTCGATGGAGAGGCTGTACTCCATCGCCCAGCCGGTCAGGAAGTCCAGCGAGGTCTTCGCGTCGCCCACGACGTACAGAACGCCGGCGAAGATCAGGGCGAGCGTCACGTAGAACGCCACCCACAGGGCGGATTCCTTGGTGGAGGGAATGTGCGGGCGCTTGAGGATGAGCAGCAGGTCGCCGATGAGGATGGCGGTCAGCACGACCAGCGCGGTGATCTCGAACCAGACAGGGATGTCCAAGGGATGAGGGCCTTTCGAAGGGAGGACGGAATCCGAAAGTCTCTCCCCGCACCGTGGTGCGCGTCGCGGCCGGAGCAGCGATGACGATGCTCGTGATGACGATCCGCGCGATGACGGGATACTCCCCTTCGCTCGAACGATCGTACCCGAGTCTGAGACGATGAGGGATCCTTCGACACTCTCAGGTGAGAGACATACTGCGACAGCCAGCGATCGGAATGAGAATGCCGACGAACAACGACGACCGCGAATGGGCCGAGCGGGCAGCATCCGGTGATCAGGATGCCTTCCGCGCGATCTATCGCGCCTACGTCAGGCCGGTGTACTGGATCGCCCACGGCATCCTCGGCTCCATCCCGGATGCCGAGGACGTCGCCCAGGAGACGTTCGTGGTCGCCTGGCGGAAGCTGCCGGCCCTGCAGCTCGCGAGCGCCTCGCTGCTGCCGTGGCTGGCGACGATCTGCCGATTTCAGGCCGCGAACCGGTTGCGCGTGCTGAGGCGGGATCACGCGAACACGGCGGATGCGATGGACGAGACGATCCCCGACATCGTGAGCGTCGAGGATCAGGTGATCTCCGCGGCGCTCGCGGAGCGCATCGCGGACGAGGTCGACCGGCTCGACGAGCTGGACCGCGCCGTCTTCCGCCTGTGCACCGTCGACGGCTACGCATACCAGGTCGCTGCGGAAGAACTCGGAGTCAGCCACGCAGTCGTCCGCAACCGTCTCTCCCGGGTGCGCACGCGTCTTCGCGGCGCGGTGAAGGAAGTGAGAGACGCATGACCGAGAACACCGGCATCGCACTGCCGCCGCTGAGCGACGACAGCATCGCACGGATCGAGAACGCCGTGTTCGACGAGATCGGAGAGGATCGGCGCAAGCCTGTGGTGACGCGCACCGGCGCCCGCTCGCGTCGGCGCAGCTGGGCCACCGGGATCGGCATCGCCGCCGCGTTCGTCGGCGGCATCCTCATCGCACCTCCCCTGCTGACAGCGGTCACGTCGTCGCAGATGAGCACCGGTTCGTCCGTCATCGGGGTCGCTGCTCCGGCGCGGGATTCCGGGGTCGCACTGCACGGTGCTTCCGAGATGGCTCCCGCCGACACAAGTGCGGCGGGCGGCTCGCCGAACACCGCAGTGGACTCCGCTGCCGGTGGAGATGCGATGACAGGGCGCGACATCATCACGACGGCGCAGGTGACGCTGCGCGTCGCAGATGTGTCGAAAGCCTCGGATGCCATCGGCGACCTCGCCGCCGCGCACGACGGCTACGTCGAAGCCACGGACATCGGCTTCGCACAGGGATCGAGCGATACCTCTCCCGTCGGTCCACGCGAACCGGGCAGCGGGTGGATCAGCATCCGCATCCCCGCCGACGAACTCGAGGACGTGATGCGCGCTGTCGGCGACGACGGCGAAGTGCTGCAGTCTTCGATCTCGCGGCAGGATGTCACCTCGACGGCAGTGGATCTGCGGGCGCGAGTCGAAGCGTCTCGCGCTTCGGTGAAGAGGCTGACGGAGCTGATGTCGAAGTCAGGTTCCGTCGCCGATCTGATCTCGGCCGAGTCGGCTCTGAGCGAGCGCCAGGCACAGTTGGAGAGCTACGAGCAGCAGCTGAAGGGCATCGACGAGCAGGTGGCGATGTCGACGGTGTCCATCCAGCTGACCGAGCGCACCTCGGCGACGAAGGCCGATCCTGCGGGGTTCGCCGACGGACTGCTGGCCGGTTGGAACGGCCTCATCGTTTCGCTGAATGCGCTGGTGGTGGCCTTCGGGTTCCTGCTCCCCTGGCTGGCGATCGGCGGCGTCGTGCTGCTGGTCATCTGGCTGATCCGACGGCGTCGCCGTCGTCAGCCTCTCGAGAATCCTTGATTTTCCGGGGTATACAAGAACTCTTGTGAGTATTCGGCTTCGCCTTTAGCGTTGGCGACGTGGAAGATATCTCGGTCATCACGGCCATCACGCACCCGCTTCGACGACGCATCGTCGATCGCCTGCTGCTGCACGGCGCCACGCAGGTGGGCGTCCTCGCGCGGGCGCTCGACGCGCAGGTGGGCAGCATCAGCCATCACCTGCGGATGCTGCAGAAGGCCGGTGTCGTCGAACAGGTCGATCCGCCGGACGGCGATCGTCGTGCAAGCTGGTGGCAACTCGCCCGGCGATCGTTCAGCTGGTCGTCCGCAGACTTCGACTCCCCCGCCGACGCCCTCCTCGCCCGCGAGGCGCAGCGCGCCAACGTGCGAAACCAGCTGGATCGTCTGCAGCGCTGGTACCGAGTCTCCGCGCAGAGCGATGTCGAAGGATTCAACACCGACACGCTGTCCTGGGCGACGGGCGAGGAGCTGACGGAGCTGCAGCACCGGCTGAGCTCCCTGATCGACGAATGGAAGGCCGGGATCGACCGCGACGACGGCCAGGAGCGCCTGCCGGTGTACTTCTTCGCGCACGGCTTTCCGACGGAGGTGTGAGATGACGATCGGCGAGACCCGGATGCTGCACCGGCCGCCTGCTTTCCGGAAGGACCGGATGGTGCAGGCGTGGCTGACCATCAAGGCCGTCTCCGACGCCGGTGACGCGGTCTTCCTGATCGCGTTCGCGTGGACGGCCGTGCAGATCGCGTCTCCCGCCGTCGCGGGGCTGGTGGTGGCGGCCGGCACCCTGCCCCGCGCTGTCGTGCTGCTGATCGGCGGGGCTTACGCGGATCGCACGGATGCCAGACGGCTGATGGTGGTGTTCAACGTCCTGCGCATCGGGGTGCTGGTCACGGTCACGGTGTGGTGTCTCGCGACGACGCCAACCGTGGCGCTGCTGCTCGCGGCGAGCGTGGCGTTCGGACTGTGCGACGCCTTCTTCGAACCGGCTGCGGGCACGATGCCCCGCCAGCTCGTGGACGTCGCGGATCTGCCCGCCTACTCCGCGCTCAGTCAGACTCTCTCGCGTCTGGGCACGATGGCCGGTTCGGCGATCGGCGGATTCCTCGTGGCGGCGTACGGCATCGCGGGCAGCGCCGGTCTGAACACCGTCACCTATGTGGTGGTCGTCGTCTTCATCCTGCTGTGGCTGCGCCCGCGCTTCGCCCTCCCCCGCGCCGCAGCGCGACAGAGCGTGCTGCGCGATGTCGCCGATGGCTTCCGGCACCTGGGTCGCGAGCGCGCCACCCGGACGCTGGTGATCGCACTGTCCGGCCTGAACCTGGCCGTCGGTCCGGCGATCTCGATCGGATTGCCTC
>JBARWR010000359.1:0-3285 GCA_049646915.1 Microbacterium sp.
GTGCGGCAGGCGCGGATGCCGTCGACGTGGCGTCCGCGCCGATGTCGGGCACCACCAGCCAGCCGTCGCTGTCGGCGCTGATCGCCGCCCTGGCGCACACCGACCGCGACACCGGGCTCGATCTGCAGGCGGCATCCGATCTCGAGCCGTACTGGGAGGCCACGCGCCGTCTGTACCGTCCGTTCGAGTCGGGACTGCCCAGCCCCACCGGTCGCGTCTATCACCACGAGATCCCCGGAGGGCAGCTGTCCAACCTGCGTCAGCAGGCGATCGCGCTGGGCCTGTCGGATGATTTCGAGCTCATCGAGGACATGTACGCGGCAGCCGATGCGATCCTCGGTCGCGTGCCGAAGGTGACGCCGTCGTCGAAGGTCGTCGGCGATCTCGCCCTGCACCTCGCGGCCGTCAAGGCGGACCCCGCCGATTTCGCGGAGAACCCCGAGCGCTACGACATCCCCGATTCGGTGGTCGGCTTCATGGCGGGAGAGCTGGGCGATCTGCCCGGTGGATGGCCGGAGCCCTTCCGCAGCAAGGTGCTCGCCGGTCGCGCGTCCAAGGCGGGCATCACGCCGCTCACCGATGCCCAGCAGGCCGCACTGGAGGGCACCCCCGAGGAGCGCCGCGGCATGCTCAACGAACTGCTGTTCCCCGCGCCGACCAAGATCTTCCGGCAGGGTCGTGAGGAGTTCGGCGACCTCTCGGTGCTGGACACCGCCGATTACCTGTACGGTCTCGTCCCCGGCGCCGAGCACGCGGTGGAGATCGAGCGCGGAGTGCGCCTGTACGTCGGCCTGGAAGCGATCGGCGAGGCCGACCCGAAGGGCATGCGGACGGTCATGACGACGCTGAACGGGCAGCTGCGCCCGGTGGCGGTGCGCGACCGATCGATCGCCGTCGACGTGCACGAGGTCGAGAAGGCGGACACCTCCAAGCCCGGTCAGATCGCGGCCCCGTTCTCGGGTGCGGTGACGCTGAAGGTCGAGGAGGGAGCCGTGGTGAAGGCCGGTGACGCGGTGGCATCCATCGAGGCGATGAAGATGGAGGCGGCCATCACGACCCCCGTGGACGGGGTCGTCGACAGACTCGCGATCACCGAGACCCAGCAGGTCGACGCAGGCGATCTTTTGGTCGTGATACGTCCGGCGCACTAACCTTGGGCGGGCGCATGTGCGCCCGGCTTGGAGTGGTGACTGTGGCCTCGAAGAACAACGTGGACCCCGAAGGGGACGATTCGCTGGGGGTGCTCGACGACACGACGTCGTCCGACATCTCGGCCATCGGCCTGCCCGGCGGCACCGCGCAGGTCAGCGTCTCGATGCCCACGGGCGGGGACGACGACGACCTGGTGGACGATGCGGTCGTCGACGGCGAGATCGTCTCGGACCTGATCATCGACACCTCGTCGGTCGTCGACGCCGACACACTGGCGCGCATCCGGCAGGATGCCTCGGAGATCGTCATCGAACTGCCCGCGGAGGCTGTGGAGGACGCGAGCGTCGAGGCGGAGCCCGTGGTGGAGGAGGACGGCGCCGCGGTGTCTCCGGTCGCGGATGCTCCCGACGCGGGCGTGGTCGATGCCGAGATGGTGGCGGAGGCGGAGAACTCGGATGCCGCTGAGCCGGCCCCTGTCGTGGCCGCCTCTGCAGTGGAGGTCACTCCGGCGATGGCATCGAAGTCGGCCGCGAAGGCGAAGCCGGCTGCGAAGGCGAAGTCTGTCTCGAAGGCGAAGCCGTCTGCCAAGTCCGAACCGGCTGCGAAGGCGAAGCCGTCTGCCAAGACCGAACCAGCCACGAAGACCGAGCCGGACACGAACACCGAGCCGGACGCGAAGGCGAAGCCGGCCACGAAGGCGAAACCGGTCGTCACGACCGACCCGGCGACGAAGGCTGCAGCATCTGCCGGGGCTGTGGCATCTGCGGGGACCGGGTCGTCGGTCGAACCGGTGACGTCAGAGCCGACCGAAGCGACCGAGCAGACGACCGAGCCGAAGCCGGCGCTGACGAGCGAGCCGGGCGCGAAGAGCACTTCTGCCGTGAACGACTCCTCCCCGGCATCCGTCGCACCCGCAGAGGCGCCGGACGCCCCTGTCCGTGCACAGGCCGCCGCTGAGCCCGTTGTCGAAGCTGAGCCCGTTGTCGAAACACAGGGGCTCTCTGACCTCGAGTCCGTGGTCGCCGCAGCCAAGGCGGAGCTGCGACAGGCCATGTCTCCTGCGCGCCCCCGCACCCCAGACGCACCCCGGCCCGCTGCGGCCGGAAGACCGGAGGAGAACCGTCCCATGGCGACGAACGACCCCGCACCCGCATCGCGCTCCGCGACCGAGCGGAAGGTCGCAGAGACCGCTCGACCCGAACTCGAGCTCGCATCGAAGCGGCTCGACGATCTCGGCGACGGAGGCCGCGAGAGCGCGGATCTGCTCACCGCGGATCGCCTTCTGGACCCGGCGCGGATCTCGAAACCCGAGCCGGAGGGCACCTGGAGCCACCTGCTCTATGCGATCTCGGGCGGTCGCATCAATGTCGGCGACGGACGCAAGGCGCGCGAGCGCAAGCAGCTCAGTGCTCGGATCGCCGCGCCCATGCCGGGCAACGCCCGCTTCGTGCCGGTGCTGTCCCGCAAGGGCGGCGTCGGAAAGACGACGATCACGGCACTGCTCGGAATGGCACTCGCCGATGCGCGCGACGACCGCGTGATCGCGGTCGACGCCAACCCCGACCGCGGAACCCTCGCCGAGCGCGTCGTGGGGGGTCACACGAAGTCCGTCCGCGATCTCGTGCGCGCACAGCACGACATCCGCGGCTTCCACGACCTCTCCGCGCTCGTGGCGCGTGATGAGACCCGTCTGGACGTGCTCGCATCCGACTCGGACCCGCGGGTGTCCGAGGCCTTCGGCGACGGCGACTACCGCGACGTCGCCACAGTCGCCGCGCAGTACTACTCGCTCGTCCTCACCGATTCGGGCACCGGCATCGTGCACTCGGTGATGGGTGCCACGCTCGATCTCGCCGACCAGCTCATCATCGTGTCGGGGCTCAGCGTCGATGAGGCTCGACTCGCGTCCGAGACGCTCACCTGGCTGGAGAGCAACGGATACTCGACACTGGCGCGCGAGGCCATCGTGGTGCTGAACCAGTCGACGCCCGGCGCTCCGCTGGTGCGGCTGAGCGAACTGGAGTCGCACTTCTCCACGCGAGCCAAGCACGTGCTGCGCGTGCCGTACGACCCGCAGATCGCGGGCGGCGGGGCCATCGACTTCGGCAGCCTGCAGCCGGCGACCCGACGGGC
>JBARWR010000360.1:0-2559 GCA_049646915.1 Microbacterium sp.
GTCGGCGCACAGCTCGCGGTTCTCGCCGCGGCATCCGGTGCACGCTCCATGGTCGAGATCGGAACCGGCGCCGGCGTGTCGGGGCTGTGGCTGCTGCGCGGTGCGCCGCAGGCGGTGCTGACCACGATCGACAACGAGCCCGAACACCTCGCCGCGGCACGGCAGGCGTTCATCGACGCGAAGATCCCGCCGGCGAAGGCCCGCTTCATCACGGGCCGCGCGGCCGACGTGCTTCCCCGCATGAACGAGAGCTCCTACGACATCGTCCTCGTCGACGCCGATCCGGAGAACGTCATCGAATACGTCGAGCACGGGCTGCGTCTGGTGCGCACCGGCGGCCTGGTGCTGGTGCCCCGCGTGCTGGCGGGTGGCCGGACGGCAGACCCGGTGCAGCGCGACGCCGTCACCTCGGCCTACCGGTCGCTCGTGCAGGAGACCCAGGAGTCGCCTGCAGTGCTGGCCGCCCTGTCCACGACGGGTGAGGGCCTGCTGCAGCTGTCGCGCATCTCGGAGTAGCGCACGGATGTGAAAGAAGCGCAGATGTGAAAGAAGGGCGATGGATCACTCCATCGCCCTTCTTCGTTTATCGCGGCTCAGGCAGGGTTCACGACTGCTGCGAGCACGTCGTGAAGCTCCTTCGCCTCGGCGTCGTTCACGGAGACGACCAGGCGGCCTCCTCCTTCGAGCGGAACGCGAACGATGATGAGTCGCCCCTCCTTCACGGCCTCCATCGGTCCGTCGCCGGTCCTCGGCTTCATCGCTGCCATCGTGGCCAACCTTTCCCTCGGTGGTATGCATCAAGTTTATCGTCAGCGGACGACACTGGTGTGTCACGAGGTCACAAAGCGCCTATGGAACCTGCCAGAACGTCTGCGCGAGACCGTACATCGACAGGATCCAGAGCCACTGCGCCAGCAGGCAGAGCCCCAGCATCCCCCACCGCCAGCCGCGGGAACGCGGCACAGCCAGAGCTCCCCAGAGCGGCGTGAGAGGGATGAGCAGACGCAGCGTGCTGGACTGCGGGAAGAAGACCGCGAGCAGGTACAGCAGGTAGCTCGCGCTCCACAGCCGGATCTCGGATCCCAGCCGCCGCACGGCGCGCCCGCGCAGCAGCATCCAGGCAGCACCCGCCACGAGCACCGCGAGCAGGACCCAACCGGACCAGGCGGGCAGTCCCGCCTGCCCCATCCAGAACTCGGCGCCGCGCACGAATCCTTCGAAGGGGAAGAAGTCGGATCCGGCATCGGGCAGCCAGTTCCGTCGCCACGCCAGCTCTGTCCTCAGGTACGCAGTGGGATCGCCGGTGACGACGGCCGCGATGACCTGCCAGGAGAATCCGATCGCGGCGCTCAGCAGTCCCAGTGCGACGATGTGCACGATCTGTCGCGCGGGCAGCCGCTCCCGGTCGCGCCGCATCCACCGCACGATGCCGTGCAGTGCGAGGAACAACGAGAAGGCGAGGATGCCGGGGCGCGTGAAGCCCATCAGCGGCAGCACGAAGTACAGCGGCCAGTAGCGGCGTACGGCGACCAGGTCGAGCGCGACGAGCAGCAGCAGCACGAACAGGACCTCGGCGTAGCCGACCTGGAAGAGAGGTGCCAGCGGGCCGCTGGCGAAGAAGCACACGGCCCACATCGCCGCGGTGGAGCCGATGCGGCGCCGCAGCAGCCGATGCAACATGAGGCAGGCGAGGAATCCGGCCGTCAGCGACACCAGCAGCGCCCCCGTCGCCCAGTCGCCCATGCCGACCCATCGGGACAGGTACGCGTACGCGGGCATGAAGGCCCAGGCGTTCTCGCCCACCGCTCCGGTGTCGGTCATCGGAAGCGAGGACGGGTAGCCGTTCACCGCCACCCACCAGTACCACTGCGCGTCCCAGCCGAGCACGAAGTCGCGCAGGCTCGGCGTCGGCCCGAACCGCGACCCGGGGCTCGAGACCAGAGTGGCGAGCACCAGGAAGCCGGTCGTCACCAGTCGGGAGAGCAGGTAGACGATCGCGATGCGCCCGACGACCGGCAGCCGCATCCAGCGGCGGATGCCCGAGGTCAGGACGCCATCAGCCACGCGCGCAGCCCGCGTTCGACCTCTTCGATCTGAGCGAGCGGAACCCGCTCCTCGTCATGATGCGCAAGATGCGGGTCGCCGGGGCCGTAGTTCACAGCCGGCACCCCCATCGCCGAGAAGCGTGCGACGTCGGTCCAGCCGTACTTGGCGTGGGCTTCTCCGCCCACCGCCGCCAGGAAGCGCTGCGCGATGGGTGCGTCCAGGCCCGGGCGGGCGCCGGCTGCCGCATCCGTGATCTCCACTTCGAAGCCGGCGAACGCCGCGCGCACATGCTCTTCGGCATCCGCGATGCTCTTGCTCGGCGCGAAGCGGTAGTTCACCTCGACCTCGCAGAGGTCGGGGATGACGTTGCCTGCGACTCCGCCGCGGATGCTGACGGCGTTCAGCCCCTCGCGGTAGCCGAGCCCCTCCACCGCGATCTCACGCGCCCGGTACTCGGCCAGTCGCGCGAGGATGGGCGCCGCGCCGTGGATGGCGTTCTCACCGACCCACGAG
>JBARWR010000361.1:0-3400 GCA_049646915.1 Microbacterium sp.
CCGCCGAGCGGTCCGCCGTGGCTGCCGCGCGCGCCGCGTTCATCGCCGGATTCAGCGCGACCAGCAACCTCGAGGCGGGTCGGCGGTGGGGCATCCCCACGATGGGCACCGCCGCGCACTCCTGGACTCTGCTGCACGACAGCGAGGAGCAGGCCTTCCGCACGCAGGTCGACAGCCTCGGTGTGGACACCACACTGCTCGTGGACACGTACGACATCCGCACCGGCGTCGAGACCGCCGTGCGCGTGGCCGGAACAGGGCTGGGCGGCGTGCGGCTGGATTCGGGCGATCTGCCGATCGTCGCGGCCGAGGTGCGCGCTCAGCTCGACGAGCTCGGCGCGACGGACACGAAGATCACCGTCACCAGCGACCTCGACGAGTACGCGATCGCCGCGCTGGCGGCGTCCCCCGTCGACTTCTACGGCGTCGGCACCTCGGTCGTCACAGGCTCCGGCTACCCCACCGCGGGAATGGTCTACAAGCTCGTCGCACGTCAGGATGCGAGCGGCGGCTGGGTGGCCGTGGCGAAGGCCTCACCCGAGAAGAGCTCCAAGGGCGGGCGCAAGGCGGCGTTCCGCTCGCTGAAGGACGGCGTCGCGACGGCCGAGACCATCGTGGTGTCCGACGGTTTCGAGCGTCTCAGCGCGGCATCCGATCACCCGGACGGCCGCTCACTGCAGGTCGTGCTCGTCGACAACGGCGAGATCGACTCCGCCCACGAGGGCGCCGAGGGAACGGCATCCGCTCGTGAACATCATCTGCGGGTACGCGAGGAGCTGCCCGTGCGGGCACTCGCGCTCAGCAAGTCGGATCCCGCGATTCCGACAATGTTCGTAGACGCCCGTTAGGGACCGACCGGTTCCTGAGCGAGGAGCGAAGCGACGAGTCGAAGGGTGTCGATGGCCCGGAGGGGCCGACCTGTTCCTGAGCAAGGAGCGCAGCGACGAGTCGAAGGGTCTGGATCAGGACTGACGCTAGCCGACCATCTTCTCGTAGATCTCCTTGCACGTCGGGCAGATCGGGAACTTCTCGGGGTCGCGCCCCGGGGTCCACTTCTTGCCGCACAGCGCACGCACCGGCTTGCCGGTGATGGCCGACTCGAGGATCTTGTCCTTCTTGACGTAATGCGAGAAGCGCTCATGGTCGCCTGGCTCGAGGTTCTCCTCGCGGAGGAGCTCTTCGAGTTCGCGATCAAGTGTTGCCACGCCACCCTGATCGGGGCTGTCCAGCGGAGTACTCATGTGGAGATTCTAGCCGCCGCCCGGCCACCGGGATCAGGTGGTCTCGACGAACTCCATCAGCCGCGCGCCGTTGCGCTCGAAGATGGCGCCGCCGATCGCCGCACCGCCGAACAGCACCAGCACACCGGTGATGATGCCCGTCCAGAAGGCGGCGGGCGCATGCCGGTCGCCTTCCAGGACGGTGAGGACGAACAGCCACAGGGTCGGTGCGCTGAGCACCAGCGCCCCGACGAAGGTTCCGGCCGCGCCGAACGAGCCGTGCGACGACGCCCGCTGCGGCTGCTGGAACGGACTGTCCCCCGGGCGCGACACCGCGTACGGCGCGACGACCGAGGCGATGCTCGACATGCCGAGTCCGGTCAGCAGCAGAGCCGCCGCCACGCCGATCAACGGCAGCAGCAGGTGCCAGTGGTTGATGTATGCGAGCGTGACCGAGACCGCGATCGCGAGCACCGGGATCGCCACGAGCAGCACGGGCACCAGGCGGCCGAGCCGGTCGGGCAGTCCTCGCACGCCGCTGGCGATGTGGATCCACAGCGCCGTCGAGTCGTATGCCACGTCGTTGTGCGGCAGCCAGCCGAAGAACAGCGCCATCAGCGGCACCGGCACCAGGGCGGCCACCCACAGCGGAACGCCGGCGACCATCAGCGGGAACACGGTGAGCACACCGGCGATGGGCACGATGAGGATGTTGACGATGTAGCGTCGGTCGCGCAGCCAGTAGACCAGGCTGCGTGCGGCGACGGCGCCGAACGCGTTGGCGGGCAGCGAGCCGAACCAGCCGAGCCCGGAGCGCTCACGGGTGGCGTACGGACGCTCGGTCGTGGTCAGCAGGCGTCGAACCAGGTACGCCCAGAGGGCCAGGAGCAGACCCAGGGAGGCCAGAGCGATGACCCCGCTCGCCCAGGCTGCACCCGTGTCGCCTTCGGCGAGGTGGAACAGGAACGCCTGCGGGGCCGCCAGTGGAGAGAATCCCACCACAGTCGCCGCCATGTCCACGGATCCGGGCACCTGGCCGTCCCACTTCAGGGACGCGAAGTACGCGGCGACCGGGAACGCGACCACGATCACCGGAATGGTGAACAGGACCGTCAGCTCCCGCGATCGACGTTCCGGCAGCGTGATCGCGCTGATCGCCATGCCGATGCGTGCCACCAGCGCGGTGGAGACGACGGCGACGACCGCAGCGGCGATCGCGACCGGCCAGGCGATCCCACCGACGGCGACCGCCATGATGACGAAGCAGACGTTGACCGCGATGAGGGCGAGGCTCGGGATGCTGACGAGCGAGGCGAGCGCGAGGATCCACGGCATCCGCTTCTCATCCACCCCGAACGGGGCGAACCTGCGCGGGTCCAGCTGGTCGGGGGTGCCGGTCAGCATCGGGGCCAGGAAGAAGGCGACGAGGGATGCCGCCGCCGCGAGCACCGTCACGGTGCGGGCGGGCGGCAGCGTGGCGCTGCCGAGTCCGATCACAGCGATGCAGACGGCGATCGTGACCACGACGGTTGCGACGAGCGCGAGCAGTCTGCGACCCGGGCGTTCACCGCGCAGAGCGCCTGCGAGCAGGGCGAGCCTCAGTCGGAGAACGTGTGCAACCACTCGAGCCCCTCCACTTCGGCGCCGGCTCCGGAGAGTTCGACGAACCGTGCGGTGAGCGTCTGGCCCGCGCGCACCTCGTCGATCGTCCCCTCGGCGAGGACTTCGCCGTCGACGATGACCGCGACGCGCGAGCACACCCTCTCCACCAGGTCCATTCCGTGGCTGGAGAGGATCACCGTGCCGCCGTGAGTCACATAGGAGCGCAGGATGTCGAGAATCACGCCTGAGGACACCGGGTCGACTGCTTCGAACGGCTCATCGAGCACGAGGACGCGCGGCGAGTGGATCAGCGCCCCGGCGATCATGAGTTTCTTCGTCATGCCCGCCGAGTAGTCCGAGACCACACGCCCCAGGGCCTCGGTGAGGTCGAAGGCCCGCGCCAGGTCGCCGACGCGCTTGTCGATGACCGCGCGACTCAGACGACGCAGCTGGCCGTAATAGTGCAGCAGCTGCCGTCCGGTGAGGCGGTCGAACGTGCGCAGCCGATCGGGCAGCACGCCCATGGCGCGCTTGGCGCCGAGCGGGTTCGCCCGCTGGTCGATGCCGCTGATGTGCAC
>JBARWR010000362.1:0-5640 GCA_049646915.1 Microbacterium sp.
GTGGTGGTGGCAGCAGGGCACGTCCGGCCTCGCGCGCGAGGTGATCGTCCGGTTGCGCCGCTCGCCGACGACGCTCGTCTACGACAAGCGCGGGTACACCGAGCAGATCGCCGAGCAGGAGATCGGCAAGGCAACGCCGCGCCCGGTGATGAAGCCGACCGTCACGGCCGACATCCCCGGCTCGACGGTCGGATTCCTCAAGGCGCTGGAGGACGACGACCTCGTGATCTTCCATCACCCGCAGTTGGAGAAGGCCGCGCAGATCGCGACCCGCCAGGCGTTCGGCAACTACGGCACGTTCCGATTCGGCGCACCGAAGGACGACCCCGAAGCCGACGTGACCCCGCTGGAGGCGGCGGCGCTCGCGCTCCGGTACCTCGCCGACGCACCCGTGCACACCAAGCCCGCCGACGCATTCCACTTCTGAGAGGACCACCATGAACCGACCCAGCATCCGACTTGAGAAGTCCGCCGGCGGCGTGCGCGTGCGCTGCTCGTCATGCGTGCACTGGCATGCGTTCGCGCTGTCGATGTCGGCCGCGCACACGTCCGCATCCGCGCACGAAGCGAACGTGCACCCGGGGGAATATCGGGCGCGGAACGCGGCGAAGATGTACGCCAGTCGGCATCCCGAAGACTGCGACACGCCGACGCGAACCGTGAATGTGTAAGGTCGGGGCCACTCTCATGCCGTGGGATTCTTCCGTGATCTGTTCCTCGGCCCGGCCGCATCAGCGGTGACGGGTGGACTGCTGTCCTGGTACTCGCCGCAGGACAGCATCCACTCGCTGTTCGTCGCCGACGCGCTGCCCGTCGCCCCGGATGCGGTGACCCGAGACACCGCATTCCGGGTGCCGGCGGTCGACCGGGCGCACGACGTGATCTGTTCCGTCATCGCCGACATGCCCTGGTTCACCTACCAGGGCGACACCCGGAAGGCCGATCAGCCAGATTGGCTGACGAACACCCGGACCGGCATCCCGCCGTACGACCTGCGCTGGGCTGTCACATCCGACCTGTTCATGCACGGGTGGGCGGCGATCGGTTTCGAGCTCGGCGCTGATGGTCTGCCCGTCGACGCGCTGCACATCCCGCGCGCGCTGTGGTGGATCGGGAAGGACGCCAGTATCCAGGTCAACGCGCAGATCGACCCGCGCTACCGTCAGCGCGTCGTCCCGATCCGAGTCGGCTACGGCAAGAACGGCATGCTCGTCGACGCGCTCGACGACATCAAAGCCGCCCGCACCATCGCCGACGCCTACCGCGACCGCATTGACAACCCCATCGCACAGACCGTCTTGTCTGTCGAAGGTGTCGTGTGGGACGGGTGGGACTGGGACGAGCGGGAAGAATTCCGTCAGCGGTGGATCACCGGGCGCTCGGCGAAGGGCGGCGCCGTCGCGATGAAGCCGAGCTACGTCGAGGTCGACACCGGCGGCGCGACGATCCCCGCAGACCTGTTCGAGACCGGCCGCAACGCGAACCGCCTCGACCTCGCCAACCACGCCGGCCTGCCCGCATCGATGCTCGAAGGCGTCCGACAGGGCGGATCCGGCGGTGGCACCGAGATGCGTTACACCGGCGTGCAGAACGGCGCGCAGCGCAACGAGGTGTGGGACTTCGGCGTCCGCAAGTTCGCATCCGCGATCGCCGCCCGACTCTCCCTCGACGACGTGTGCGCGCCGGGGGAGTCCATCCGTGTCGACACGTCCGCGTTCCTGACCGTGCCGAACCCAACTGAGCAGCAGACAAGCGAGGACTGACCATGCACGACATCACCATCCAGGGCGGCGAGGTACTCGCCAGCCTCGACGAGCGCTCCAGCACGGGGCTCCTGATCCCATTCCACGAGGTCGGGCAGACCAGCAGTGGCCGGTTCACGGTCGAGGCCGGCTCGATCGAGCTTCCCGCCGACCCGTCCGTCGTGACCCTGAACCTCGACCACGACCGCTATCAGCCGGTCGGACGGGCATCGCGGCTGTGGGAGACAGCGCAGGGCATCATGGCGACGTTCTCCTACGCGCGCACCCCGGCCGGTGACGCGGCCCTCGCCGACGCGGTCAACCCGCAGGGAACCCGCAGGGCGCTGTCCGCCGAGTTCAAGACCGACATTGACGCCGGCCGGGTCGCGCGCAACGGCATCCTCACCGGCGCCGCGCAGCTCGTCGCTGGCGCGTTCCGATCCGCCCGCGTGCTCGCCGAGCTCGCCGAGGGGGAGGTCGCATCCGACAAGTCCGAGTCCGAGTACACCTACACCGACTACGACGGCCGCAAGTTCAAGCGCGTCTACGAGTCGGAGTCCACGACCGCTGAGGTCGAGGGCGGCACCACGACCACCACCATCACCACATCCACCGAGACCGAGGTCACCTCGGCCGACACCGAAGAGGAGCCCATCGTGGCCGAGCAGGAAACCGTCCAGGCTGGGGCTGTCCCCGGCACCATCGCACCCGCAGGCGGCACGGCCGTGCTCGCATCGCGCGGTCCATCCGGCATGGAGATCGCCGCGGCTATCGCAGCCGTCCGCACGAACCGCGCCGACCAGCAGGGCATCGAGGTCCTCGCCGCACTCTCCGACATCGTGATGTCCGATGCTGGCGCTGCGATCCAGCCGAACTGGATGGGTGACATCGCCGCCGGCGTCACCTACGTGCAGGAGTACATCACCCTGTTCAACCCCGGCACCGAGATCTACGCCGGCGGCAAGAAGGGCTACAAGGTTCTCCGCGGCACCGCCGGCGCACCGCTGAACGCGCCGATGGACGGTACCTGGGCCGGCAACAAGACGGCGATCAAGTCGCACAACGGCCGCGTCACCGAGCACTCCAGCGTGCTCGACCGGTGGGCGATGGGTGAGGACATCGGCCGCGAGATGTGGGACCTCCCAGGCGGGCTCGATTTCGTCCTCGCATTCCTCCGCCTCCAGCAGGAGGATTACCTCATCTGGCAGGACGACCTCGCACTGTCGTACACGGTCGCGACAGCAGGCACACCGGTCGCGCCCGACACGACCGCCTACCCGGCGAACTACCCGGCCGCGCTCGGCCACCTCATCCAGGGCATCCTGGCGGTCAAGAAGCGCAAGACTGACGGGCGCCGCGACACCCCTACGTTCGCGATCGTGAACGACATCGACTACGAGCAGCTGATCTACGCCGCTGGCGGCGAGCAGAACCTGCCCGCGTTCGTCAACATCGCCCTGTCGACCTCCGGCGAGGGAACCGTCGACGGCAACGTGCAGGTTGTGAACGGCGACGTCGGCATCGACAACACCGGCGCGGTGCTCGTCGGAAGCTCGTACGCGATCGACTTCGACCGCCCCGCCGGCGGACTGCTCGAAGTCGACGCCCTCGACCTCGCCCGCGGTGGCATCGACAAGGCCGTGCACGGCTACCTCCAGACGTTCGTGAAGCGGCCCGAGGCGCTGGTCCTCATCGGCACCGCGGACGCCTGATCCGTCATGGTCACCTGGTACAGCGCGTCGGACTCCGAGGCGCAGGAGCGCCTCGGGTCCGCGTGGTCAGACGCACCGATCGAGAACGCCGAACTGTGCGACATGATCCTCGACACCGCGCGCGAACAGGTGATCGCCTACGCTCCGGCCACGACACCGCCCGTCTACGAACCCGTCAGCTTCACATGGGAGACGGGCGAGCGGGTCGAGCTGTCCCGCCGCGGCGACATCGTGACTGCAACTGTGTTCGTGCAGCAGGACGCGATACGGATGTTCACATCGACATTTCTGCTGCCCGACGCGTTCGCTATCTACCCCGGTCTGATCTTGATTACGACACCGCCCGAGGCCAACCCTTCCTGGAGCATCCAGGTATCGGAAGCTATGCAGCTGTTGGGAGGGTTCGGCACGGTTGGCCCGTACAGTCCGAGCACCTTCACCGTGACCTGGCCCGCCGGTCCGGCTGAGGGTGACGCTGTCCCCGCCCGGTATGTGTACGCGCAGCTGCAGCAGGCACGCAACCTGTGGAACAGCGGACGCACGACCGGTGAGGGCGACGTCGGGCCGGATGGTTTCGTGTTCCGCCCGTACCCGCTGGACAAGACCATCAAGCAGATCATCCGCCCCGTCGACGGGAAACCCCATGTTCTCTGACATTCCCTCCGTCCGCGACGAGCTCGCCGAGCGCCTGCGCGACGTGCTGCCGTCGACGTGGCGGATCGAGAAGGACATCGAGGCGCCGGATGCCACGCTCTCCCCGGCGGTGTATATCGAGTTCCGCCGCATCGCGACCACGTTCGATACTCAGCCGCTCCCGCATGGTGTGCTCGCCGCCGAGGTGCAGTTGATCCTCACCGACCCGCGCACCGACCGGGGCGGCGAGGCCGCGTCCGAGGATCACCTCGTCGACCTGATCGCCGTGCTCGACCCGCACGAAGACCTCGCCTGGACGACCGCCGAGAAGCAGCGCGTCGAGCGCACCGGCTCATGGTCGTGGGCGCTGACCCTGTTCGCATTCGTCGACATCACCCCTAAGGAGTAATCATCATGGCCGCTATCGCAGTGAAGCCGTTCGTGCTTCGCGACTGCACGCTCTCGATCAAGGACGGCGCGACCGCTGTCGGCGACTTCGAGGCGCACGTCTCGCGCGTGCTGTTCAACCCCACCACGCCCATCCAGACATGGCGCGGGCTCACCCCCTCGGCCGTGTTCCGTGACGTCGGCTCCACCGAGTGGGATGCGACGGTCGACTACGCGCAGGACTACGAGACGGCGAACAGCTTCGCGCAGTACCTGATTGCGAACCCCGGCAAGCAGGTCACCGTCGAGTTCACGCCCAAGAAGGGCACCTCGGCCAAGAAGGTCACCGCGACGATCACGCTCATCCCCGGCGGGATCGGCGGCGGCGTCGGCGAGTTCGCGACCTCGTCGGTCACGCTGCCCGTCACGGGTCAGCCGGCGCTGGCCTGACGGTCATGGCGGGCATCGGGCGCATCAGCCTCAACATCGACTCACCCCTGCGGTCGATGCTGCTCGCTGTGCGCCAGGTGCCCGCCGAGACCCGCAAACAGATCAACACGCACACCAAGCGCGACGCGGAGAAGATCTGGACGGGCGAGGTGCGTGAGCGGGCCGCGACCCGGATCCAGCAGCGTGTGCTCGTCGACACAGCGCGTGTCGGCGTCACTGACCGCAACGTCGCCCTGCGCTCCGCGACGGTCGGCACCCTCCGCAAGGGCGTGCCGGCCTCGCGTCTCGCGAACGGTGCCGAGTTCGGCGTCAACCCGGGCAAGGTCATCACCTCGCGATCCCGCAAGGGCAAGGCGTACAAGCGGCGGATCGGCTCCGCGTTCCCCCGCACACGCCGGGGCGGGTATGTGGTCTACCCGGCCGCGCGGGATGCGATCCCGCGCATCGCGGCCCTGTGGGTGCAGACAGCGGTGCGGACCATCCTCGACGCCTTCGACGGGAAGAACTAACCATGGCACGCGGCCACGAGATCAAGATCGCCGCCGATACCCGCGACTTCGAGCGCGGCATCCGCGACGGCATCATCGACCCGCTCGACGACAGCGAACGGGCCATGGCGCTACTCGGCGACGCCGCCGAGGACGCCGGCCGTGACGGTGCCCGCGGGCTCGACAAGATGGGCGACAGCGCCGACGACCTCAAGAAAGACCTCAGCA
>JBARWR010000363.1:0-3244 GCA_049646915.1 Microbacterium sp.
CCCTGTCGGCGTGCACCGTGCGCGGCCTCACGGCGACGGTGGAGGTTCGTTCCGCGTACGCTGGTCTCGTCGCCGTCTCCCGCGCCCGAGCAGGGCAACCCGAGGGCTGACGCGATTTCCTCTCACCGCATCGCCGCTCTGACGACGCCGCATCCTCGCGATGCTGTGCTCGCACCAGGAGTCCGGTGTGTATGGTGTGCTTCGGAGAAAGGACGCACTCTTGGCACAAGGCAAGAAGCTCGTCATCGTCGAGTCCCCGACGAAGATGCGATCGATTCAGGGATACCTCGGCGACGGCTACGAAGTGCTCAGCTCCGTCGGCCACATCCGCGATCTCGCCGACAAGAAGGACATCCCCGCTGCCGACAAGCAGGCGTACGGGAAGTACTCCATCGACGTCGAGAACGACTTCGACCCCTATTACGTGGTCTCGGATCGCAAGACCAAGACCGTCGCCGAGCTGCGCCGAGCCGTCAAGACCGCCGACGAGGTCCTGCTCGCAACTGATGAGGACCGCGAGGGCGAGGCGATCGCCTGGCACCTGCTGGAGACCCTCAAGCCCAAGGTTCCCGTCAAGCGCATGGTCTTCCACGAGATCACCAAGGACGCGATCCAGGCGGCCGTCGGCCGCACCCGTGAACTCGATCTGGCGCTCGTCGACGCGCAGGAGACCCGCCGCATCCTCGACCGCCTGTACGGCTGGGACATCTCGCCTGTGCTCTGGTACAAGGTCAAGTCCGGCCTGTCCGCCGGCCGCGTGCAGTCCGCCGCGACCCGCATGATCGTCGACCGCGAACGCGAGCGGATGGCGTTCGTCTCCGCCGAGTACTGGGACGTCGAGGCCTCGGCATCCGCGACGGGCCAGTCGTTCGGCGTGCGACTGGTGCGCGTCGACGGCG
This sequence comes from Microbacterium sp., assembly GCA_049646915.1. Taxonomy (GTDB): domain Bacteria; phylum Actinomycetota; class Actinomycetes; order Actinomycetales; family Microbacteriaceae; genus Microbacterium. The sequence continues at coordinate 900 of JBARWR010000363.1, forward strand.
GCCAGCTCGCCCGCGGCACCGACTTCAACGACACCGGCGCGCTGAAGAAGGCCGTCGTCGTGCTGAGCGAAGCGGATGCTACCGCGCTCGCCGCAGCCATCGATGCGACCGGCAGCGCCACCGTCAGCAAGGTCGAAGCCAAGCCAGGCACGCGCAGCCCCTATGCGCCCTTCACCACCTCGACCATGCAGCAGGAGGCGGGCCGCAAGCTCTCGATGAGCGCGAAGCAGGCGATGAGCGTCGCCCAGCGCCTGTACGAGAAGGGGTACATCACCTATATGCGAACGGACTCGGTCTCGCTGAGCACGCAGGCCGTCCAGGCCGCGCGCAGCCAGGCCGTGGCACTGTACGGCGACACCGCCGTGCCGTTGAAGCCGCGCGCATACAAGTCCAAGAGCAAGAACGCGCAGGAGGCGCACGAGGCGATCCGCCCGTCGGGCGAGAAGTTCCGCACCCCGGCATCCGTCTCCTCGGGCCTGGACCGCGACGAGCAGCGCCTCTACGACCTGATCTGGAAGCGCACGGTCGCCAGCCAGATGTCGGATGCCAAGTACGAGACCACCACGGTGACGCTCGAGACGATCGCCGACGGCAAGAAGGTCGAGTTCACGGCATCCGGAACCGTCTACACCTTCAAGGGTTTCCTCGAGGCCTACGAGGAGGGACGCGACGAGAAGCGCAACGCGCAGGACTCCGCCGAGAACCAGTCGCTGCCGGCCGTCGCCGTCGGCGACGAGCTGGCCATGTCGGATGCCACGGCCAAGGGCCACCGCACCACGCCGAAGCCCCGCTACACGGAGGCCTCGCTCGTGAAGGCGCTCGAGGAGCACGGCATCGGCCGTCCCTCGACATTCGCGAGCATCATCGGCACCGTGATCGACCGCGGCTACGCGACCAAGCGCGGTCAGGCGCTGGTACCGACCTGGCTCTCGTTCAGCGTCGTGCGCCTGCTCGAGCAGCACTTCGCCGACCTCATCGACTACGACTTCACGGCCGCCCTCGAGGACGACCTCGATGCGATCGCCCGTGGCGAGCAGAACCGCGTGGAATGGCTGAAGTCGTTCTACTACGGCTCGGACTCGCACGTCGGACTGCGGCAGGTCGTCGACAACCTCGGCGAGATCGACGCGCGCGCGCTGAACTCCACCCGCATCACCGACACGGCCACGCTGCGCTTCGGCAAGTACGGCCCCTACCTGGAGGTCGCCGACCCGGCTGATCCCGAGGCGAAGCCGCGCATCGTCAACGTGCCCGAGGACCTGGCGCCCGACGAGCTGACCGCAGCGAAGGCGCAGGAGCTCATCGACGCGCCCGTCGCTGGCGACCGCGTGCTGGGTGAGAACCCCGAGAACGGCAAGGTGATCGTCGTCAAGGACGGCCGCTTCGGGCCGTACGTGCAGGAGAACGATCCGGTCTCCGACGATGACGCGGTCGACGAGAGCACCGGCGAGGTGGTCGAGGCGCCCAAGGCCACGAAGAAGAAGAGCACGAAGAAGGATGCTGCGCCCAAGCCGCGCACTGCATCGCTGTTCCGCTCGATGTCGGTGGAGACGATCGATCTCGACACCGCGCTGCAGCTGCTCAGCCTGCCGCGCGTGGTCGGCGCGGATCCCGAATCCGGCGAGGAGATCACCGCCCAGAACGGCCGCTTCGGGCCTTACCTGAAGAAGGGGGCGGACTCGCGGTCGCTGGAGAGCGAGTCGCAGATCTTCGACGTCACGCTCGAGAAGGCGCTCGAACTGTACGCGCAGCCCAAGTACGGCGCCCGCAAGGCCTCCAGCGCACTGGCGGAGTTCGAGGCCGACCCGGTCAGCGGCAAGCCGATCCGCATCCGCGACGGTCGGTTCGGCGCCTACGTCACCGACAGCGTGACGAACGTGACGATCCCGCGCGGTCAGACGCCCGACGACATCACCTTCGAGATCGCCGTGCAGATGCTGGCGGACAAGCGCGCCAAGGGTCCGGCGCCCAAGCGCGGTGCGGCCAAGAAGGCACCTGCGAAGAAGACCGCGGCCAAGAAGGCACCGGCGAAGAAGGCACCGGCGAAGAAGGCTCCGGTCGAGAAGGCTTCGGTCGAGAAGGCGACGAAGACGGATGCCGAGAAGGCGGCCGCACGTTCCGCCGCCGCGAAGAAGGCAGCGGCGACTCGGGCTGCGAACGCCGCCAAGGCGAGGTCGTGACCGAGACCCCCGGGCTCTGGGTCACCTTCGAGGGCGGTGACGGTTCGGGCAAATCGACTCAGGCCGCGCTGCTGGCCGAGTGGATGGCCGAGCGCGGACGCACCGTCGTGCGCACCCGTGAGCCCGGCGGTTCCGAGGTCGGCGTGCTCGTGCGCGACATCGTCC
>JBARWR010000364.1:0-11346 GCA_049646915.1 Microbacterium sp.
GCAGAAGGAGCTTAGGCAAGTGGTGCTGAAGCCGAATATTCGATGGCGCTCAAAGACGAGATCACGTCAACGATCATGCGGTGCTCACCCGCAATACCGGTGGCGCTCAGAAACGCTAATACTCACCCAATGCGCCGCCGCGACGTTCTTGCGCACCGCGTGCCCGGCGAATCGGTTGACTCGACCTTCGCGCTGCTCAAAATCAACCGGGTTCGACGGCAGGTTCCAGTGCACAACCGAGTGGCTCCACCAGTGGAAGTCGATACCTTCCTGGCCCACGCTGGTCGATGCCAACACGAACGGAGCGAACGGACTATTAAACGCGGTCCGTACTTCACCCTGACGGACGCCCGACTTCTCATCCGTTGACTCCTGCTTGCCGCCATAGCGCACAGCGAAACGAGTGCTAAACGGGATGTCGCGCCGCTCCGGTGAGTTGTCATGTGCCACGTAGCGGGCGGGACGAAGCGAGACTGCATTGGCAGCTCGGCGCGCGACCTGCATCAACGCCGCGTCATCGAGCTCTGTCACACCGAACTCACTCACCAATTGGAAGAGGTACTCATCGAGTACCGCGCGCAGATTTCCGTCGGCGCAGTACTCCAGCAGGCTCTTCCGATAATGCTGCGCACTGCCATAGATCGTGCCGAGCAGCGCGATCGTCTCTGTGCGATTGAACAGCGTTCGAAGTCCCTCGGCCAGTGCGAGAGCAGCCCGCCATACACCCGGTTCCGTGGCATCCGATCCTGCGAATGCCCGAAGGGCACGAAAGGCGACGTTGCCGGGCGCGAACGCGGCAAGCTCGGCGAGCTCGGGATGAAAAAGCGGGGTCGAGCGGCTCGATTCCAATGCGTAGCGCACGTGCTCCGTCAAGCCTCGCGAACCCTCTTCGTCATCGTCCTCAGAGACGAGCTGCTCAGCTGTCAGACTTGACAGCTCGGTGGGGATAAGCCCGGGTGCGGTGAAGAATGCTTCCGATGGCTGGTCAGCGGTCTCGCCTTCGACAAGATCTCCATACGTCGCGACGAAGTCTGCAGCGCTGACGCGGCCGCCACGATTACGGGCAACAGCGAGCTCGTCGCTTCGGCCGGCCAAACCGGGGTGCGGCCAGAACAGGGCCAGCGTAGACATCGAGGCCGGGCGCCCCTCAGCAAGTCGGTACTGCAAGCGCGCTCCGACGGCTTTGCGACCGTCTGGCGTATTCGTCCGAAGTACGGAGCGATCGCCGGCCGCGAGACGGTCCGCTTCATAGCTGAGAAGCGAAGCCACAGACGCTGGGGTCGCGGTCCACGCCGAAAACAACACCTGCTTCGTTACCGACCCGTCCGACAGGGGGCCAAAGATCGCGCCGGGTTCGAGGTACGGCATGGTCGGCGGCATCCACAGCAGCTTCCACCATCCATTCGTGACCGTCTCATCTGCGAGCGCCCGGAGATGACCGTTGCCGAGCTCGAGCGGGTCGAACGCTTCCACCGCACTAGCATCCAACGATCGAGTTCGGCTCAAGGCACGGACAGTTGCCGGGTCCCCGTCTATAAGGAGCCGACGAGTACGCTCGGCCGGCTTATAGCCATCCATGAAGCTTGAGAAGTAAGGGATCGATTTCCAGTACTCCAGGTCGATCGGCGTGTCGACCGTTTCGCCGAGGCGGCGCAGTGCTGCCCACCCTTTCAAGTCAGCGATGCTCGGAGTCTTGGTGGCCAGCTCCCTAACAGCGACGAGGTCTTCGTTCTGCGCGATGGGCGGGCGTTCGCAACGGGTCATCAGAGGAAGCAGCTCGTTTCGCACACCCAGAGCGGCTGCGCCAGCATCTCCGTTCAGCACCAGCGCCTGGCGGTAGTCGGCAAGCGCAGCAGCTGCGGGCTTCTCAGATCCGGCGGCGCCGCCGGCCAAAAACTTTACGGTGAGGAGGAAGTCTTTGTAGTGATCGTCGTCGGAATCGTCGGCGTTGGTAAACGGCTTGTACGGGGTTGCCGAGAGAAGCAATACTCGAGCATCCTTGTGGTCGAATAAGGCGTGTGCCAGCTCGCCGGCGTCGCCAGAATCCGGATCGAGCAGCTCACGGAAGCGCTGAAACTCGTCAAGGATGATCAGATCGGGCTCGAGGGTATCGACTCCCGCCTTGGCAAGGGAGTGGCGGAACTTGGCGATCAGATCTCGCATGGCGTGCCGCCGGTCTCGAGGGATCAGCTGCTTACCCCGAAGCTCATCGCGGAGCTCTACGAAGTCGTCTAATGATCCATCGGCCCGAATCAACTTCTCGAATGCCGTCACGATGATTGGATCCGGCTGTCCATCCAGCTCTGTTTTCAACCGGTGGATGTACCCGTTGAAGTTCGACTTTGTCTGCACTGAGCCTTGCATCAGCAGCCGCGTGATGCGCCGGTCGGAACGCGTCTCATTGACGAGCTGGTCGAGGATGAGCGTCAGCATCGCCCGCTCGGGTGCTGACCCCTGCCGCTGAGCTCCGTCGCTGAACGACGTGCCGGGAGTGAAAGAAACGAGGTTGACCTTCTTGCCGCCCTCAGTGCTTGCATCGTTCAGACGTCGGCTTTCCTTCGCGAGCATCGTCAGGCGTGTGGTCATGCCGATGTGATCGTTGCCCGTGACGTTGAGTCGGCGAAGGTTCTGGGTCGCGAGGTCGACGTTGCTGCAGACGTAGACGATGTCGATGCGGTTGATCGAGTCATCCTGTTCGAGATGTTCGATCGCGCGCGCGATGAGGCCGCGAGCGACAATGCTTTTGCCGAGCCCGGTTTCGTCGGCCACCAAGAAGCGACCCGATGCGCTGCTGCTTTCGGGGCCGTAGAACCGATTGAAAACGTGGTTCACGGTGTCGCGCTGGAATGACTTAAGGCCGTGCATCACGGCGTCGACGTCCACGGCGCTCATCGTCTTCCCCCCACCAGAGAGCCGTGCGCTTTCCACACGTTTGACCAGAGCTCATCAAAGCCCTCCGGTAGCAGGTCACGATTGTCATCGTGCTCTCTGACGAAGTCGATGATGCGCCGCACATCAGCGAGCCCATGGTGGCCGGCGCCGAGTGCGCGGACCAACGCTTCGAACAGTCCTGATCCGTCGAGAGCATCGGATGTCGAGGCGCCGAAGTTAAACTCCCCGGAGCCGTCACCTACGGGAAACGTGCCCCCTGACAGCTCCAGCATGAGTGTCAGCAACCGCAGGAAGGCTGCGCGATCGGTGAGCTGACGGGCGATGATCGCATCTTTGCGCTCGGGAACATCGTCGAGGAGCGCCGCGAGAACGATGGTGCGGCGCTCGCGGCCGTCCGCATCACAAGCCACGAGAGAGATGAACGGAGTGATGTCTGTGAGCGGGATGCCGGGGATAGTGCTGGCGCCGGCTTCATCCGTGGTCAACTCGGCGCTGCCGAGGTCGGCCCGTGTGAGGAGATGCCAGCGGAGCGTGACGCCACCGGCAGCGAGATTGTCGAGCGCAGGGACCAGACTGTCGTCGCCCCACACGCGAAAACCATACGGATCATCCGGGACGACTCTTGCGGTCAGGCGCACACCGGCGAGTTTGCGAACCATCGCTTCCAAGCGACGCTCGGCCTGCTCATCCTCGGATTCTGTGACGCCACCGTCGGTGGCGTACTCTTCCTTCAAATCGCCCAGCGCGGCCAAACTCGCCTCGACACCGAACCGAGGAATTGAGCCGGTGAACTCGATCATGACTTCGACGTTGGAGCGCCAAGCCGCATCTGTCGCGTTCGCTGACCCGAGGAACACGTGTGCGCCGTCGAGCCGATCGACGATGACTGCCTTGGCGTGCAAGCCGCTGAGTCGAACACGGTCGGCGGATTCATCGGTCTCGACGTCGCCAATGGCGGCATCATCGAGCACGTAGGTCGTGAGCTTCTTGTCGAACGCGCCCGGCGCGAGGGCGTCGAGGGTCTTTGCGCGTGACAACAGATGGGTTGATGCCCTGACGTCGTTGCGAAGCATCCTCAGTCCATCTTCCGTAACGAAGGGGGAGATGATGAGCGCGCGCTTGCCTTGAAAATTCGGGATCTGTGCACCAGGGATGCCCATGGAATGGAACTGCACGGAACGCGCGTCGGAGGGTAGCTCCCAGCGAACTTCGCGTAAGCGGTTGGCGAGGGCGATGATGTTTGCTCTTCGACCGGCAGTGAGGTCGAGGACGGACAGATCGGGGAGAAAGTTCAGCAGATTGACGAGGGGAATGTTCTCGTCGCTGGGTGAGCTTTCAGCTGGAACTTCTCCGTCGAGCCGGACGATGGTGTCCCAGCTGCGGTCGTCGGTGAGGTTTCTGCTTGCGCACACGAATCGGTACGAGCGGCGACCTCCAGCGGCGTATTCGAGGAACCACACTTTCGGATGGAACAGCCCGTGTGGTGCTTGCACCGGGTGAATCATTGGCTCCAGGAACGCGACGAGATCGGATGGGGTGCCCATCGTGATCTCACCGGCCTGCGCAAAGATATCGATGTGCTCAGCGGCTCGACGAACAGCATCCAGCACGCTGATCGCGTCTTCGCTATTCGAGGCGTGACGTGAAGCGAATGCCAGCGGCACGCTCAGGGCAGTCGCGAGGTCGAGGGTGAACGTGGTGCCGACTGCGTGTGAAAGCTCGAAGCCTGCGGGTGGAGCGAGTTGGCCGGTAAGCGTGGCACGATTCTGTGGCTCAAGCATCGGCGTTCTCCGGATCTCGATCGAGGCCGTCGTGAATGTCGCGGAGAATCGCGCGGACGTTCGGCCAACGAAAAATGAGAGCACCGGACCCCGAACCGCCGCCCCATGTCTGCAGGCGTCGAGGATTGTCCAAACGTGCTTGGGGGCCCTTGTTCTGCTTCTCGCGTCTAACGAGAAACGCCCGCGCCTCGTCGCTGTCAGCGATCTCGGTGGCCTGAGAGCGTTTAAGGATTTCGGCCCATTCACGCACGAAGCGGGTGGATCGGGGATGAACTGGTGCGCCACGAATGATGTCGACACGAGCGAGCATGTCGTCAAGGTTCCATGTAGAGACATCGACGACTGTGGAGAGCGTCAACGCCCACTGTTCGAGGCGTTCACGATAGTCGGCAGCGGGAGTTTCGATCCTGTCGAACCCGGCGCTCTCGTACTGATCGGCGAGCATCAGGTTGTAGAGCAGCTGGGCGCCGTGCATCACCGTGGAAAAGGCCTGCGCATGGTCGAGAAGGATGCGTGCTTCGCCTGTGACGGTATGTGTCGCGGGATCGGCCCACGGGGCTGGACTGGCATCAGACGGTGGGTTAACTGCGAGGTGGGCCATGAGCGAACCTGGAGCCTCGTCGAGGATGCGGTCGCGCAACCACCCGGCTTCCTCTTGTCGGAGAGAGAATCCGCCCTGAACTTCGGCGGGGAAGCCTCTCGGACGCCGCGGCATCGTGGTGGACCAGGCGCGGAAGCGACCGCCGGAGCCTTCATCGATGTCGTCACCGCCGATGGCCCGACCGTCGAGCGACAGCACATCTCGGATGGACAGCGCCGGGTCGCGCAGGATTCCGTATCGGCGCAGCATGGACCAGTAGATCGACGAAGGGAGTGTCTTCAGAGCCGCTCCCGCTTGCATGCCGAAGAGACCACCGTAGTCGTCGGAATCGCGGATTGCAGTGATGAGCTTGCGCTCCATGCGGTCAGCCTCTGCTGCCGGAGCCGAATGGCGAGCCGCCTCCTGGTAGATCCACGGGACGAAAAGAAGATAGCGAGCTCGAGTGTGCAGCGTCGACGTGCCCGGGAAGAGACCATCTCCGAGAGCGTCACGGATCTGCCCCAGGCCGAGTTCGTCACGGCTGTCGCGATCGGCGAACAGGCGGATGATGTCACGCATTCGGCGCTGTTCTTCGCTTGAAGCGTCGAGCCAGGCGATCAGGGACGTCACTCTTTGCTGCTATTTGGGAGGGCGCGAGTGATGCACATGTCGTCAACATAGCGCGTGCTCCATACATGCGCGTGGCGTCGAGGCCTGGGCCGCTGACGATATGGTGTGCTCATGTCCACCGTGCTGCCACTCATAGTTGGTGAGTACTACACGCGTGAAGATCTGGTTGTGGAGTACGGCGGCAGTGTTCAGTCTGGCGGGATCGTTCCCGGCAACAAATCGAACACGGTGTTTGTGTTTACTGATCCAAGTGAAGGTGCGCAGTTCGGATACGTCTACGACGGATTTTCGCCCGATGGCACGGTATTGCACTACACGGGGGCGGGTCAGGACGGCGACCAGGTCGTGACCGGTTCGAACTCACCGATCATGACGCACGCCGCGAAGGGACGAACCCTCCACGCTTTTATTGCGGCCGGACGTGTGCCCGGAAAGCAAACGAAGCGCCAGCGATATGTTGGTGAGTTCATCCTCGATCCGGAGACGCCCTATGAGCGGATGCCGGCGCTCGATAAGAGAAGCGCTGTCCGCACAGTGATGGTGTTTCGGCTGCTGCCGGTGCGCGCGATACCGGACTCGATGGTGGCAGTTGTGGGGATATCCGGGATCACGCAGGAGTCAAAGTCAATGCAAGTGCCAGTCGAGCTGAACTCCACGCAGTTCTTCGAAACGAGTGGCACAGACGGCGGTACTGCGGTGCGGCGCGAATCTCAGCTGGTCGACGAGTTCGTGGCAAGCCAGCAGGACCATGACTTCTCGCGCTGGTCGATAACGCTCCCTAAAGAGTCACCGCTGCTGACCGACGTCTACGACAAGACGGATCGCGTCCTGTATGAGGCGAAAGCGTTGTCGGGGCGTAACGACGTGCGTATGGCAGTGGGCCAGTTGTACGACTATCGGCGTCACGTCGATGTCGACGGACTCCGATGTTCCGTGTTGCTTCCTGCGCGGCCTAACGCAGACCTGCGGGATCTACTCGAGACGGCTGGCCTGGGACTTGTGTTCCGTGAAGGTGATCGCTTCGAGTTCGTCGGTGATGGGATGGCCGTTCAGCGCTAGTTTTCGAGCCGGTCGTGGGTGATGGCCATCACTGCCGGTATGTCGGCGGGTGCCCATGCAAGCGACTTAAGGTTATTGAGCTCGACCCAACGCAGCTCCGCATGCTCGGACGCAGACGGTACCCCTGCCTTCAGCGTCGAGTAGTACGTTGCCAACCGGATTGTCCCAAACTCATACTCATGCGTGGTCGTAGCAACGTGCTGCCCGACATCGATCTGGCATCCGAGTTCTTCCTCGATCTCGCGTGCGAGCGCTGCGGCCGGAGTCTCGCCGGGCTCGACCTTTCCTCCGGGGAATTCCCAGAAGCCGGCGAGTGCCTTGCCTGGGCCGCGCTGAGCAGCGAGTATGCGTACACCGTCGACGATGACGGCTCCCACAACTTCGATTGGGGGCTTCATGGCCGGAACTCATAAATCATCGTCTGTCTTGGCACAGTTCCTATGCTCGCATTCTTGGGCAGCATGCTGATTATTCGAACTGCAGTCGCCACTCGAATGCGGCTGTGTGCCGGAGCAGCCGATCTCAGGTGTGAGGCTCGGAAGCGTGCTACCCAGCTACCAACCCAATCATGACTTGCATGATTGAGCCGCGTTCGCGCACCGGCGCTGATGTCTCAGAGATACGCATCTTTGAACTCGATCAGTTCACCGGCGCGCACGACCCAATCCCTTGATTGTGCTGCGTCCCCTGGGACACCCCGCTGCGGCAGGGATCGCGCCGAGCAAACGGCGACTGGGTGATCTTCGACTACTTCGGCAGGTGAATTGTGTAGGGAATATCGAACTCGTCCAGCAGGTTGAGGACGTCCACGGAGGCACCAATTAAATTGCTTTCCGAGCTGCCGAAGAAGTGCCACTGAGCGCCGTCGAGCTGTCCCGATTCAATGAGGTAGCCATCCGAGCGAATCTGGCTGGCGATCGACGGAGTCAGCGCAACGTAGCCCCATTTCGCCTCGTGGGCGATCCCGTCTGCCAGAAGGTCGACACGCCGGGCCGTGTCGTTGCAACCCATGAGGCAGTCGCTTGTGGGGAACACGATATTGATCTTGGGTGGAGTCGCTGAATCACGATCGAGGATGTTCGCGAGTTCGACTTCCGCCGATGAGAGCGTACTCGCTGACGGAGCCCGCGATCCGATGATGTGATTCGCGCGCGCCATGCTGTTGGCCAGTGAACTGAGATTGGTCCCGCCCACCACTAGATCTAGTAGGACCTTGGTGCTCGTCTTTGCGCTCAATGTGTCCCACGCCTCTGGGGCGGCCGCGGCGATTACTCTGATCTGCGTGCCCTCGGGGATCCAGCCTGATCTTGCGATGAATTGGCTGACCTCGGTCACGTGCTTCGGGTGCTTCATGAGGAACTTCGCGATCTTGAGCGGCACGACGACGGCATCGCCCGCGGTCGGGATCATGCCGATGCCGCTGTATGTGGCACCGACCCAGTCAGCTCGGATCGAAGAGGCTATGGCGTCTCGCACGTCGGCGACGCCGCCGATAGCCCAGCCCACGACCGGTACCGAACTGAGGGCTCCGGATGCGAGATTCCCGGCGAGCCACGCGACGGAGTCGCCGGGGGAGGCATCCCCCGCGAATGCACCTCGAGCGAATTCCAGCGCGTACGCACGCGCGTCTTCCTTCAAATCAGGGCGGAGGGGGTTGAGCCCGCGCGCTTCGATGTTGCTCACCTCGTAGGCATCATCGAAACCATCGCCATCAGAGTCGGCGAGGTCAGCGTCGGTGCCGATGATTTCGACTTCTGCGAGATCCGTCAAGCCGTCGGCGTCTGTGTCGGGGCTGAACGGATTTAGAGACAGATCGGCTTCTTCGGCGTCGGAGAGACCATCACCGTCACTGTCCGCGTCCAATGGGTTCGAGGAGAGGGCGAAAACCGGCGCGCGTGACTGAGGTCCCACCGGGCTGCCGGCTTCCCAGCCGTCCAGCAGACCATCTCCATCGCTGTCAGCAATCTTCGGCTCGGTCAGGAAGGTTGTCCCGTCGAAACTCGTCCAGCCGAGAGTCTCGGCCCAGTCCTCGAGCTGATCGCCATCGGTGTCGCGTGCAGTCGGATTCGAAAGACCTGCGTAGACGCGTACCCCCTCGGGGGACGTCAATGATTCTCCCGCCTCTTGCGAATCGGTCAGCCCATCCCCGTCGGTATCGATCTTTTGGGGGTCTGTGAGGTATGTGTTGCCGTCGAGGGTCTGCCAGCCAGAGCGCTCCTCCGTGTCGGTCAATCCGTCACAGTCAGAGTCTCTGCTGCTCTCGAACGCGTATATGAGCGCGCTGATGACGAGGAGCACTACCAGGATGGTCGCAACGTAGACGATGCGGCGTGTGTGGGCGCGCGGCGCGATTGTGCTTTGGGACACACTTTGATTGTGGCGCAAGGACGGGCCCGGAGGTGTTGCAGCCCGCTAGCATCCGAACCATGACCCGCATGATCCCGCCGCGCCCGCGCTCCGGCGCCAACACCTCCGAGAAGCGCATCTTCGACGCCTTCGCCGGCGCGCACGATGCGGACGACTGGATCGTGCTGCACAGCTTGGAGATCCGGCGCCACGCCACGCAGTTCGAGGGCGAGACCGACTTCATCGTGCTGATCCCGGGGCGCGGGATCGTCGTCATCGAGGCGAAGAGCCCGGAGTACGTCGAGTACAAGGATGGCGACTGGAGGCTCGACCGGGTGCCGAACCCGGGCAAGAGCCCGTTCGCGCAGCTGGACGGCAGCATCCGAAGTCTCCGCGGCTATCTCAAGAGCCGCGGTGTCCTCGTCGGCAGTGAGCCGATCGCCCGGGTGGTGTGGTTCACCTCGCTCGACCGGCACCAGTTCAACAACGCCACTCCCGGCGACATGCAGTTCTTCGAGTGGGAGCTGGCGTGGCGCAGTGATCTGCAGCATCCGGTCAAGGCGATCACTCATCTGCTCGACGAGCACGACGGGTGGTACTCGCAGGTCGACGGGGTAGAGCACGATCCGGCGATCATGACCGCCGAACATGTCGAAGACATAGCATCCGCTCTGCTCGGCGACTTCAGCGGTGGGCGCACCCTCGCCGACCGCAAGCTCGAGCGTCTCGATGACGAGCGCCGCCTGCTCGGCGAGCAGAAAGCCGTGCTCGACCTGATCGAACGCAACGATCACGTGTACTTCGACGGTCCGGCCGGCACCGGCAAGAGCTACCTCATCGCGCAACTCGCCAAGCGGTGGCGCAGCGAGCACCGCACGCTGGTCACCTGCTGGAACGTGCTCATGGCGGAAGAGCTGCGAGACATGCTCCGCGCACAGCGGGAGATCGTCGTCGACGACCTCAACTCACTGATGCTGCGATTGGCTGGCCTGGAGGGCAACCCGGCGGATGCTGGACGCGAGTGGTATTGGGAGGAGCTTCCTGCCCTCGCGCTCGCCGCTGTGCAAGCGAACCCGTCGATCGGCGGCTACGACGCGATCTGCGTCGACGAGTTCCAGGACATCGCAGGCTTCCCGGCTGTGGTCGACCTGCTGTTCGCGCTCGCCGCATCCGGAGGTGCGCAGAACACGAAACTGGCCTTCGCCGGTGACGCACGCCAGCAGATCCTCCGGCCCACCGACGCGCACGTCGACCCGCATGCGGTCGCACGCGAGCGTGTGCCCGATCTGACGCACGTGGCGCTGAAGCGCGGGCTGCGGCAGGTGAGCGGTCTGACGAGGTCTGCGGAGGACCTGCTGTCCAGGCGATTCGGATACCGCAGCCATCGCGTCACGTCGACGATCGACGGGCCGCTGGTGATCAAGCAGATCCCGGATGCCGGTGCTGCCTCGCACGCGCTCGCCGAGGCGCTGCGCGAGATGCTCGAGCACCACCAGGCGCACGACATCGTCATCCTCAGCCCGTTCGGCGCTCGGAACTCGCTGGTCGGCCGACTCCTCGCGGCGGAGCACTTCTCCAAGGAAGAGCGCTGGCTGCGGGAGCGGCTGCGAGTGACTGACGATGTCGCTGCGCTGAATCTCGGGCGGGTGGATGCCGTAGCCACGCCGGTCACCGTGGACCGCCCTGCCCCCACCCCGGCCTTACCGAAAGCGCCATCGGGTCGGGTGCGGTGGGGATCGATCTTCAAGTACAAGGGACTGGATGCCGAAGCGGTGATCCTGACCGACATCGGGGACGACGGCATGGCGTTCGTGCACGGTGAAGGGCTGGACTGGTTCGACCTGTTGTACGTCGGGCTGACGCGGGCGCGCTATCGGTGTGTGGTGGTGCCGAACTGACGTTCGGCACCACAGCCATTGCGATGTGGTCGCGGTCAAGTCCCGGGTGGTGGTGTAGCGGTTGGTGATCCTTCTGGTTGTTAGGCGCTGAGTTCGAGGACGGGGTCGGTGTTCACCTCGTTTCCTGTGTCTGTGACGAGGGTGCGGCGGCTCTTGGCGA
>JBARWR010000365.1:0-4992 GCA_049646915.1 Microbacterium sp.
GCGGAGCTCGCGAACGAACCGCATTCGCCGGTCCCCTATTTTGCGCTGCTCTTTCCTGCTCGCGCGGCGCATATTCGCGGCGCGCGAGCAGGAAAGAGCCGCGCGAACTGCACGCAAGCGGAGAAGAGCGGCACGAGCAGAAAACAGCAGCGCGAGCACACTGCGCGAAGGGGCAGCCGACCGAGGCCAGACAGCCGAGCCGTGGCCGGCGGTCAGGCGTCGATGGACTCGCGGCTCAGCTTGTCGCTGGAGCTCATGATGAACTCGCGGCGCGGGGCGACCTCGCTGCCCATGAGCAGCTCGAAGGTGCGCACGGCGGAGTCCGCGGCCTCGGCATCGTCGATCGTCACGCGGCGCAGCAGGCGACCGGACTTCTCCATCGTCGTGTTCGCCAGCTGATCGGCATCCATCTCGCCGAGACCCTTGTACCGCTGGATCGGATCCTGCCAGCGCTTGCCGGATTTCTGCAGCTTCGCCAGCAGCGTGTGCAGCTCGGCCTCGGAGTACGTGTAGATCGTCTCGTTCGGCTTGGAGCCCGGGTTCATCACGATCACACGGTGCAGCGGCGGCACAGCCGAGTAGACGCGCCCGGCCTCGACGAGTGGACGCATGTACCGGAAGAACAGCGTGAGCAGCAGGGTGCGGATGTGCGCACCGTCGACGTCGGCATCGCTCATCAGGATGATCTTGCCGTAGCGGGCCGCGCTGAGGTCGAACGATCGTCCGGAGCCTGCGCCGATGGTCGTGATGATCGCAGCGCACTCGGCGTTGCCGAGCATGTCGCCGATCGACGCCTTCTGCACGTTGAGGATCTTGCCCCGAATGGGCAGCAGCGCCTGGAACTCACTGTTGCGCGCATGCCGCGCCGTGCCGAGGGCCGAGTCGCCCTCCACGATGAACAGCTCGCTCTGCGCGACGTCGTTCGACCGGCAGTCGACGAGCTTCGCGGGAAGCGACGAGGATTCCAGGGCCGTCTTGCGGCGCTGGGTCTCCTTGTGCGCACGTGCCGACACGCGCGCCTTCATCTCGGAGACGATCTTGTCGAGCAGCATCGACGTCTGGCTCTTGTCGTCGCGCTTGGTCGACGAGAAGCGTTCGGCCAGCTCCTTGCGGACGACCTGGGCGACGATGGAGCGCACGGCAGGAGTGCCGAGCACTTCCTTGGTCTGGCCCTCGAACTGCGGTTCGGGAAGGTTCACCGTCAGCACTGCGGTGAGCCCGGCGAGCACGTCGTCCTTCTCGAGCTTGTCGTTGCCGACCTTCAGCCGGCGGGCGTTCTGATCCACCTGGCCGCGCAGCGTCTTCAGCAACTCCTGCTCGAAGCCCTGCTGGTGCGTGCCGCCCTTGGGCGTGGCGATGATGTTCACGAACGAGCGGGTGGTGGTCTCGTATCCGGTCCCCCAGCGCAGGGCGATGTCGACCCGGCACTCGCGCTGCACCTCGGTGGCCCGCATGTGCCCGTCCGCCTGCAGCACCGGCACCGTCTCGGTGAACGATCCGGAGCCCTGGATGCGCCAGGTGTCGGTCACCGGGGCGTCCGCGGCCAGATAGTCCACGAACTCCGAGATGCCGCCCTCGTACAGGTACGAGGTCACCTTCGGCGCCGCATCGACATCCGTCTGTGTCGAGGCATCCGCCTCCGTCGAGGCATCCGCGCGCGCGTCCGTCACGACCAGCTCGAGGCCCGGGACGAGGAACGCCGTCTGACGGGCGCGCGTCTCCAGCTCGCCCAGCTGGAAGGCGGCATCCTTCGTGAAGATCTGCCGATCCGCCCAGTAGCGCACGCGGGTGCCGGTGACGCCCTTGGCGACCTTGCCGACCACGCGCAGCTCGCTGCGCTTGTCGTACGGGGTGAACGGCGAGTCCGGCCGGGGCTCGCCGTCGTCGGCGAACACGCCGGGCTCGCCGCGCCGGAACGACATCGCGTAGGTCTTGCCGCCGCGGTCCACCTCGACGTCGAGACGTTCGGAGAGCGCATTGACCACGGAGGCGCCGACACCGTGCAGACCACCGGATGCCGCGTACGAGCCGCCGCCGAACTTCCCACCGGCGTGCAGCTTGGTGTAGACGACCTCGACACCGGTCAGGCCGGTGCGCGGCTCCACATCCACAGGCACGCCACGACCGCGATCGGCCACCTGGACGCTGCCGTCGGCGTGCAGGACGATGTCGATCCTCGAGCCGTTGCCGTCGACCGCCTCGTCGACGGAGTTGTCGATGATCTCCCAGAGGCAGTGCATGAGCCCCGGCGACCCGTTGGACCCGATGTACATGCCGGGCCGCTTGCGGACGGCCTCGAGCCCCTCAAGAACCTGAAGATGATGGGCGGAATACTCGGCAGTCACAGTACTCGAGTCTATTTCGCCGTCGCCGCCGAGGAGGCCACGACACTCCCCCATACCTCAGCTGAGGCGGGGCCGGGTACGCGCACAGCGAAACACGCCGCGAACCGGGCATGTGTTCAGTCAGCGCGTGGTTGTATTGAGCACGTTCTCGAAGATCGCTACCCGAGGAGGCACCGAAATGAACGCTACGACTGAGCGAGAGACCGTCGAGTACCGCCTCACCGCGATGGACCGCTGTGATTCCTGTGGGGCACAGGCTTACATCGCTGCCGAGGTCAACGGCTCCGAACTGCTGTTCTGCGCACATCACGGGCGCAAGTACGAGGAGAAACTGCGCGCGGTCGCCACGAGCTGGCTCGACGAGACGGCCCGTCTGATCGAGGCCTGAGGGATCAGAGCCCGAAGCGCCCGGCAGCGCCCGAGCCTGAGGACTCAGTCCTCGACGACACGCCGCACAGCCGGCGTCAGGCGAGTGAGGATCTCCTCGCCCACCGTGTCGATGTGCTCGGCGAGAGCCGTGGCGTCCGACTCGCCCGCGCCGCCAGGGCCGAAGACGAGGACCTCGTCGCCGACCCGCGCGCGGGACCAGCCCTCGACGACGGTGGTGTCACCGCCGATCTCGATGACCGCACGCGTGCCACCGGGGGTGCCGACGTGCGCTCCCCGCAGCGTGGAGGGCAGTCCGTGGAACGCCCCCACGCCGATGCGCACTCGATCCCCGTCCACGGCGTCGACCGTCGCGACGAGCGATGAGATGAGCGAAAGGCCTTCCAGCTCGGGGCCTTCGGCCGAGCGGATGCCGTAGCAGAACGCGCCGATGCGGCTGAGGCTGCCCCGCAGCTCCGGTCGCCACCATGCGGCCGCGGACGCGGTCAGATGCAGCACCTCGGGGTCGCCACCGGCATCCGTCAGCTGCTGCACTGCGGCGAGGAACACCTGCTGCGCCGCGTCGTCCTCCGCGTCACTGGCCTCCGCGAGGTGACTCCACACTCCGACGATGCGGACGAGTCCGCGCTGTTCGGCCTCACGTGCGATCTGCAGCGCCTGCGGCCAGTCCTCCGGACGGAAGCCGTTGCGGTGCAGTCCGGTGTCGATCTTCAGGTGCACGCCCGCGGTCGCCCCGAGTCGCTCCGCCGCGTCGATGACGTCGCGCAGATAGTCGGCGGATCCCACACCCAGCTCGACGTCCGCTCGCAGGGCCGACTCGACCTCCTGCACGGACGACGGGGCCCAGGCGTACACGCGCCGCGTCGTGAGTGCGCGCATACGCAGCGCGGTGGGGATGTCGTAGCTGCCGAACCAGGTGACGCCCGCCGCCTCCGCCTCCGGCACCGCCCAGTCGATGCCGTGCCCATAGGCGTCATCCTTCATCACCAGCATCAGCTGCGAGGCGCCGAGGCGCTCCCGCACCACCGCCAGGTTCGTGCGGAACGCCCGGCGGGAGATCCTCAGGACAGGCGTGCTCATGCGATCCAGCTCCGCTCGCCGTGTCGTCCGATGACGACGGCCATCTCCAGCGCGGTCAGTCCGGTGACCTCCGCCCAGTGCGCGAGCGCGTCGCGCATGAGTCCGGTGCCGCCGAAGTAGAGCACAGGGGCCCCCGTGGCGGCATCCGCTCCTTCCACGTCCACGACGCACACGTCCATGGCGATGCGTCCCACGATCGGATGAGTGCTCTCGCCGATCTGCACGCTCGCGCGGTTGCCGAGCGCCCGCAGGATGCCCTGCGCGTATCCGCCCGTGACGAGCGCCACGCGGGTGTCCCGCTGCGCCCGGTGCGTGTAGCCGTAGGACACGGCTTCTCCGGTCAGCAGCGGCTTGGTGGAGAGCACGCGGCCCTCCAGGCGCATCACGGGTGCAGTCTCGGATCCGGCATCCGGGATGCCGAACAGCGCGTGCGCATCGACGTCGGAATCACCGTCCAGGCGGGCCCGGATGCCGCCCGCCGCCAGACGGTCCGCGTCGCGCTGCGCATCGACCAGGAGGGCGGTCGCTCCCGCCTCCACGACGACGGGCGCGACCTCGTCGAGGCCGTGCCCGAACGCGTCGTGACGCAGGTCGACGACGCCGCCGCCCACCAGCAGTCGACGCGCGTTCTGCTCCAGGGCGGTCCGGGAGAGGAGCACGTGGGGCGCTGCACTGCCTGCCATGACTGTCCTCCGGCTCAGAGCTGGATGGTGTTGAAGCCCTTGCCGTGCACGAGCTCCTCGATCGCGGCACGAGCGCCGGCCGCGTAGCCGTCGAGTGCGTCCACGCCGATCGTCAGGTCGGCTTCGATCCCGCGGCGCTCGGCCGCGCGGATGATCATCTCGCGGACGAGGTCCGGGTTCAGCGGCAGCAGGGGGCCTTGAGCATTGGAGGCGATGGCGTTGCCGACGCGCACGAGTTCCCCACGCGCCGGCTGCTCGCTGCCGCCGGGCAGCGCGAAGCTCCCCTGTCCGAACGTGACGCGACCGTAGCCGTGCGCGCTGTCGTCGAGCGTCCACTCGCTGGCATGATCCTCGAAGCCGATCACTCGGCCGATCGCCGTGTCGATCGTGATGTAGCCGACCTTGCGCTGCCGGGTGCGGGCGACGGACGCGTCGAACACGCCCAGGCCGTCGATCGTCTCGCCGTCCAGGGTGGTGACGCCGCGGCTGAGCAGCTC
>JBARWR010000366.1:0-6736 GCA_049646915.1 Microbacterium sp.
CGCACGGCCGGGAGGTGGCGGCCGCGCAGTGGTCGTTCGCGGAGTTCGCCGCGCTCAGCCGGATGCACGAGCTCGGCGCGCCGGTGCCGTATCCGGTGCAGGTGAACGGCACCGAGGTGCTGATGGAGTTCCTCGGCGACGGCCGGACGGCCGCTCCGCGACTCGCGCAGGTGAGAGCGGATGCCGACCTCGCCGACCTGTTCGACCAGGTCGTCGAGATCATGCACGTCTTCGCCGCCGCGGGCTTCGCACACGGCGACCTCTCGGCGTACAACCTGCTCGTGCACGACGGCCGGGTGCGGGTGATCGATCTGCCGCAGATCGTCGACACGGTCGCGAACCCGCAGGGGCTGGACCTGCTGCACCGCGACTGCGTGAACATCTGCGACTGGTTCACGCGGCGCCGGGTGGAACGCGATCCCGAGGAGCTGTTCGGTGAGCTGCTCGCGGCATCCTTCGGGTGACGGATGCCGCGCACGGGCGTCATCATCCGTTCACCGACCCTCGCCACACTGCTCCCATGACCAGCTCCGCACATGCCCGCCGACCCAGTGCATCCGGTAGCGTGACCGCATGACCGCCCGACGCCGCGATGATGCAGCCGTTCCCCCGCCCACCGCGAACACCGGCGCGCTGGCCGCGTTCGGCACGGGCTTCGCCGAGAGAGGCGAGGAGACCGACATCCCACGCAAGCAGGTCGTCTCCTGGGCGATGTGGGACTGGGCGATGCAGCCGTTCAACACCGTCATCCTCACCTTCGTCTGGATCGCGCTGTATCTGACCTCGCGGATGTTCCTCGACCCGGCCGTGCGCGATTCGGGTCTGCTGGCCGACGGCAGCTACATGAACTGCAACAAGAGCGAGTTCATGAGCTCGGCGTACTGCCAGGGGCTCACCGACCTGTCGGCCTGGTGGGGGTGGGCGAACTTCGCCGCCGGCATCGTGATCCTGGTGCTCGCTCCGGTTCTCGGTCAGCAGGCCGACGCCCGCGGCAACAAGAAGAAGTGGGTCATCGCGGCCACGATCGGCGTCGCCCTGCTGCAGTTCGCGCTCTTCTTCGTCGAGGCCGACCCGAAGTACTTCTGGTTCGGGGCGTTCGCCGTCGCCGTGGCCGCCGTGGTCAGCGAGATCGGCAACGTCAGTTACTACGCGATGCTCTCCGAGGTCTCGACGCCGAAGAACGTCGGACGCATCTCCGGGCTCGGCTGGGGTCTGGGATACATCGGCGGCGTCGTCGCGCTGATCGTCTGCATCCCGGTGCTGTTCACCGTGGGTCAGGACAACCCGCTGTCGTTCAAGCTCGTCGCCGTGATCTGCGCCGTGTGGACCCTGGCGTTCTCAATTCCGATGTTCCGGAACGTGCCGGAGTCGCCCGCCTACGATGACTCCGCGAAGGTGGGCTTCTTCCGCTCCTACCTCGTGTTGGCGAAGAACGTCGCGAACCTGTTCCGCACGAACCGGCCGACGTTCTGGTTCATGCTCGCGGCCGCCGTCTACCGCGACGGGCTGGCCGGGGTGTTCGCCTTCGGGGCTGTGCTCGCCGCCCAGGGGTTCGGCTTCTCGTTCCTCGAGGTCATCGTCTTCGGCCTCGCCGCGAACCTCATCGCCGGCGTCTCGACGTTGCTCGCCGGGCGCCTCGACGACTTGATCGGCCCGCGCCGCCTCATCCTGATCAATCTGACCGGCCTGGTCGCGATGGCGTTCGTGGTCTTCGCCCTCAAGGACTTCGGCACGATCGTGTTCTGGGTCTGCGGCCTGCTGCTCTGCGCGTTCGTCGGCCCCACCCAGGCCGCGAGTCGCAGCCTGCTGACCCGCCTGACCCCGCCGAGCCAGCAGGGCGAGATCTTCGGCCTGTACGCGACGACGGGGCGGGTGGCCTCGTTCCTGTCGCCGCTGGCCTGGTCGCTTTTCCTGGTGTGGTTCGGAGGGATCGTCTACGGTGTGCTGGGCATCGGGCTGATCCTGCTCCTCGGCCTGGTGATGCTGCTGTTCGTGCGGTTCCCGAAGGATGTCGGGGTGTGATCGGCTTCTGAGAGTCGGGCCCTCTCCCACGCGTCGTACAGGGCCACCCGGTGCCCCGGACGCACCTCCCACTCCGCACCGATCAACTGCACCAGCCTTGCCTCGGCGGTGTACGCCGACCATCCAGGCCCGTGACCGCTCACGAAGGCGACCCATGCCGCGTGCATGCGCGAGGCCAGATCCGCGGGTGGACGTGTGGCACCGAGCAGGGCATCCGCTCCGCGCAATCCCTCGAGTCCGGGATCGATGTCGAAGACGAAGGGCAGCTCCATGAGATGGCTGGCACCCAGCAGCCCGTGGACCGAATCGGGGCGCCAGATGAACTCGTAGACGTGAGTGGTCCCGCCCGCTGACAGATGCCGATCGGCGAACCGACGGGTTCCGGCGCCGAACATGCCGTCGCCGGTGATCGTCCGGGTGAGCTCGGCATCCCCGGCATCCGGGAACTCGTCGCGATACCCCTCCACCAACTGCTCCGCCCCCGCCACGAACCGGGCGGCTGCGGCGACGGGATCGACGACGCCGTCCAGTCGCCCGGTCGGCGCGAGATAGAGCCCGGCCTCGTCGAGGTTCGTGCCGATGAGCAACTCGATGCCACCACCCCACGCCCCCGTGATCGCGTCTGCAGGCTGGCGCAGGTGGACAGGGCCGAATCGCACGATGTCACCGATGGGCGCCCGCGCGGATGCGGTGGCGACATCCACCTCGGACAGCACCCTGGACGCCTCGACGAGAGCGTCGTCAGAGACCGCGCCCAACGCATCGACGGTGAGATCGATCCCCAGCTCCGCGGCGAAGGCGGATGCGACGATCTCGCCCTGTTCGGGGGTGAATGCTCCCGCCCCGGTTCCGCTCTGCATGATCGCCCGCTGGGCCAGTCCTTCGGCATCCGGGTCGCACAGGACACTCGCGACGATCACCGCCCCTGCGGACTGTCCCGCGAGGGTCACCGATGCGGGATCTCCCCCGAACGACGCGATGTTCTCGCGCACCCATCGCAGCGCCTGGATCACATCGAGAACGCCCCGGTTGTCGGGGGCGCCGGGCACGGCGAGGAACCCCGGCGCTCCGAGCCGATAGCTGATGCCGACGAACACGACGCCGTCGCGGGCGAACGTCGCGCCATCGTAGGCGGGCGCAGAGGCGGATCCGGCGATGAAGCCGCCGCCGTGGACGAACACGAGAACCGGCGCCGCACCGTCGACACCGTCGGGTGCCCAGATGTTCACGGTGAGATGGTCGTCGCCGCGCACCCAGCCCGGAGCGAAGAAGGGGCTGACATCCAGGGATCCGAAGCGGCTGCGATCCGGCTGCGGGGCGGTCGGACCCACGGCCGCAGCATCGCGGATGCCGTGCCACGGCGCGACAGGCTGCGGCGCAGCGAACCGCCCGGGACCGGAAACCGATGCCGCGTAGGGAACGCCGAGGAAGCGCCGAACCCCACCGACGGACGATCCGCGCACCCGCCCGAGGGGAAGGGCGACCTCGACAGCAGCAGCCGGGTCAGTCGCCCCGTTCACAGCTTCGAGAATTCAGCCCAGCGGCTGATCGTGAAGGCATCGCCGACGGCCTCGACCTCGAAGCCACCGTGTCCGCTGATGTGCGCCGGCAGCATGAGCGCACCGGTATCGGCTGCGACGGTCAGGATCGCATGCCGAGTGGCGAGCGCCTGATCGGGGTCCTCGCAGAAGCAGCTGTTGTGGCCGGGGGCGAAGACCTGGATCGGGCTGTGCAGCAGATCGCCGGCGAAGATCACCGTGCGTCCGCCCGAGTCCATCCGGACGATGCTGGAGCCGGGCGTGTGCCCCGGAGCGGCCTGCAGCTCGAGCGCGTCGTCGATCCGGTGACTCCCCTTCCACAGCTGCACCTGACCGGCCCGGTGCACCGGCATGATGCTGTCCTCATAGACGTTCTCGTTGACGCCGCCGGCGACGCGGGGGTTGGTCGCCGGATTCCAGTAGACGAAATCCTCCTCGGGCATGAGGTAGACGGCGTTCGGGAAGGTCGGCACCCACCGACCGTCGCGCCACGTGGTGTTCCATCCCACATGATCGACGTGCAGGTGCGTGTTCACGACGATGTCGATGTCCTCCGGTGCGGCACCCGCGCGAGCGAGGGCGGCGACGAAGTCCAGATCGAGGTGATCCCACGCGCCCACAGCGGGACGCGACTTGTGGCTGCCGACACCCGTGTCGATCAGGATGTTCCTGCCGCCGCTGCGCACCAGCCACGGCTGCATGGCCACCTGGACCATCTCTCCCTCGTCGTCGAGGTGATCGGGGGTCAGACCGGTGCGGTGCTCCTCCCAGATCGAGGCGGGGATGCTGGGGAAGAACTGTTCGGGAGTGAGGATGGGGCCGTGCATCTCTTCGACGCGCGTGATGGTCACGTCGCCGACGGTGATCTCGTTCATCGCGATCCTTTCGTAGCGGGCTCACCGTCAGCTTGAGCGCTCGGACTCCAGACAACCACCCCACAGCGTTCCTACCCCTATCAGGGACAGTCTCCGGTGCCCATGGGCGAGGCTGCGCGCCCATACTTGAGCCATGGACAAAGTGATCGGATCCGGCAGCCTCGGTGAATTCCTCACCGCCCTGCGGGCGCGATTGACCCCCGAGGACATCGGGTTGTCCATGCTGCACGAGAGGCGCAGGGTCAGCGGACTGCGCCGCGAGGAGATCGCGATGCTGGCCGGCGTCAGCCCCTCGTACTACACCCGCCTCGAGCAGGGGCAGGCGCTGAACGCCTCGGCGCAGGTCATCGACGCCATCGCCCGCAGCCTGCGACTCGACAGCGCCGAGACCGCGCACCTGCACGAACTGGCGCGAGCGGATTCCCGGCCGGCCCCGAGCGAACCGGAAGAGGAGGAACGACTGGATGCTGAGCTCGCGGAGCTCATCCTGAACCTCGGCGACATCCCGGCGATGGTCCTCGGCCGCCGCCGCGACATCCTCGGCTGGAACCGGATGGGCCATGCCCTCTTCGCGGGCCACCTCGACATCGACTCGGTCGATGACCCGCTGCGCCGACCGAACGCGACCGAGATGGTGTTCCTCGACGCACACACCCGCGAGCTCTATCCCGACTGGGAGGAGAAGGCGATCGCGAGCGTCGGTCACCTCCGGCTCCTGGCAGCCGGACAGGCCAACGACCGTCGCCTGCTGGAGCTCATCGGCTCCCTGACCGCGCAGAGCGAGGAGTTCACGCGCCTGTGGGCGCTGAACCGGATTCGCACCACCGCAACGGCCCGCTATCGGATGTCGCATCCGCTGGTCGGCGAGATGCAGATCACCCAGCAGCTGCTCTCGGTTCCCAGCGTCACGAGCAACACCGTCGTCATCTGCACGACAGAACGCCGCAGCGCGTCCGAGACCGCATTGCGCCTCCTGGTGCAGGCCGTCCACAGCTGACCGCGGCCATCTGCGCGCCTGCGCATCGACGGCACCTCCTCCTCACCCGCGGCGTACGCCCGGGCGTCACTTCGACGTCCGGCGACCTGTCGCGCCCACCTGTCTTCCCTTCCCCTCCCCGGTCACGGCCTCGCCACGACCTCTCTCAACACCCCAGAAAGCAGAATCATGAGAACGAGTACCCACCGCATCCTCCTGTCGGCCCTGACCGCAGCGACTCTGTTCGCCGCCGCCGGGTGCGCCACCGCCGCACCCGCAGCGGAGACAGCGCCGGAATCGATCACCACGGTGATCACGGATCCGAGCATCATCGCCCACTTCGACCTCGCCGGCGGGCAGCTGCCGGAGAACATCATCACCGCGGCCGACGGCGGCGTGCTGATGACGTTCGCCGCGAGCCGCCAGATCGCGCACGTCACGGCGAGTGGCGAGACGACCATCCTCGCCACCCTGCCGGTCTCAGCGGATGCCTCCGCCCAGACGCCTGTGCTCGGCTTCCCCCTGGTCACGGGCATCGCCCGAGACGGCGCGACCATCTACACGCTGCTGGCCACCGGCGCCGCCGACACCACGGGCGTCTGGAGGATCGACGAGGGTGCTGAGCCGGAGCGCATCGCGGAGCTGCCGAGCACCGGGCTTCCGAACGGCCTCGCGCTGGACACGGCATCCGACACGCTCTTCGCCGCCGACTCGGTGACCGGGGCGATCTTCAGCATCCCGACGAGCGGCGGCGAGGCGACCGTCTGGTCGCAGGAGCCCGAGCTGCGCACCACGGGATTCCTCGGCGTGAACGGCCTGAAGATCAAGGACGGCGCCGTCTTCGCCTCCAACCTCGATCTCGGCACGCTGCTGCGCATCCCGCTGAAGAAGGATGGTTCCGCGGGTGACATCGAGATCATCGCCTCGGGCCTGGTGGGCATCGACGACTTCGACTTCACCGGGAACGGTGACGAGATCGTCGCCACGATCGACCCCGACAGCACGGTCGTCCTCGTGCAGGAATCCGGAGACCACACGGTCGTGCTCAGTGCGGAAGACGGGCTGTCCAACCCGACTGCCGCGCTCGTGAGCGACGGCAAGCTCTACATCCCCAGCGCCGCCTACGTGACGCAGGAGGATCCCAACCTTCTCGTCGCGACCATCACGTCGAAGTAGGTGCCGCTCAGGCGTTCCAGTTGTCGGCGAGCTTGGTGAGCAGGCGCGCGAGTTCGGCGCTCTCGTCGTCTGTGAAGGCGGCGCGAGCCCGGCCGAGCGCCTCTCTCCGCTCGCCGCGCACGCCGCGGAACAGACGCGCACCCTCCGGC
>JBARWR010000367.1:0-1749 GCA_049646915.1 Microbacterium sp.
GCATCAGCCGGCGGGGCAATCGCGCGGGGCGATTCCCGACCTCATCCTCGCGGCCGATGAGGTGGTGCGGGTACGCTCCGACATGGAGAGGATCCTCGCCCGTCATACCGGAAGGTCCGTTGCCGAGCTGCGCACCGATACCGACCGGGACCGGGTGTTCACAGCATCCGCCGCGCTCGAGTACGGACTCATCGACACGGTGATGGGCGAGCGGGACACCGCGTGAGAGCCACGGCGCGGGGTCGGGCGTCTCAGGCCGCGAGGGCGAGCACGCCGCGGCCGGTGGAGAGGGCAGCGGATGACGGTGCCGCGGTCGTGCGCAGCCGATCGGTCACGTCGCTGGCGAGCTCGAGGAGCGTGGTCTCCAGCGCACCGGCGATGGCGGCGATCATCTCACTGGACGGCTCCTTGAGTCCTCGCTCGACCTCCGAGAGGTACTGCGGTGAGACGCCCGCCGTCGCTGCGGTCTCGCCGAGGGTCTCCTCGCGCTCGCGTCGTCGCTGACGCAGCTGCTCGCCGAGCATCTCGCGCCAGAGCGGCTCGGGCTCGATCCGTGGGCGGCGCGGTGACGTCGAGGTGTCGGGGAACGAGAGGATCTCAGTCATGATTCACGGTAACGCCGTACGCGCGCGCTGCGGCAGCCGTTCTGCTCAGAGCAGAACGGCCTGAGCCGGTTCTGAGATCGCTCGCGGAGCTCTGGCATTCGCTGTTGAGAATCGTTACCGTTCCCGACTGCGCGAAACGAGGGCTGAGAGGCGAATTTCCGGCCTAGCCTGGAGGCATGCACGATCACGCACCCGTCTCCACCGGCATCCGTGATGCCGGCCATCGGCGTCTGCTGACCGTATCCCTGTCGCTGACCGTCACCGTGATGGTCGTGCAGGTCGTCGGTGCGATCCTCTCCGGATCGCTGGCGCTGCTGGCCGATGCCGCTCACATGTTCACCGACGCGTCGGCGCTGATCATCGCACTGATCGCGACCGCCGTCGCCGCTCGCCCCGCCGACGACCGGCGCACCTTCGGGTATCAGCGCGCCGAGGTGTTCGGGGCCCTGATCAACGCCGTCATCCTCAGCGTGCTGATGGTGGTGGTCGCGATCCAGGGCATCCAGCGATTGATGAACCCCGGTGAGGTCGAGGTCGCGGGCCCCCTGATGCTCGTCGTCGCCGTGGTCGGAATGATCGCGAACGCGATCTCGATGTGGCTGCTGAGCCGTGCGCAGCGCACGAGCATCAACGTGCGCGGCGCGTATCTGGAGGTCATGGGCGACCTGATCGGCTCGGTCATGGTCATCATCGCGGCCATCGTGATCGTCACCACGGGATGGATGCCCGCGGATGCGATCGCCTCGCTCCTGATCGCCGTGATGATCCTGCCGCGCGCGATCTCACTGCTGCGCGAGGTCTTCTCGGTGCTCGCCGAATCCGCGCCCAAGGGCATGTCGGTGACCGAGATCCGCGACCACCTGAAGCGGTATCAGGGCGTCGTCGACGTGCACGACGTGCACGTCTGGCAGCTGACGCGCGGAGCGCCGGTGTTCACGGCGCACGTCACCGTCGACACGGCGCTGTTCGCGGCCGGGCGCTCGGATGAGCTGCTGGTTCAGCTGCAGGCCTGCCTGGCCGAGCACTTCGACGTCGAGCATTCCACCTTCCAGCTGGAACCGGCCGGGCACGACGACTGCGAGGCCGCGCACGCCTGAGGGCGGTCACTTCGACTCGCCGGCGCTCGCTCAGCCCAGGCGTCATT
>JBARWR010000368.1:0-1614 GCA_049646915.1 Microbacterium sp.
TTGCAGGGCTCCAGGGTCACCACGGCAGTCGCTCCGGCGGCATCGCCCGGTGCGAGCGTCGAGAGGGCGTCGACCTCGGCATGAGGTGTGCCCGCGCCGCGGTGCCAGCCCTCGGCGAGGGTCTCGCCTGCGGGGGAGAGGATGACGGCGCCCACCTGCGGGTTCACACCGCGAGGACCACGCGTCGCGAGGGAGAGCGCCCGCGACATCGCATCGCGTTCCGCCTCGGTCACTGCCATCGGTCATCCTTCTGGTTAACCGGGGCCGACAGCGCGCTCGATGGCGTCGCCCGTGCTGCCTCTCTTCCGGACTAGCGAGCTGCTGCTCGCATCACCGTCGGTTCCGGAATTCCACCGGATCGGCGCCTGTCGCCAGGCGTTCGCGGACTGTCACCGCCGGTTCGGATTCACACCGACCCCGGAGCACGTTGATGCTCTGAGTCTACTCAACGTGGCGTCGGGGGATTCATTCCCCGTCACAATCGGTCTCGTCAGGGGCCCAGCAGGTCGCCTACGCTACCGTCAGCATGTGTTCTACGGGGCCGTCAGGGGATCTCGACGGCTACTTCAGCAGGCGTGAGAGCCGCCGGTCGGCGAGGATCTTGCCTCCGGTCTGGCACGTCGGGCAGTACTCCAGGCTGCGTTCGGCGAAGAAGACGGAGCGGACGGTGTCGCCGCAGACGGGGCAGGCCTCGCCCCGTCGTGCGTGCACCCGCATGCCGCGCCGTTTGGCATCCTTCAGATCGGCCGGAGGCTTGCCTGCCGACTCGGCGATCGCGTCTCTCAGCGTGTCCTGCATGGCCGCGTAAAGGTGGTCGATCTGCGCATCGTCGAGGCCTCCGGCGGGCGCGTAGGGCGACATCTTCGCGGCGTGCAGGATCTCATCGCTGTACGCGTTGCCGATGCCGGCGAGCAGGTTCTGATCGCGCAGCAGGCCCTTGATCTGCATCCGTCTACCCGCGAGCAGCGCCGCGAAGACATTTCTCGTGAACGACGCGTCCAGCGGATCGGGGCCCAGGCGGGCGATGCCGGGCACATCCTGCGGATCGCGCACCACGTACACCGCGAGCGACTTCTTCGTGCCGGCCTCGGTCAGATCGAATCCGCTGTCGTCGTCCAGTGCCACGCGCAGCGCGATCGGGCTGCGGCCGGGCTTGATGAGCGTCGTGGGCAGGGTCTCGTACCAGCGCAGCCATCCCGCCTTCGCGAGGTGGAAGACGACGTGCAGATCCTCGCCGAGACTCAGATCGATGAACTTGCCGTGCCTTCGCGAACCGGTGATCGTGGCATCCTGGAGCGCGGTGATCGGCGGATCGAACGTCTTCAGCGCCGCGATCGCGGCCACGCTGACGCGCGTGACGGTGCGCCCCGCAGCGCGCTCGCCGAGGAAGTCGACCAGACCCTGCACCTCCGGCATCTCAGGCATGCCGACATCCTGTCATCCGCAGGCGACATCCGACAGAGCGCCCTCGGATCAGAGCACCGGCCACTCCGCGGGCGTGCGGTCATCGGATGCCAGCAGGCCGGCGATCCAGCAGTCGTCGCGTCCGCGGGAACCGGTCAGGCCCTGGCGCAGCATCCCCTCGTATCGGAATCCGAGCCCGCGGGCCGTGCG
>JBARWR010000369.1:0-7134 GCA_049646915.1 Microbacterium sp.
CGTTCGACTCGAACGCGATCCCCGCTACCGCGGCTCGGCCCGCAGGGCCCGCCCCGGGTAGGCATCGAGCAGAAGCTGCCCGTCGCGGATCACCGCGTCCCCGTGGACGAACAGGTGCCGGACACCCGCCGACGGGAGCGCCGGCTCGAAATAGGTGGCACGGTCCGTCACCGTCTCGGGGTCGATGATCACGATGTCGGCGTCGGCACCGACGCCGAGGTGTCCCTTGCGGTGCGCGTCGGGCACGAAATCGAGCACCTTCGCGGGCAGCCACGAGCAGCGCCGGAACGCCTCCAGCCACGACCACGCGCCCGATCCGACCATCATGCGCAACGACTTGCCGTAGGTGCCTGCTGTGCGCGGGTGCGTCGAACCGCCCGGCGGCAACGGCCACTCGCGGGTGTCGAGCGAGCCGTCGGCGAAGAACACCGGCATCGCGTCGCTGGCCACGATCGCGTCGGGAAACGCGAGAGCCTGCTCGAGCAGCAGACGGTCGGACTCGAGCGCCTCATCGAGGAACTCCACGATCACGGAGGCCCCGGGCTGGGTGGCACGCAGTTCACGCAGCCGCTCTTCGGAGGCGATTCGCTCCCCAGAGGGTATGACGACGATCGACTGCGGCGTGATCCCCCACGCCGGCAGCCGCTCCGGCGCCAGGAACGCCGCGCTGATGCCGGTGCTGCCGGCCCCGTACGGGTACGCCTCGACCGACACTCGTGAGCCCTCTGTCTGCGCATCGGAGATCGTTCGCAGCACGCGATCGACGTGACGCCGCGAGGTGGAGTGCACATGGCAGTGATGCAGGTGCGCCCCGGTCTCCGCCGCCACGATCACGACCTCGCTCGAACCGTCGATCGGTGTCGTGGGGTCGCTCTCGACGATCTCGCGCACATGCGCGTACACCGCGACGCCCGCCTCGGCGGCAAGTCGGCCGACCGCCACGAATTCGCTCGGGTCGGTGCGCGGCGCGTACCCCTGCAGCACGCCGATGCCGAGCGCACCCTCGGCGAGTTCGTCGCGCAGCAGGCCGAGCCACTGGTCGAGTTCACTCGCGGTGGATGAGCGCTGCCAATCCGCATTGCCGAGCACGTGCAGGCTCTCGGCGATCGAACTCGCCTGGTCCACCCCTGCGAGCACCATTGCACGGGCGCCGCCCCAACTCGCAGAAAACCCGTAGTTGAGTGGGCGACCCTCTGCTGCCGCGTCGGTGTACGCCTTCGAGATCGGCATGAGCCCGGCCTCGAGATCGAGTGCGGTGGTGACCCCATCGAACGCCTGGAGCCGCTGGCCCGCAATTGAGTGCACGTGACTGTGCAGGTCGATGAAGCCGGGGCCGACGACGAGTCCGTCGACGTCGAGATACCGGTCACCGACCAGACCAGATGCGACTGCGGCGACTCTGCCATCCTGGATGAGCAGGTCGGTGACCTCATCGAGCCCGGTGCCGGGATCGACCACCCGGCCGCCACGCAGTACCAGCGACATCAGCAGTCCTCGTCCGCGATCACGAAATGCACAGTCATGGCTGGAGTCTTGCGACTCGCTGAGTCGACCTGTTCGTGACAGGCAACAGAAGTCGAGCCGGCAATTGTAGAGTCGAACGAACTGCACTCCGGAATCTGGACTCTAGCCTAGGGCGGTGCTCATCTCCGTGACCACACGACCGCAGGCCAGCCTCGGCCGCGTGCTCGATGACCTGGGCGCGACGTTCCTCGAACTGCTGGTCGGCAGCCCGACCCACGCCGAGCGTCCCGCGCACCTCGGCGGCATCGCCATCCACGACCCCATCGACGAGCCACTGCTCCCGCAGAACGCCCTCGTGCTCGGCGTGGGATTGAGCGAGCCAGACCAGATCATCGCGCTGCTGCGATCGCTCGGCGAGCATGGCGTCGCCGGACTCGTCGTGCGCGCGCCGATCGACCTGACCGACGAGATCCGAAGCGCTGTCGCCGACAGCGGCGTCAGCCTGCTCGGGCTCATGCGCGGCGCCTCTTGGTCGCGCCTCTCCGCCATGCTCAATTCGCTGCTCGCCGACGACGACGTCGGCAGCGACGGGGCCGACACGCTCGGCGGGATGCCCTTGGGCGACCTGTTCGCCCTCGCCAACGCCGTCGCGGCGCTCCTCGACGCTCCCGTCACGATCGAGGACCGCAACTCCCGGGTGGTCGCCTTCTCCGCCGGTCAGGATGCCGCCGACGAATCGCGGGTCACCACCGTGCTCGGCCGGCAGGTGCCGGAGGTCTACCTGCGACTCCTGGCGAAGATGGGCGTGTTCCAGCACCTCAACCGCTCCGACGAGCCGATCTTCATCGACCCCGTCGTCTCCGACGAGAACGAGGTCGCGCTGCCGCGAGTCGCCGTCGCCGTGCGGGCCGGTGACGAGCTGCTCGGGTCCATCTGGGCGGTGGTTCCCGAACCGCTCAACGAGGAGCGCACGACCGCGCTCCGCGATGCCGCGCGAATCGTCGCACTGCACATGCTGCGCAACCGTGCCGGAGCCGACGTCGAGGGGCGTCTGCGCGCAGATCTCGTCAGCACCGCGCTCGAGGGCGGTGCCGGCGCTCGTGAGGCACTCACGCGACTCGGCATGGCGGATCAGCCCGTGATCGTCCTGGCGCTGGCCATGCTGCACTCCGACGAGTTGAGCGTGGCGGCGTCCGGTGCAGCACTCGCGACCGAACGCCAGCGGCTCGCCGCCGGTCTCGGGATGCACCTGAGCGCGGCGTACTCGCGCAGTGCTGCAGCGCTCCTGGGCGACGTCGTGTACGGAATCGTTCCGGCATCCCGCGAATCGGACGACGGCGAGGGTCATGCAGTGCGCGTCGCGCGAGACTTCCTCGAGCGCGTCGGGGAGCGTGTACCCGCGGTGATCGCCGTCGGCTCCGTGGTGGACAGCGCGAGCGAACTCAGTCGGGCGCGTGCGAGCGCCGATCGCGCCCTCCGTGTACTGCGCACCGGAATCTCGCGACGCGTCGCACGGCCCGCCGACGTGCAAGTGGAATCCCTGCTCCTGGAGCTGCGCGACCTCGTCGAGGCCCGCGGAGACCAGCCCACCGGAGCGGTCGCCCGTCTCATCGAGTACGACGAGCAGCACCGCGGCGCGCTCGTCGACACCCTACGGGCGTGGCTGGACGCCTTCGGCGACGTGAACGCGGCCGCGTCGGGCGTGCACGTGCACCCCAACACGTTCCGCTACCGGCTGCGCAGGCTCGCCGAGGTCGGCGGGATCGATCTCGCCGACCCGGAGAGCCGGTTCACCGCGATGCTGCAGTTGCGCGTGATCACCCCGACCAGTCCCGCTTAGCCTCGCGCGTCACACGCCGGCGGGAACGGTCGCAGCGCGCAGCCGCTCCGGACTCAGCGATTCCAGGGACACGCCGTATGCTTCAGTCGCTGCGGAAAGCCGATCCTCGGCGACGATGTCAGCGGCGACGCGAGCGAGCGCCGGCGCCATCTGGATGCCGTAGCCGCCCTGACCCGCCACGAAGTAGAAGCCCTCGTGGTCGGACCAGGAGCCGACGACCGGCGATCGGTCGGCGACGAACGAGCGCAGGCCGGCCCACGCGCGGCGCACGCTGCGCAGGCCGAGAGTCGTCACCTCGTTGATCTCGTCGATGGCTCGAGCGATCTCGAGCTC
Source organism: Microbacterium sp. (assembly GCA_049646915.1). Lineage (GTDB taxonomy): Bacteria > Actinomycetota > Actinomycetes > Actinomycetales > Microbacteriaceae > Microbacterium. The sequence continues at coordinate 3,638 of JBARWR010000369.1, forward strand.
ATCGGGCTTCACATCGCCCGGCGCCGAATCCGACTCGTCGGCCGGGGACCCCAACGCGAGTCCGGCCTCGGGCTTGACGTACCACCGCTCAAGGCTCTCGCTCAGCAGCGGCAGCTCGGCGATCTCGCCTGCGAAGACCGGTGGGCTCACGAACGCCGTCCGCCGCTTGGGCCGCAACCCGATCGTCGGCACGGAGGCACGCTGCGCCACCTCGTCGGCCCAGGCTCCCGCAGCGTTGACGACCTTCGCGCACGTGATGACGCTGTCGCCCGCGGTCACCTCCCACGCCGAACCGACCTGCCGGATCTCCTGCGCGGGTGAGCGGAGCAGGATGCTGCCCTTGCGGTTCTTGAGATCGGCGAGGTACGCCTGGTGCAGGGCCGCGACGTCGATGTCGGTCGCGGAGGAGTCGAGGGCCGCCGCCGCGACGCGCTCCGGGCGCAGCGGCGGGAACAGCGCGACCGCCTCGATCGCGGGGAGCGGAACGAGCGAGTCGTTCTTCGCGACCATGCCGTCGACGGCCTCGGCACCCTGGGTGTTGGTGCCGAGCCAGATGAGGGGCCGGGGGTTGAGCAGTTCGAAACCGAGCTCTGCCGACCTTGCGTCATACAGCGGACGGCTCGCGACCGTGAGCTGCCGCACGACGGGGCCGCCATAGCTCGGCAGGAAGGCCGCAGCGGACCGCCCGGTGCTGTGCTCACCGGCTGCGGACTCGGCTTCGACCAGGGCGACCGACAGGGTCGCTGCCAGTTCTGCCGCCACAGAAGCGCCGCCCATTCCGCCGCCGATCACCGCGACGTCACACACCACGCGTCTCACAGATCCTCCTTCGCGGCGCGCTGCCGGTCTGACAGGCGACTCAGTTGAACCTATGCGCCACCCTTGCTGCGTCCGTCGTCGAGGCGAACGAACTTGGTGCACCGGACTTGTGGCGCCAGACATGCGCGGTCACCGCTGTTCGACGACCCGCGCAGTCGGCTGCGTTCCCGGAGCGCTCCTCCTCGAGGGCCGTGAGCGCCTGCTCGAGCACACCGAGATCCGCCGGCGGAGTCGGCGGGTCCGGCGGGAACCGCGGGCACGGCCAGGCGCAGGATGTCGCGTTCGACCGCGATGCCCTCGTTGCGCCCAACACGCGCACGCGCCTTCGAATGTTCCCGCAGACGAACCGCTACGAGATTCTTGTGACGCTGGAACGAAGCAGCGAACCGGATTCGCAGGGTATTCCAGAAGGCATGCCTACCACTGCCGCGACCAGAACGAGCAAGCTGCCCGGACGCATCCTCACTGGAGCCGCCGCCTTCGTCGCGATCGTGGCCGCCGTCTTCGCCGGCAACACGCACGCTGTGCAGGCAAGACTCAAGCGATGGACGACCATGTCCTTCGACGAGCTCATCGGCGAAGCCACCGCGGGCAACCGCAACGCCGTCATCACCGTCGCGGTGATCGAAGACGGCGAGGTCACCACGACCGTCTACGGTCACGACGCGACGATCCTGCCCAGCGAGCGGCGCGTGTACGAGATCGGCTCGATCACCAAGACGTTCACGACCGCGCTGCTGAGCAAGGCGATCGACGAGGGGCGCATCAGCCTCGACGACTCGATCGACGAGTACCTCGACCTGCCGCCCAAGGACTACTACCCCACCATCCGGCGCATCGCGACCCACTCCTCCGGATACAAGCGCGAGTACCTGGCCCTGAACATGATCCAGGCCCTGTTCGGCGCCAACCCCTTCCACGGCATCACGAAGGACTCGCTGCTCAAGCGGGTCGCCACGATCCAGCTCGACGACAAGGACTACCCGTTGGCGTACTCCAACTTCGGCATGGCGGTGCTCGGCGCCGTGCTCGAGGAGGTATACGGAGAGAACTACACCTCGCTCATGAACAAGTTCGTGCGGACCGACCTCGGTCTCCACGACACGATGATCTCCGATGGCTCGGGCAACGACCGGTTCTGGAAGTGGTCGGCGGATGACGCCTACGCCCCCGCCGGTGCTCTCGTCTCCACCATCGAAGACATGGTCGAGTACGCCAAGCTGCAACTCGTCGGCGAACCCGCCTACCTCGCCGACGCTCACAGACCGCTGGCACAGGGTGCCGCCGAAGAGCCGGCCACGAACGCCCTCGGCGTGCGCATCGACCGCGTCGGGCTCGGCTGGGTCATCGACACCGAGCACGACATCGTCTGGCACAACGGCGGCACCGGCAACTACAACTCCTATCTCGGCTTCGACGCGCACCGCCGGCTCGCGGTGGTGATGCTCGCCAACTACGGTGACGGCCGCGTCTCGGCGACGATCATGGGTGCGAAGCTGCTGCAGTCGCTGCAGGGGAAGGCGCCCGTGAGTCCGTGAGTCCCCGGTTGCGCCACCGGATCGGCTTCGGCGCACGGCCGATCACGTTGGACCGGTCCGGGTCGACCACGAAGCCTGCACGGGCAGTTCGACGTCGCGCAGAATCGTCAACAATCTGCAATCACATCCAGTGAGGATCTCATGGCCACGTTGAGCCCGCGCCTGAAGCAAGCCACCCCCGTCATCGTCGACCACGCGCTCGGCAGCTGGATCACCGGGACCGACGGTGAGCGCTACCTCGACTTCACGACCGGCATCGGCGTCACCAGTACCGGGCACTGTCACCCCAGGGTCGTGGAGGCCGCGCGCGAGCAGGTGGGCAAGATCATCCACGCCCAGTACACGACCGTCATGCATCAGCCGCTGCTGCAGCTCACCGAGAAGCTCGGCGAAGTGCTGCCCGCAGGGCTCGACAGCGTGTTCTACGCCAACTCGGGGTCGGAGGGGGTCGAAGCATCCATTCGCCTGGCCCGCATGGCGACCGGTCGGCCCAACATCATCGCGTTCCATGGAGGTTTTCACGGGCGCACGGTCGCTGCGGCCTCGCTCACGACCGCAGGCACTCGGTTCCGCTCGGGCTTCGCTCCGATCATGGGCGGTGTGCACATCGCGCCGTTCCCATACGCGTTCCGCTACGGCTGGAGCGTGGATACCGCCGTCGACTTCGCCCTGCGCGAGCTCGACTTCGTGCTGCAGACGGTCACCCCGCCGAGTGAGACCGCGGGGTTCATCATCGAGCCCGCCCTCGGTGACGGCGGCTACCTGCCCACCCCACCGCGGTTCCTGGAAGGGCTGCGCGAGCGGGCCGACCAGCACGGCATCGTGCTCATCATCGACGAGATCCAGGCCGGCGTCGGCCGCACCGGCAGGTTCTGGGGCCACCAGCACAGCACCGTGACCCCGGATGTGCTGCTCACCGCCAAGGGAATCGCCAGCGGGTTTCCGATCTCGGCGATGGCGGCATCCACCGCGCTCATGAAGCAGGCCTGGCCCGGGTCGCAGGGCGGCACCTACGGCGGCAACGCCGTCGCGGCCGCGGCCGGTGTCGCGACCCTCGACGTGATCCGCGACGAGGATCTCGTGGAGAACGCGCGCGTGCGCGGTGATGAGCTGCACGCCGGGCTCGCCGCCCTGCAGCAG
>JBARWR010000370.1:0-3369 GCA_049646915.1 Microbacterium sp.
TCGCCAAGAGCCGCCGCACCCTCGTCACAGACACAGGAAACGAGGTGAACACCGACCCCGTCCTCGAACTCAGCGCCTAACAACCAGAAGGATCACCAACCGCTACACCACCACCCGGGACTTGACCCGCAGCCCAGTTCGCGCAGCATTTCCGCACTTACACCGGGCGTAGCGTCGAGCATCGAGGGCGCGAGGTTGTGGCGGAGTTTGCCCCGACGCTCGTCCAGCTCCAAGAGCTGCTCGACGACTGGATCAGCATCTGGTGGCAAAACCGCCCGCACAGCGGTCTGCGCGATCCGATCCGCCCCGCCCGCAAACTGACACCCAACGAGATGTTCGAGCACTACCGGCGCATCATGCCCGAGGTGCACGTGCCGTTCGGTGCAGATGACTACATACGGCTTCTCCCCGCGGAGACCCGCACGCTCCAGGCCTACGGGTTCACCATCGGCCACCGGATCTACTCCTCGCGCCGCCTCGGAGAAATTCGAAAGTCGATCGATCGAGACGGTGATCGCCAATGGCGAATCAGGCGAGACCGCTTCAACCTGTTCACCGTCTGGCTCGAGCACCACGATGAGCTGGTTCCTCTCACGTGGCGAACCACCGTCGGACGCACCCCTTTCGGCGAAGACCTTCGACGGTCGATAAGGTCCAGCGATTCGGGCCAGCAAGACGATTCCCGCGCTTCGGAGCTCGCGTTGCTTCTCCAAGAAGGCCTGTGGAAAGGGAGATACGGCGAACCCGAGCCAATCGACCTGGATGACGCCCGCGCGGACCCAAACGCGGTTGAGGGCACCCCCGACGAGCCGGAGCTATACCGAAGGACAGGCGCTATTCAATACCTCGGAAGCGCCGTGGACGACGAGGATCTGTGGGAGGCAGCAGGCGGGTTTTCGGGCATCAGCGGCGACGACATGAAGGGTCGGATTGATGATTGAACTCGACATCTATCCGGAGATGCTCGGCCGGGCGAACTGGAAGACCAAGGAAGGCTGGCTCGACTTCGTCGGCGAACGCATTCTGAAGCCGCCTCGGATGGACTCCAAGCAGTACGCGGAGCTTTCGGACCGCGAGCGATCCGACTACAGCTGGGCCAGATTGAACTTCATGCTCAACGGACGGATCGTTCTCACGCCGCAGGTCCGCGAGATATCCCGGCTCCTCTACGAGCGCGTACGGCTGAACGCCTACAAGAGAAGCGGCAAGTTCGGACTCATCGTCGCTGGTGCCCCCAACAGCGGGAAGACAACCACCTCAACCAATCTCGCGAAAGAGTTCCACCTGCAACGGCTCCAGCGCAAGAGCGCACCGAGAGCGTCGGTCCCAATCATCTACGTGTGCGCGCCCAGTGATTGCACCCCCAAGGCTCTTCTCGGTGAGATGCTGCATTTCATCGGCGTTCCCTACCGCCCTCGCGCATCCGCACCAGAACTGATGAACTCCCTCGCGACGTCCGTGATCAACTCACGAACTGAGTTGGTCATCATCGACGAGATTCACAACCTGGGCAAGGAACGCATCGGCAACCAAGACAGCACCGACTATCTCAAGCAGCTCTCCGAGAAATGCCCGGCCACGTTTCTGTACGTCGGCACGGACGATGGTGTGGGCAACCTCCTAAATGGTCCACGAGCGGAACAAGTGACGGCGCGTTTCCGCGCTGTCGTCCTAGAGCCCTACTTGAATCGAACTCAGAACCAACGAGACGAGTGGACCAGCTTTCTCGAAGCGCTTGAGGAGAACACAGGCCTCCTGCGACAGAAGCCGGGAGCGATCGTCGGCGATGCGGACCTCCTGTATGAGCTGAGCGGCGGGAGGATCGGCGATGCCGTCGAGCTCGTCCAGATCGCCGCGATACGAGCCATGGAAGACGAAAGTGAACGGCTCAACTTTTCCGGTCTTCGTGCGGAGCGGAATGCAGAGGCGCAAGTGATCGGACGAGCCAACCTGAGGCGCGCAGGTAAGTGAGACCATGCTTGACGCCGTGTGGGTGAACCCGTCAGGGAAACTTCGCCAGCTTCCAATCGGCGTCAAGCCGCTGCCCGGCGAGACAGTGACTGGATACGTGGGTCGACTATCGCTCGTCCACGGACTCGAACCATGGATTCTCCCGGCGCATCTCGCGGAAGCAGCCGGCCTGTCTCCGTCTCGGCTAGACCTAGAGAGGACATCGAAGTACGTGGAGCAGTTGGCGGGCTTACCCACGGACCACTTCGTCACCCGTAAGCGAGTGCATGGTGTCTATGTGAGGTGCAGCCACGGGCGGTGGCGCCCAACACGTTGCGCTCGCTGCTCGAAGCTGCCGGCGCCTCGCTCCGCTTGCCTGCGCTGTTCCCACGGGGTACCAACGACGACGCAGTCCCGGGGCGGAGCCGTCTGTATGCGGCACCGTCGCTGGCACCTGGGGAGCCGTGACATCGACGTAAGCGGCTATCTGTCATATCGCCGAGCCGAAGAGCTCGTCTCCGGAACCCTCTGGACGAGAGGGATCACCATACAAACGGGAGAGCTGCAGCTGGCTTGCACTTTGATACAAAGGTGGCTCTCGGGCGGCGAACCGTCATCCGTCCGCGAACGCGCCCGAGCTTTGGGGGTCGATTCACTGGAGACGTACGAGCAGGTGCTCTTGGCGGCGTACCCAGAAGCTGTCTCTCTCGCGGTGACGCTCACGGATCCGCTCATCGTCGCCGAATTGCTGAACCCCAGATTCTCCGCGATCGCACAGACGCGCGTGCTTGAGCACGCTGTGTGCTCAATCATGCGAGGCAGGGTGAACGAGAGCCTGCATCAGCTCGCTCAGCGGATCATCGTGGAATCGCATGTCGCGGTACTCAGCTCCTACGGGCTTCGACGCACCACGAACAACCTTCATGTCCCATGCGAACTGAGCAAGGCCCTTCAGGTCTCTGCAAAGACACATCGCGTCTGCTTGCTTCGCCACCTCGAGGCTCGACGACTTCCACAGGTCGTTCGGGAACGAACCGGCGGCGCTCCCAAGACGCAGGTCGTGAATCGATGGACGCCAGTTCCAGACGCCGGAATGCTTGACTAGCCCTTGACTACGCGGGAACGACGGGCGATCTGAAGCAATGAGCACCCTCGCGACAATGGGTGCGCATGTTAACTAGTGGGCGTGTGCGTAAGTTCGTCGGGGGTTCAGGTCCAGGCTGTGGGGTCGGCGAGGTAGAGGCCGCAGGCGGTGTCGAGGGCGGTCTCGGGAGCGCCTGCGGGTGACCCGGCGGGGAGCCAGGAGTTTTCGTAGTCGTCGTGGCTGGCGCGGTAGATCGCGAAGCCCCAGGTGCGTGCGGAACCGGCATATCGCAGTCGCATCAGGGGAAGTTCGTCGCCGTCGGGCAGGTGCGCGGT
>JBARWR010000371.1:0-1852 GCA_049646915.1 Microbacterium sp.
CGTCTCGGGCGTCCTCACCGTCGCCGGCGCTGAGACCTCCCGCAGCATCGTGGTGATCAGCGGGGCGGAGCGGTCGCGGGCGATCGTGAACCGCGTGGGGCCTGTCCTCGACCTCTCCGGCGTTTCCCGAGCGCTGGAGCTGATCTCCGGAGCGCGATGGGTGCACGTCGATCAGCACGGCTGGCGTGCCGTGCGCGACGTGCAGGACGGCACAGCGGGCATCCGCCTCTCCATCGATGCCGGCAACGACATCACGGGACTGGAGCTGTCCGGGACCGCACTGTACGCGCCGACCCGCGAGGCACTCGAGCGTCGTTACGGCAACGGCGGCCTCCACGAGAACATGCGTCTCGCTCTCGCGGACGGGGCCGACACCGTCGTCGTCACTGACGGCGGTCGCGGTTCGCACGGCCTGCGCGCCGACGGCCGGACCGCTGAGGCGACGCCGCCGGATGCCGAGCTGGTGAGCACCCTCGGTGCCGGTGACGTGTTCCACGGCGCCCTGATCGCCGGGCTGATGCGCGCCGAAGACGGCACGCTCGAGGGCGGCTTCGAGCGTGTGCTCTCCTATGCCACGACCGTGGCGACGCTGTCATGCCGAGGTATCGACGGACGATCGCGCATACCGACCCACGAGGAGACGCTGCGAGCGCTGACGGATGCTGCCGACGCCCCTGGCCGTCTGAGAAAAGGAACACACTGATGACCGATACGACGACCGGTACCGACCGCCTCGCCCCGCTGCGCAGGCCCTCCGGCGCCTTCGCGATGCTGGCGGTAGACCAGCGCGAAGCGCTGCGGAGCATGCTCGCGGAGCACACCGACCAGCCGGTGACCGATGAGGACGTGACCGCGTTCAAGCTGGATGCCGCGCGCATCCTCACACCTCATGCCTCGGCCGTGCTGATCGATCGCCAGTTCGCGCTCGATCAGGCCATCGAACAGGGTGTCGTCGACGGCGGGTGCGGCCTGATCGGCTCGGCTGACCACTTCGAGTCGGCCCATGGCGAGCTCGTGGGCGAGGTCACCATCGACCGCCTGGTCGACGCGCACGATCTGAAGCGGCGCGGCGCGGTCGCACTGAAGCTTCTCTTGCTGTACCGCCCGGATGGAGGCGCTGAGGAGCGCACCGCCATGACGCGCGAGTTCATCGAGATCTGCGCCGACGCGGGGCTCGCCAGCATCATCGAACCCGTATCGCGGAGTCCCTTGGACGGAAGGGACTGGGACTGGAACGACGGCGTTCACCGCGCCGCCGAAGAGCTCGGCGGCCTCGGCGCCGATCTGTACAAGGCCGAGATGCCGCTGCGTGGCCAGGGCGATGAGGCGGTGCTGCGCGCCGAATGCGAGCGACTGACCGCCACCATCGATGGACCGTGGGTCATCCTGTCGTCCGGCGTCTCTCCGGATCTGTTCCCGGAGGCCGTACGGATCGCGTGCGAGGCCGGGGCATCCGGATTCCTCGCCGGTCGTGCCGTCTGGGCGCCGTCACTCGGCGCGGAAGACGTGAGAGCCGACCTTGCAGTGAACGCCGTTGCACGCCTGCAGCGGTTGTCCGACGTCGCCGACCAGGCTGTCGGAGAGCGATCGATCTGATGACGTCGACGCCACCGTTTCGGTGGCCTGGCGTGAGCGGGGCTGAGAACAGGAGAACCCAGGACATGGACACGAAGACGACACTCATCGACGGCGTCTGGTCGGCACTCGAGCAGCGTCGTGAGGTCACCTCGCCCGGAACGGGGGAGGTGGTCGGGAGCGTGTGCTGGGGGACGGCGGACGACGCCCGCCGGGCCGCGGATGCCGCCAGTCGTGCCTTCGCGTCGTGGGCCGGACTGCCCGGACGGGCGCGGGC
>JBARWR010000372.1:0-27036 GCA_049646915.1 Microbacterium sp.
TCCGCCGCCTGGGCCGACGTGCGCGGCAACCTCGATCGCCGCCTGCGGGTCGAGGGCATGCGGCCGGACCAGGACCCCGACTACGAGCGCATGCGCGATGCGCGAATGCAGGCGCTCAAGCTGGTCGATCTGCAGGCGCTGTCATCCGAGCAGCGTGCGCGGCGCAAGCGCGACAAAGCGGCCGAGAAAGTCACTGAGAAGGCGGCGGGGAAGAGCGAGCGCAGCACGCGTCGGGAGGCGCGGCACGCGAGCGGATCCTGAGGTTCTGCGATTTCGTTTCTCGGATCACGGTGTTGTAGGCTGTTCCCTGGCCCACTGAGGGTCATGCGCCACTAGCTCAATGGATAGAGCATCTGACTACGGATCAGAAGGTTGGGGGTTCGAGTCCCTCGTGGCGCACAGTGCATGAGGCCCCCGTCGCGAAAGTGACGGGGGTTTCGTCATTCCTGCCCGGCCATTCTTGCACGCGGAGGTTCCGCCTGGATCACGCTGCGCAGCGCCGGATCGCGGTCGGCGAACGCGGCAGCGGTCGCGACCAGCACATCGCGCATCGCGGCCACCGCGATGCCGGGTGAGACGTCCGAGCGATGCGCCAGGCTCACCGTGCGCGTGAGCGGATTCGATAAACGAGCCGAACGCAGTGCAGGGCGGTAGGTCAGCACCATGGCGGGCACCACCGCGACGCCGAGTCCTCGCTCCACGAAGCGCAGCACGGCATCCATCTCGGGACCCTCGAGCACGGGGCTCGGTGCCAGGCCGGCGGTGCGGAAGGCGGCATCCGTCGTCGCCCTCAGGTCGTAGCTGCGGTCCAGGGCGATCAGCGGCAGACCGGCGAGCCGGACCATCCCGATCACGGCGCCCTCCTCGACCAGCGGATTCGCCGCCGAGGTCACCACCACGAGCTCCTCTTCGAGCAGGGCGACGCGGCTCAGGGTCACGCCATGCGGCGGCCGGGCATCGGATGCCGTGAGCAACGCGATGTCGAGCTCGCCGACCGCCAGCTGCTCGACGAGCAGGCGCGAGCCGCCCTCTGCGAGGTGCAGATCCACACCAGGGTGCGCGTGGTGGAAAGTGCTGATCGCCTCGGCGACCAGGCTCACGCACAACGTGGGCGGCGCGCCCAGCCGCACGCGGCCCCAGTGCAGGCCGGCGAGCTCGTCCATCTCATCGCCGATGGCGGCGACCTCGGCGAGGATGCGCTGCGCGCGGGGGAGCAGGGCCTCTCCCGCAGGCGTCAGCGAGATGTGCCCGCGCGCGCGGTGGAGCAGTCGCGCTCCGAGCTCCTGTTCGAGCGTCGAGATCTGCCGGCTGAGCGATGGCTGCGCCAGATGCAGAGACTCGGATGCGCGAGTGAAGTGACCCTCGCGGGTCACCTCGACGAAGCCGCGGAGCTGTTCCAGGTTCATGCACTCAGGCTATCGAAATCACGCGCATAATGCATTGGAGTTATGAGTGAGATGTGCCTACCGTGAAGAGCATGAGTGCTCGTGAACGACAGATATCCACCACAGTGCTGGTCATCGGAACCGGCGGCTCCGGGCTGCGAGCGGCCATCGAGGTGGCCGAGCACGGCATCGATGTCCTCGCCGTGGGAAAGCGCCCCCGGCAGGACGCGCACACCTCGCTCGCGGCCGGCGGCATCAACGCCGCCCTGGGCACGATGGATGCCGAGGACAGTTGGCAGCAGCATGCCGCCGACACCATCAAGGAGAGCTACCTGCTCGCCGACCCGCAGACGGTCGAGGTCGTCACGAAGGGCGCCGAACGCGGCATCCGCGACCTCGAGCGCTGGGGCATGGGCTTCGCGCGCGAGGACGACGGCCGCATCTCGCAGCGCTTCTTCGGAGCGCACACCTTCCGCCGCACCGCGTTCGCCGGCGACTACACCGGCCTCGAGATCCAGCGCACACTCGTGCGCCGCGCCGAGCAGCTCGACGTGCCCATCCTCGAAGGGGTCTACATCACCCGCATTCTCGTGCGGGACGGCGTCGTCTTCGGCGCCTACGGCTTCGATCAGAGCGACGGCACCCGCTATCTCATCCACGCCGACGCGGTGATCCTCGCCGCGGGCGGTCACACCCGCATCTGGCGGCGAACGTCGTCACGGCGCGACGAGAACACCGGCGACTCCTTCCGTCTTGCCGTCGAGGCCGGCGCCCGCATCCGCGACCCCGAACTCGTGCAGTTCCACCCCTCCGGCATCATCGAGCCCGAGAACGCTGCGGGCACCCTCGTCTCGGAGGCCGCGCGCGGCGAAGGCGGCATCTTGCGCAACGCACGGGGCGAGCGGTTCATGGAGAAGTACGACCCGCAGCGCTTGGAGCTGTCCACTCGCGACCGGGTCGCGCTCGCCGCGTACACCGAGATCAAGCAGGGGCGCGGAACCGACAGCGGCGGCGTCTGGCTGGACGTCTCGCACCTGCCGCGCGAGACGATCATGAACCGCCTGCCGCGCGTCTACCAGACGCTGCTCGAGCTGCAGATGCTCGACATCACCACCGATCCGATCGAGATCGCGCCGACCGCGCATTATTCGATGGGCGGCGTGTGGGTGCGTCCGGACGACCACGGCACCGATGTGGACGGCCTGTACGCCGTGGGTGAGGCCGCCAGCGGACTGCATGGAGCGAATCGGCTGGGCGGCAATTCGCTCATCGAGCTGCTGGTCTACGGCCGCATCGTGGCGCAGGCTGCGATGGCGCACGCACGCGGTCTCGATTCGCAGCACCGGTCGGCGGATGCCGTGGCACGGGCCCGCGCCGAGATCGACGACCTGCTCACCTCCGACGGGCATGAGAACGTGCGCGCTCTGCAGCGCGCGATCCGCAACACGATGACCGAGTACGCCGGCGTCGTCCGTGACGAAGCCGGGCTGCTCGAGGGTATCCGCGAGCTGGACGCCATCGAGGCGCGAATGACGGAGGTCGGCATCCATCCCGACATCGCCGGCTTCCAGGACCTCGCGCACGCCTTCGACCTGAAGGCATCCGCCATCGCCGCGCGGGCGACTCTCGAGGCCGCCCTGGAGCGGCGCGAGACCCGCGGATGCCACAACCGCAGCGACTTCCCCGACACCGATCCCGCACTGCAGGTGAACCTCGTCTGGTCTCCGAACACGGGCGTCACCCGCGAGCCGATCTCGGCGATCCCCGAGGAGATCGCCGAGCTCATGCGCGAGGTCGACAGCACAGGCAAGCTCGTCGAGTAACCGGGCCGCTGTCTGCGACCGTGGCGCAGACAGCGGGCCGTCTCGGACGTCAGGAGAAGGACGCCATGGAGACCTGCTGGTCGCAGATTCTGTCGAGCAGGGCTTGTTCGTGGCTGATGACGAGCATGCCGAGGCCGGTCTGCTGGACCGCGTTGAGGAGCATGTCCCAGATCTCGGCTTGGGTGACGGCATCGAACATGGCGGTGATCTCGTCGGCGATGAGGTAGCGGGTTCGCGGGTGGAGTGCGCGGGCGATGCAGAACCGTTGCAGCTCTCCTCCGGAGAGCTCGTCGGGAAACCGGTCGAGCCAGTCCTCCCGAATCCCCACCCGGTGCAGCAGTTCGGGGGTGGGCGGGTGCGATTCGCGGAGCACGGACCGCATCCTCCAGCGGGGATTGACAGCGTGGTCAGGGTGCTGGTGGATGAGCTGCACGGGCCGTGCCCCGCGTTTCGGAAGTGGCTGGCCGTCGATGCTCATGCGGCCCGATGACGGTGCGAGGTCACCGGCGAGGAGCGCGCCGAAGGTGGATTTTCCCGCTCCGCTGGGACCGGTGAGGCCGACGATCGATCCCGGTTCGATGACGAGGTTCGCGTCGGCGATCAGCGCTGGTCTGTCGGGATGGTTGTACGCCAGATGGGAGACGGTGAGGGTCATGGCTGTTCCTTTTGGGGCGCGGCGAACGCGTTCTGTGGGAGGGCGCGCCAGAGCTCGCGGGCGAAGGGATGCTGCAGTTCCTCCCCGCCGCCGTGGAACGCGGCCGCCGATTCGGTCGTGACCAGGCGCCCCTGCTGCATGACGGCGACCTGCTGGGAGACGCGGAGGGCGGCGAAGATGTCGTGGGTGATCAGGAGCACCGAGGCTCCGGCTGCGGCGATCTCCTGCAGGTGTCCGAGGATCTCATCCACCGCTCCCTCGTGGAGCCCGGGCGTGGGTTCGTCGGCGACGACGAGTTCGACTCCGTCTCGAATGCTCGTTGCGAACAGCACACGACGCAGCATTCCACCGGAGAGTTGGAACGGGTACTGACGCGCGACGTCGGGGCTCAGTCCGTAGCGGGCGAACAGTGCCTGCTGCTGTTCGCCCGCGGTCGCGGAGTCGAGGCCGATGCGAACCTGTGCGCCGACGGTCATGAGGGGGTCGAGGTTGCGCACTGACTGGGGGATGTAGGAGATCTTCGCGCCGCGAAGGCGTTCGAGCCGGTCCTGGTCGAGCGGTTCTCCTCGGTAGCGGACCTCGCCGGTGAGAGTGGCGTTGCGGGGCAGAAGTCCGAGGACGGCCTCCGCGAGCATGGACTTGCCTGAACCGCTGGCGCCGACGATCGAGAGGATCTCCCCTGCCGGCAGGTCGAGGTCGAGGTCTGCGACGCCGGGGAGGGCTCGGACGCGGGAGATGCCGTCGGGGCGGGTGAAGGTCACCGAGACGCCGCGGAGGTTGAGCAGGGGAGTTTCGTTCACAGGGCACCTCCGGAGAGTTTCGAGTCGAGCCGGTTCCGGACCGCGTTGCCGAGCCACGCGAAGCACAGCACGGTTCCCAACAGGGCGAGGCCGGGGAACACCGCGAGCCACCACTTTCCGGAGAGGATGTGGGGCATTCCCTCCGAGAGCAGGATGCCGATGGCGGGGGTCTGGGCGGAGAACCCGAAACCGAGGAAGGTGAGGGCGGCCTCGTGCAGCACGACGTGCGGGAACATCAGCACGAATCCGACCATCAGCTGCGGCAGGGCGAGCGGGAGCAGGTGTCGGGTCGCGATGAAGAGGGGCGATCTCCCGAGGGAGCGGGAGACCTTGACGAAGTCGGCGTCGCGCAGCTGCTTGGTGTCGGTGCGGATCAGCAGGGCCAGCGCCATCCAGTGCGTCGTCGCGATCCCGAGGATGATGCCGGGCACCCCGCCTCCGACGGCGAAGGCGATGAGGATCATGAAGATGAGGTGCGGGATCCCGATGAACAGGTCGATGAGCCAGGAGATGGTGTTGTCGAACCACCGCGGTGCCAATGCGGCGGCCATGCCGAGCACCGCCGAGATGAGGGTGCTCAACAGTGTGGTGGCGAGGCCGACCTGCATCGACAGGCTCAGCCCTTTCACCACTCGAGTGAACATGTCCCGGCCGAGCGCGTCCGTGCCGAAGAGGTGCTGCACGCTGGGCGGGAGCAGTCGCGCGCCGGAATCCGTCGCGAGGGCCTGGTCGCTGAGGAGCCATGCTCCCAGGTTCACGCCGACGATCAGCAGTGCAGTGATCGCCAACGCCCAAGCCAGGCCCGTGCGTCGGGTGAGGAACGGCGCGGCTGTGGTCACAGTGCGGGAGAGGGTGATCTCGGTCACAGTCTGCTCCTGATTCGTGGGTCGAGGCCGGAGTTGATCAGGTCGGCGATCAGGTTCCCGGAGAACACGAACACCGCACTCAGCAGCACGATGCCCAGCAGCAGCGCCACGTCGCCGCCGAGGGCGGCGGCGGTCAGCGCGGAGCCGAGTCCTGGATAGGAGAAGACGGTCTCCGCGAGCACCGACCCGCCGAACAGCTCCGCGAAGTACGCGAACTGCAGCGTCACTGCGGGCGCGACGGAATTGCGCAGCCCGTGGTTCCAGAACACGGAACGCCAGGATTCGCCTCTGGCGCGGGCGAAGTGGACGTAGTCGCTGGTCAGCACGTCCGTCATCCGCTCCCGGGTGTGCATCGCGATGTTCGCGACGCCGATCAGCGACAGCGTCAGGGCGGGCAGCACGAAGTGGTGCAGACGCTGCGCGATGGTCACGTCCGCGGCGGGAACCCCGATCGGACCGGCAAGGCCGACGGGGAACCATCCGAGCGATACGGCGAAGACGACGATGAAGATGATGCCGAGCCAGAACGCGGGTGTCGAGGACAGGACGTAGCTGCATCCGGAGATCAGCCGGTCGAGGAGCCTTCCGCGGTGGAATGCGGCGACCACGCCGAGCAGGTACCCGAAGAGACCGGAGAGCACCCATGCGACGCCCATCAGCGCGAACGACGCCCAGAAGCGGTCGGCGATGATGTCTGCGACCGGCGACTTGAACAGCGTCGACTGCCCGAGGTTGCCCCGCAGCAGCTCGCCCACCCAGGTGAGGTACCGGTCCACCGGCGAATCGTTCAGCCCCCATTCCTCACGAAGCGCTGCCAGCTGCGCGTCCGTGAGGCTGACGTCAGCCCCGATGTAGGCGAGGATCGGGTCGACCGGAGAGTTGAGCACCAGCGCGAACGCGAGCACCGTCACCCCCGCGAGGAGGGTGACGAACCGGATCGACCGGATCGTCACCACCCTTGCGAGCGGGTGGGAGGCTGGGCGTGAGCGCGGTGCGGCTACTCGCCCCACTTCCATTGCCCGATGGTGTTGAACAGCGCCCATTCGTGGCCGTGCCCCTGGATCGGCTGCTCCCCGAGGTCGAGGCCGTCACGCACCAGATAGACGTGGTCGATGCGCACCAGCCACACGATCGACGCGTCGCCCTGCTCGCCGGCGAAGCCGGTCGTACCGTCCCACTGGGCCTTCTTCCAGAACTCGTTCGCCTCCTCCTGTGTGGTCGCGTCGAGCGCGTTCCGGAGATAGCCGTCGACCGTCTCATCGGTGTACTGCGGCATGTTGTTGTAGCCAGTGTCGATGACCTCGGAGCTGTACATCTCGTACACCTGATGCGCGTGGTGGCGTCCACCGCCCCAGGTCACCGCGTTCGCCTTGCCATCGAGGTAGATGCCGTCCCAGGTCGTCCCTTCGAGCGTGATCCCGATCCCGAACTCCTTCGCCTGCTCGGCGACCACGAGCGCGAGATCTGCGCGCAGCTGGTCATCGGCCGGATAGAGCAGCGTGGACTGCGCGGGGGTGCCGTCCTTCTCCACGATGCCGTCACCGTCGCCGTCGGCCCAGCCCGCATCCGCGAGCAGCTTCCGCGCCTCCTCGACACGGCCGTCTTCGAAGACGGTCTCCTCGTTGAACCATGGCATGTCGTCCACCAGGGTGTACGCCGGTCGGCCGTGCCCCTGCAGCACGCTCTCCACGATCTCGTCACGATCCAGACCGATGTTCAGTGCTTGACGGACCGCGAGATCCGAGGTGACATCATTGCCCACCGCCACCTCGGCACCGCGGATCATGCCCGTGCTGCCTGCCGGCAGCGTCGGCAGCGTCAGCGCCCGGGAATCGACCGTCTCGAAGCTCTGCAGCGTCATCCCCGGAACCTCCTGATCCGCATACGCCGGCGGCACATAGGCCACATCCACCGTGCCCGCCCGCGCCGCCGCGAGCGCGGCATCCTCCGACAGGAACAGGAAGGTCAGCTTCTCGAACCCCGGCGTCCCACCGAAGTAGTACGGGTTGGGTTCGAGAATCAGCTGCTGGCCGACCTGGAAGTCGGCCACCTGGTAGGGGCCGGAGCCGATGGGGTCGCTGGAGTAATCCGGGCCGTAGTGCGCCTCCGGGAGAATCGGGATCTCCGACAGTTGGCTCACGAACGTCGAACGCGGCTCGCTCAATCGGATCTCCACGGAATGATCGTCGACCGCGACGATCGCGTCGACGAAGCTCAGATCGAAACGTGTGCCGTCGTCTTTCAGCAGCTCGTAGGTGAAGACGACATCGGACGCGAGCACTGGCTCGCCGGTCGACCACTTCGCGTTCTCTCGCAGCTCGAACGTCCACGTCAGCGCGTCGTCGCTGACGCCGTAGTCCGCAGCGAGATCGCCGACGAAGTTCACATCCTTGTCGATCATCAGCAGTGAGCTGTGGATCGGACGGATCTGCGCCGGGCGCGACCCCCACCCCTTCAGTGGATCGAACTCGCCGCCGGCGATGTTCCCTACCGCCAGCACGAGCTCAGCAGCGGGTTGCGCGCTTCCCTCTGGCTGCGGTGAAGAGCACCCCGCAAGCAGCAACGATGCGCCGAGGGCGATTCCAACAGCGGCGCGAACCGAACGCCTTGAACGGGCTCTGGGCATGGATGGACTTCCTTACTGGTGAGAGGGGAAAGCGGATGCGGATCCGCCTGCTCACACACTATTGATAATGATTCTCATTCGCAAAATCCGACGGGTCGTCCCCCTGAATACCGACCGAGTGTTCAGCCGGGGCCGTAGGCTGGGGGTGTGACTGCGTACGTCTCGGCCTTCGATCTGTTCTCCATCGGAGTGGGTCCCTCGAGCTCCCATACCGTCGGCCCGATGCGCGCCGGGGCTGATTTCGCCGCGCGATTGCAGGCCGAAGGTCACCTGGAGCGGGTGAGTCGTGTGACCTGTGAGCTGTTCGGCTCGCTGGGGGCCACCGGCCTCGGGCACGGCACCCCGGACGCCGTGCTCGCCGGTCTCCAGGATCTGCACCCCGAGACTTGCGACCCTGACGATGTGCGGGCGCTCTGGCAGAACTGGCCCGAGTCGTCGGATGGCGGAGGAAAGCGGCTGAACCTGGCGGGTCGGCATCCGATCGCGCTCGCCAAAGACGATGTGGTGTTCACCCCGCGCACACGCCTTCCCGGTCATCCCAACGCAATGACGCTGCACGCCTGGGATGCCGACGGCGTGCCGGTGCTGGAGCAGACCTACTATTCGATCGGCGGCGGGTTCATCCGTCGCGACGGCGAAGAGGCGCGGATCACCTCGGCCGAGCAGCCCTACCCATATGACACCGCGGCGGAGCTTCTCGAGCTGTGCGACGAGAACGGCCTCTCGATCGCAGAGATCGCCCGTTTGAACGAGACCGCCGTCCGCAGCGAGGCGGACGTCGCGGCCGGCCTGGATGCGATCTGGGATGCCATGAGCACCTGCGTGGACGAGGGGCTGCACTCCGGTGGAGTCCTGCCCGGCATCCTGAAGGTCAAGCGCCGCGCCTCCGACATCCGCGAACAGCTCGAGGCCGCCGAGGCCGACGGGCACCAGGCGCTGCCGGGTGAGTGGCTGGGCGCGTTCGCGCTCGCCGTCAACGAGGAGAACGCCGCGGGTGGCCGGGTCGTCACCGCTCCCACCAACGGCGCGGCGGGCATCCTGCCCGCGGTCGGGATGTACTGGTGGCGGTTCCTCGCCGATTCCGGCCTCGGCGTCGGAAACGCCGTCACGCCGCACGGCGAGCTGGTCGGCAGTGCCCTGCTGGGCTTCGGCGGAGATCAGACGCCCGCGATCGATGATCTCGATGACGAGCAGATGGCCGAGGCGAACCGTCGCCGCGGCATCCGTCGTTTCCTGCTGACCGCCACGGCCCTCGGCTCGCTGTTCAAGGCCAACGCGTCGATCTCCGGTGCGGAGGGCGGGTGTCAGGCAGAGGTCGGATCGGCGTGCGCCATGGCCGCGGGTGGGCTGACCGCCGTGATGGGCGGCACGAACCGGCAGATCGAGAACGCCGCCGAGATCGCCATGGAGCACCACCTGGGTCTCACCTGCGACCCGATCGGCGGGCTGGTGCAGATCCCGTGCATCGAGCGGAACGCGATCGCGGCATCCACCGCCGTCACCGCCGCCCGGCTCGCGCTGCGCGGCGACGGCGAGCACTTCGTGTCACTGGACGCGGTGGTCGAGACCATGCGCCAGACGGGCCTCGACATGTCGACGAAGTACAAGGAGACCAGCGAGGGCGGCCTCGCGGTCAACGTCATCGAGTGCTGAGTCTTGACCGCGCGGCGATGCATTCGTGGGGATCTAGGCGAGCTCCCGGGGGGTCATCGGCGCTCCAGGCTCTGCTGGCGATGCGCCCTGCTGCGGGCGAGGTAGTGGTCGAGGGTCTCGATCTCGAATTCCTCGAGGATGTCGGTGGCGGTCAGGTCGGGCGACTCCGCAGTGATGAGCACTGAGCCCAGCCTTCCGGGATCATGGATGCCGAGACCGTCCTGATACTTGCGCTTGGCGGCGGCGAGTCTGCTCCAGTTGTCGTCGAGGTGCGCGACGGCGTAGTCGAGGTTGATGGTGCGGGTGACCTCGGGGAAGTAGTTGGTGCCCTCGGCGATCGTTTCGCCCAGCGGAGAGACGATCGCGCTCGGGGCCGGTGGACGGATGGAGGCGGCGAGGTATGCGCGCAGCGAGTACGCCCAGTAGTTCTGCATGAGGGATCCGTGGTACTCGGAGCTGAAGACGATCAGCTCCACCCCGCGGTTCTGATACGCGTGCCGCAGCTCATCGAAGTTCAGATCGAAGCAGATGACCGTGGCGACGCGCCCGAAGTCGAGGTCGAAGACCGGAGTCTCGGTGCCGTACTCGAGTCCGGTGTGATCATGCTCGCGGATGACGAGGTGGTTCTTGTCGTACGCGCCCACGACAGACCCCGTGCGGTCGAGGTACTCGGTGCGGTTGCGGGCGAAGTCCTCGCCGACCTGCTGTGCGGAATAGGCGATATTGCATCCGTTTTCGCGCGCGACCTCCCCGAGCGCGTCGCGCACGCGGGTCCCGCGTACTCGGAAGTACTCCGCTTGCCGGTCCGAGCCGAACATCGTGATCTGGGGCCGGTCGGCGGCCTCGGGGAGCACGATGAGGTCGGGGTTATGGGGAAGCACGGCATCGATGCGGTCGATCCAGTGGGCGATCTCGGCATGGACCGCGTCTTCGACAGGCACGTCACGGCCGAGCGGCAGAGCCGCAGCGGTCAGGCAACTCACGGTGACAGGTCTGGCCATGATTCCTCGATTCAGTGGGAGAGTTCGGGGAGTACGATGCTGTCGCCGCGTACGATCGGGGCTCCGCCGCGGTACACGGCGACCACCTCGCCGAGCCCGTGCTCGATGTCGGCGCCCTCGAGCACGGTCAGATCTGCGCGGAGTCCCGGGGCAAGCCGTCCGATCTCGCCACCGAGTCCGATCGCGTCGGCGGCGAGACCTGTGACGGTCTCGATCGCCTCGGCCGGGCTGACGTCGAGCGCGACCACCGCCGCGCGGATCGTGTCGGTGAATCGGCGGAATGGAGTGAAGCGCACGCCCGCGTCGCTCGCGACGACGACGGGCAGTCCTGCCGCACGGATCTCTCTCGCCCAGGCGAAATCGTCTGCCAGGTTCCCTGTGCGCGACGCTGCACGCGCCGCCAGCACATCCGCCGTGCTGAACCCCGGAGTCTCAGGAAGCATCGCGCGAGCGATACCCGCGAGAGTGATCACGACGGTGGATGCGCGACCGCGGAGCGCGTCAACGAGATCTTCCGTCGGCTCCGGGGTGCCGTCGGCGGCTCGCCAAAGGCAATGCTCGAGAGTGTCGACCTCCGCCGCGATGCAGCGCCGGATCGCCTCGGCGTTCTGCGAATGCGCCGCGACCTGCCTGCCCGCAGCGTGGGCGAGACGTACCGCTTCCCGGAGTGCGGACTCAGAGAACTGCGGCGTGAAGGGGTCGGATTCGCGGGTCATGCTTCCGCCGCTGGACATGATTTTGAGCACATCGGCGCCCTGGCTGAGGTGAGTTCGCACGCGATCCCGGACATCAGCGTCGGTGTCCGCGATGTTCCCGCACCAGTTGAGGTGCCCGCTGCTCGTGGTCAGCGGGGCGCCTGCCGTGAGGATCCGCGGGCCGGGAAGGATGCCCTGATCCACGGCGTCACGGATGTCGCGCACGATCCAACGGGTGTCGCCGAGGTCGCGCACGGTGGTGATGCCGCCGAGAAGGCATTCCACGGCGTTTCGTGCACCGGTCGTTGCGAGCGAGGCGTCGGAACCTTCCACGAATCGTCTCCGGGTGCGTTCATGATCGCTGTCGCCTGAGAACAACAGATGCACATGGGCGTCGATGAACCCTGGGGAGAGGGTCACCGCACCAAGATTCTCGCTGTGGCGACGTTGCTGCGCGTCGAGCGTTCCGCGAGCGACGACGTCGGTGATCCGCCCCTCGCGAATGCCGACGGCGGCGTCGGAAAGCGCATCGCCATCGCCGGTGACGACGGCGTCGGCGAGCAGCCAGCGGGTCTCAGTCATGGCCGACCACTCCCGTGAAGGTGCGGACGAAGTTCGTGCGGAGGATGCGGTCGGCATCCTGGTTCGACCGGGTGCCGAGGATCGCAGTCAGCGGTTCGAAGGATGCCTCGAAGGGGGCCGTCCGCACGCACAAGGGCCAATCGCTCGCCCAGAGCAGACGTTCAGCACCGAACGCATCCAGCGCTGCCTCGTAGAAGGGGATGAGATCGCTGAATGGCGATCCGGTGAGGCTGAAGAATGAGGAGTTCGGTGTTTTCGCGGTGACATTCGGGTGCTCGGCGAGGGCGAGGAATCCCATGAATTCGGCAGCGTCGACTCCGTGCTCCGGATCAGGGCGGCCTAAATGGTCGACGACCACTTTGATGGATGGCCAGCGCGCGGCGAAGCGACCGACGTCGGCAAGCTGTTCCGGTGTCGCATGCATTTCGGCGACAGCGCCGGCTGCGGCGAGTACGGCAGTTGCATCGTCGATCGAACCGTCAGCGAGCCAGGAGATGTCCGGTTCGCCAAGCAGAGTAAGGCGGAGACCGGATGCGCCGCGCGCGAGCAGATCCGCAGTTCGCTTCCCAGCATCGTCCGAGAGGAGGTCGGCGCGGGCGATCACCCGGAAACGCGTGGGATCTGTTGCTGCGACGGCGAAGCTCGTCTCGTTGTCCCAGCCCATGGTTCCCGGCGTGACAATCGCAGCGATACCGATATCGTGCGCGGTCCGCGTGCGCAGGTATTCCTGCTGATCTGCGGCGGGGTCGACCGCGGACGGGGTGATGTGCACGTGCGCGTCGTGTGCGCGAAAGCGCGGCTCGACAGCGGGTATGGCGCTCACCAGGCCACCGGTCCGAAAGTCAGCCGCGGGAGGTGGCGTTCGATCTCCATGACGGTTCGCTTCAACGACACGAGGATCTTCTCCTCCCGTTCCGGCGTCAACCTAGCCGACGGCACCGAACAGCTGATCGCGTCTGTGGCGGGTGATGTGGAGTGCAACACGAAACCGAAGCATCGGATGCCCAGTGAATTCTCCTCGACATCGATGGAGTACCCGCGGCGCCGCGTCTCCTCCAGGTCGGCGCGAAGGGCGTCGAGGTCGGTGAGTGAATGGGAGGTCAGGCTCGGCAGTGGAGTCTGCAGGTGCGCTTGGAGGTCGACGTCCAGCCAGTCCGCAAGAATGGCCTTGCCCATGCCAGTCACCGAGGCGGGCAGGCGCCTGCCCACCCGATTGATGTAGCGCAGATACTGTGAGGATTCCTTCGTGGCCAGGTAGACCACATCGGTGCCATCGAGCCGACCATAGTGCACAGTCTCATCGAGTTCGCGGTTGAGCTCCTCGAGCCAAGGCAGGGCCGCGCGCAGGTAGGGGTCGGAGTCGATGTAGCTGGTCCCCGCCATAAGTGCTCTGATGCCGATCGTGTAGAGGGTTCCGCTGGAATCCCGGCGGACCCAGCCCCTGTCGGAGAGCGTACGCAGCAGTGCGTAGAGACTACTGCGCGGGATGCCGAGATCGTCGCCGATGTCACGCATGCGCGCGGGCTCGTCGTTGCGAGAAGCGAGGTACTCGAGCACCTCGATGGTGTGCTGCGCCGACTTGACAGGTCGCACGCCGCCGGTGCCCGCATCTGACATGAATCCTCCTCGTGCATCCGTTTGACGTGCAGTATTGCATAACTACGACCACTACAGTAGCTTAAAGCTGTTGTGGTAGACCGCAGCTACATATGGAGACAGACAATGATGCAGCCTTCACGTCCAGTTCGCACCGAACTCGCCCGCGCCCTCGCCGAGCGGATGTCCGCGGGCATGCGGGAGCGGGTGCTGTCCTTTCCCCTTACTGTCTTCACCGCCGACGGCTCGAGGATCGATGAATCGGCCTACCGGGCGCACATCTCCTCGCGTGTCGCACATGACGCCGCCGCGGTGTTCGTCGCCTGCGGCACGGGCGAATTCGGTTCGCTGAGCGAGGACGAATACCGGACGGCGGTGTCCGTCGCTGTGGACGAGGTGAGCGGCGCGGTACCCGTCATCGCGGGGGTCGGGTACGGCTGGTCGCTCGCGCAGCGGTTCGTGGAGATCGCGACGGAGGCGGGTGTAGACGGTGCGCTCGTGATGCCCCACTACCTCGTCAGCGCGCCGCAGGACGGTCTCATCGAACAGGTCCGCCGGATTTCGCAGGCCACCGAACTCCCGTTGATCGTCTACCAGCGCGGCCAGGCCGACTACACGCCGGAGACGGTGCGCGAGCTGTCGTATCTGCCCACCGTCATCGGTCTCAAGGACGGCCGAAGCAACTATCCGTCCCTGCAGCTGACGAAGCTCGCCGTCGACGACGACTTCCTGTTGTTCAACGGGGCACTCACCGCAGAACTCCAGTACCGGCCGTACGCGAGCATCGGGATCACTGCTTACTCCTCGGCCGTGCATGCCTTCGTGCCCGAGATCGCCAACGTCTTCTTCCGTGCGACGCGTACGGGTGACGACGAGATCATGGACACCCTCCTGCGCGGGTTCTACGGTCCGCTCGTCGAACTGCGTGACGAGGGCCGAGGTTACGCGGTCTCGCTCGTCAAAGCCGGGGCGCGACTGCGCGGTCAGGTGACGGGACCGGTGCGCGCCCCGCTGTCCGATCCCAGCGAAGCGCACCTTCAGCGCCTCGAGACGATCACCCGCGCGGGACTCGACCTCGTCGGAGCGGAGTTCTGATGGATGCAGCCATCGCGGAGCGACTCGCCACGGCCGGTGTCGAGCTATTACCGCAACCCGCGCCGCGCCACCCCTATGAACTCGCGACGCGAGCCGGCGACATCCTCTATTTCTCCGGCAAGACGCCGATGCGCGACGGAAAAATCGTCCACGCCGGCATCCTGCGCTCAGAGTCAGACGTTGACCGGGGCCGGCAGGCCGCTCGGCTGTGCACCATGCAGCTGCTCTCCGCGGTCGAGTCGTTTGCCGGGCTGGAGCGCGTGGAGCGGATGCTGAAGGTCACGGTCTTCGTGGCATCCGACCCTGGTTTCACCGCCCAGCCCGAGGTCGCCAATGCCGTGTCGGAGTTGCTGCGTGAGGTGCTCGGAGACGCCGGCAGCCACGCGCGTTCAGCAGTCGGCGTGGCCGTTCTCCCCGGGAACAGCACGGTGGAGGTCGACGCGGTCGTGCAGGTATCGGGGGTGGGGCGCGCATGAGCGATGCATCGATCCATGAACGGATCGCGGAGATCCGGGGCCGTCTGGATTCCCTCCCTCGCGCGAGGCTGGCAGCTCTGCCCACGCCGCTCGACGACTGTCCGCGTCTCTCCGCCGACTTCGACGGCATCCGCGTGCTCGTCAAGCGCGACGATCTCACCGGTCTCGCATTCGGCGGAAACAAGGTGCGCCAGCACGAGTACATCCTCGGTGATGCGATCGCGAGCGGGGCGGACTGCCTGATCCAGGGGTCTGCATCGCAGTCCAACCACTCACGTCAGCTCGCCGCCGCGGGCGCGAAGCTGGGGATCGAGACGCACATCGTGCCGCTGCAGGATGCGCACAGCGATCCGGTTCAGGGCAACTACCTCATCACCAACCTGCTCGGTGCGCACATCCATCCGATGCGGGTAGGCTCCTCGCTGGTTGCGGCGAAGAACGACCTGGCAGCGCGCCTTCGTGCCGAAGGCCGCACGCCGTACGTGATGGGAATGGGGGCCGACGCGGCCCTTGAGCTGGCAGCCGTCGCGTACGTCGATGCCGTGCTCGAGATCGTTGAGCAGCTGCCGGCCGATACGACGCTCGACTACCTTTACACCACTTCGCAGGGCAGCACCCAGGCCGGGCTCGTCCTTGCCTGCGAACTGCTCGGGCTGAGCACCCAGGTCGTCGGTATCGGCCCGATGGACGCCAGCCACGAGGCGTACATCTCCCCAGAGGGCATCCTCGCCCTGATCACGGGTGCAGCCAACCGTCTCGGTGTCACCACGAACCGTCGGCTGGACGACATCGTCCACGACACCGGATTTGTCGGTGACGGGTACGGCATCCCGTCGGCGGAAGCAATCGCCGCGCTTCGGCGACTGGCCGAATCCGAGGGCATCCTGCTCGACCCCGTCTACACAGCGAAGGGGTTCGCCGGAATGCTCAGCCACCTCAGCACCGGCCGCATTCCGGCTTCCGCCACCGTCGTCTTCCTCCACACCGGAGGACTGCCCGCGCTCTTCGAGTATTCCGAGGCGCTCATCCCGGAAATTCCGTAATCACATTCGTCGAACCCTGAAAGTTGAGAACAGCATGAACCGCTCACCGCTCATCGCAGCGATCACCGGCATCGTCGCCGGCGCCCTGCTGCTGACCTCCTGTTCTTCATCCCCCGATCCGAGCGATGGAGATGGTGGTGCTCAGCAGCTCCGCATCATCGCGACGGAGCCGTCCGCCGGCCTCGATCCGGCCGTCGCTGTCACCCAGGCGTCGCTAAGGGTGATGGAACTGATGTACGACACTCTCGTCGACTATGACAAGGACAACAACCTCGTCCCGATGATCGCCGAGGACTGGAAGATGTCCGATGACGGGCTCACCTACGTCTTCACCCTCCGTGACGCATCGTTCAGCGACGGAAGCGCTATCACCGCAGACGATGTCGTCTACTCCGTCGAGCGCGCCGCGGCCGGCGAAGCAATGGGCGGACGTCTCACAGCCCTCACCTCGGTCGAAGTCACCGGCGACAAGGAGGTGACCATGACGCTGTCGGAGCCGTCGCGGGTGTTCCTCAACGCCCTCGCAGCCACCGGCAGCGCAGCCATCCT
The DNA here is from genome assembly GCA_049646915.1 of Microbacterium sp. Taxonomy (GTDB): domain Bacteria; phylum Actinomycetota; class Actinomycetes; order Actinomycetales; family Microbacteriaceae; genus Microbacterium. Next base: position 16,846 of record JBARWR010000372.1, read on the forward strand.
CAAGAAGGAGGCCGTGGAGGCGAACGCGGACTACTTCGCGAAGCCCACCGCCACTTCCGGCCCCTGGCAGTTGAAGGAGAACGTACAGCAGAGTCACGCGACCCTCAGCGCGAACGAGAATTATTGGAACACTGATCTCAGCTTGTTCGACGAGATCACCTACACCTACTCCACCGACACGACCGCGATGGCGGCGGCGGTCGAGACGGGCACGGCAGACATGACGTACAACATGCGTCCCGCCGATGCCGTACGGCTCGGCGACGCCGGCACGATCCAGTTCTTCGAAGCGCCGAGCCCCGGCATACTCTCCTGGGGCGTCGACAAGTCGCAGCCGCCGTTCGATGACGTGGACGTGCGTCAGGCCGTCGCCTACATCGCACCGAGGGCCGACCGTCTGGAGACCTGCTGGAGCGATATCGGACCCGTGTCCTATGGTGAGGTGATCTACGAGGGCCAGGACTTCTACACCGAGGGCGAGCAGCGGTTCGATCTCGATGCGAATGCCGCGCTGAAAAAGGCGAATGCCCTCCTCGATCAGGCCGGCTGGAAGGCCGGCGCGGACGGTGTCCGCGAGAAGGACGGCGTGAAGCTCGCCGTCGACGTGCCGTACGAGAACACCTGGACCCAGGCGCGTTGCAACACCGAGATGCTGCAGCAGGCTCTCCAGCCCGCGGGTATAGCCATCACGCCGGTCGCCTATGACCGCGCGAACTTCTGGACCGACGTCGCCGCCGACAAGTTCAAGATGTACCACGCGGGCAACAACTACGCGACGGTGGACGCTTACTTCCAGCAGACCTTCGCCTGCGAGGGATCGGCGAACAACCTCATTGCCAAGTGGTGCAACGAAGACGTCGATGCGATGATCGCCCAGGCTCTGGCCTCGAGCGACACCGACAAGGTGAAGGATCTCTATCGCCAGGTGCAGGACATCATCCTTGACGAGCAGCCGATGATCACAACGGGGGCCCAGTATGCGGTGATCGGCGCCTCGCCGAAGCTAGAGGGCTACTATCCCCGCGCTGACGCGTCGAACCGGGCGCTGATGTACGCCACTCTGTCAGACTGACGTCCCGCCCCGGGGTTGACCGCGCGAGCGGCCGCCCCGGGGCTCGATCCCTTAGGAGCCCCTTGATGACCAGGTACGTCCTCCGGCGCCTACTCTTCGTTATCCCTCTGCTCTGGGTGCTGACCCTTCTGCTGTTCTTCTACGTGCATGCCGTTCCCGGCGACCCGATCGCCGGAATGCTGGGACCGAACGGCACCCCCGAGCTCATTGCTCAGCTCCGCGCGGAACGGGGGCTGGATCGGCCTCTCGTGGAGCAGTACCTCACGTGGTTCTTCGGACTGTTCCGGGGAGACCTGGGAATCTCGCTCATCACAGGCGCTCCGCTCACGCCGTTGGTGATCAATCGGATCCCCGCCACGTTGCAGCTGACACTGGCCGGTCTCATCTTCACCGTTCTGATCGGCTTCCCCCTCGGCTACTTCGCGGGCAAGCACAAGGGAGGCTGGCTCGATCGCATCCTCTCGCCGGCTGCACTCATCGGCCTGTCCCTGCCCGTCTTCTGGATCGGCACCCTGCTCATCCTGTTCCTGGGTGTGCAGTTGCGCTGGCTCCCGACGGCGGGCTACGTGCCGTTCGTCGACGACCCGGGGCAGAGTCTGCGGCTGACCCTCATGCCGGCCCTGGTACTGGGTCTGCACCTGTCGCCGTTCCTCGCCCGAATGGTGCGAGTATCCACCTCCGAGCTCATGCGCGAGCAGTTCGTGGTGCAGGCGCGGATCAGGGGTCTCCTGCCGCGTACTGTGAATCAGCGGTTCGTGCTGCGCAACGCGATTCTGCCTGTGCTCGTGGTCGTCGGGATGAACCTCGGCGCGCTCCTCGGAGGGCAGGTCATCGTGGAGCAGTTGTTCAACTGGCCAGGCGTCGGCCGGCTGCTCGTCGAAGGTGCTGTGCAGCGCGACTACCTCGTCGTCCAGTCGCTGATCCTGGTCGTCGCGACCATCTACATCCTGGTCAACCTCGCAGTCGAGGTCATCCAGGCATGGCTTGACCCGAGAGTGAGACTGACGTGACCACCACGACGACCGCAACACTAGTGTCGCGCATCGGCCGACGCCTCTCCGCCGTACCCGCGGGAGGCGTGCGCGCCATCACGCTGCGCAGCATCTGGCGGACACCGCGTGCCCTTCTTGGGCTCGCGCTGACCCTCCTCGTGATCGCCGTGGCCACCCTCGGTGCGTTCTGGACCCCGCACGACCCGACCACGTTCAACGCAGGGCCGGCATTCACCGCACCAGGGTTCGCGTACCCGATGGGCACCGACGTCTACGGGCGTGACATCCTCTCCCGAGTCATGGCCGGTGCCGGTGTGTCATTGACCGTATCGGTGGCGGCGGTGGCGGGCGCGCTCGTCATCGGCACCGTGTTCGGCGTGGCCGCCGGCTACTTCGGCGGCATCGCCGACGCCGTCCTGACCCGCGCCATCGACATCCTGCTCGCCATTCCTGGCCTGGTGATGGCGCTGGGCATTGTCACGCTGCTCGGACCCTCGGCCCAGTCAGTGACCGTCGCTCTCATCGCCGTCTACAGCTGGCAGTTCGCGCGAATCGTGCGCAGCTCTGTCGTCTCGGCCAGATCCCGGCCGTATGTGGAGGCCTCACGAGGGGTGGGATCGTCCGCCTTCGGCATCATCGGTCGCGACATCTTCCCGAACCTCCTCCCGGTGCTGATCGTGCAGGTGACCACGGCGTTCGCGTGGGGGATCCTCGACGAGGCCTCGATCGGATTCCTCGGTTTGGGCGTTCAACCGCCGGACCCGTCCTGGGGGTCGCTCCTCATCGAGGGTCGCGAGTTCATGTACGAAGCGCCCTGGCTCGGCGTCGGTGCGGGTGCGGTCGTCGTCGTCGCTGTTCTGGGCGTCAACCTGCTCGGTGATGGCTTGCGCGACATCGTGGATCCCCGCAGCGGAGGAGTGAACTCATGACCCGTACAGTCGAAACCGTCGACCCGCTCGTCACCGTCCGGGGGCTGTCCGTGGAGTTCCCCACACGAGAGGGGCCGGTGCGCGCCGTCGATGACGTCTCGTTCACCGTGCGACGTGGCGAGATCATCGGCCTCGTCGGCGAATCCGCCTCAGGCAAGAGCACCCTCGGCCTGTCGCTGCTGCGTGCTGTCCCGCCACCCGGCAAAGCGAAGGCCGACGAGCTTCGGCTGGAGGATCGCGACCTGCTCGCCCTGTCGGAGGCCGAGCTGCGCACCGTGCGCAGCGCCGAGATCGCGCTCGTCGTACAGGACGCGCTCGCCACGATGAACCCGGTGACCACGATCGGCGAGCAGATCATCCGGATCATGAAGGATCACGGCGTGCGCGGCAGCCGCAACGAGTACCGGGAGCGGGCCATCCGTGCGCTTCGCGAGGTGCATCTGCCTGATCCGGAGGGGGCCCTGCGAAAGTATCCGCACGAGCTCAGTGGCGGGATGCAGCAACGCGTGGCAATCGCTCAGGGGCTGATCCTCGAACCGAAGCTGATCATCGCGGACGAGCCGACGACAGCACTCGATGTCACCGTGCAGGCGCAGATCCTCGCCCTGTTGAAGTCCATCGCGGCGTCGCACGGCACGAGCATCGTCTTTGTCACGCACGATCTGGCGACGGTTGCTGAGATCTGCGATCGGGTGATGGTGATGTACGCCGGGCGCATCGTCGAATCCGGCGCTGTGCAGGATGTCTTCCGTGTGCCGCAGCATCCGTACACCCGCGCGCTGCTGGCGAGTCTCCTGCCGCTCGGGGGAGAACCACCTGAGCGCCTGGATGCGATTCCGGGACAGCCCCCGAGGCCGGGCGCCTGGCCCACCGGCTGCCGCTTTCACCCACGCTGCCCGCTCTACCGCGAGAAGGGCGAACCCGAGCAGTGCCGTACACACGACCCCGCATCACGTGGTGACCGATCTCACTGGGCGGCCTGCCACTTCGCCACCGAGGAGGAATCAGCATGAATGACTCCGATCACAACCCGGCCGAATCGCCCATCCTCGAAGCCCGTGACATCCTCAAGGTCTTCGGGCGCCGGCACAGCACGCCCGCGGTAGCGGGGGTCTCCGTGTCGGTCGCAGAAGGGGAGGCCCTGGGCATCGTGGGCGAGAGCGGCTCCGGAAAGACCACCCTGGCGCGAATTCTGATGGGCTTCGAGACGGCGACGTCGGGTGACGCGCTCGTCCGCGGTGAATCCATCCCGCGGCTGCGCGGCCGGCGATTGCGCGACTTCCGACGACTGGTGCAGATGGTCTTCCAGAACCCGTACGCGTCACTGAACCCCTTCCGATCGATCCGTGCGACCCTCGCCGACGGTTACCGCGTGGCCGGCGTGCGCGGCGCGGAGCGCGAGCGGCGGATGCGCGAGCTTCTGGATCAGGTGGGTCTGCACGAAGGTGTGCTCGACCGCTACCCCCACGAGTTCAGCGGAGGCCAGCGGCAGCGCATCGTCCTCGCGCGCGCACTCAGCGTGAGTCCGAAGGTGATCGTCGCCGATGAGCCGCTCTCCGCACTGGATGTGTCGATCCAGGCGCAGGTGCTGAACCTGCTCGGCGACCTCAAGCGATCGCTGGGACTCACCATCGTGATGGTGACGCACGACCTACGCGTGGTGAACTTCTTCTGCGATCGAATCGCCGTGATGTACCGCGGTGCGCTCGTGGAGATAGGCTCCCGTGCCGAGATCATGAACCGCTCCTGGCATCCGTACACCCGGATGCTGATCGGCGCGGCTCCGGTCGATACCCCGGGCGCGGTACCGGAGCGTCCGTGGATGAGCAGTGCGCCGGAGCCGGTCGACGACCCGTCCATCGGGTGTCCCTTCGCCGCCCGATGCTGGCTGCGCGAGCAGTTGGGTAATCCAGAGCGATGCGTCGCCGAGCGTCCGGAGTTCCGGGAGATGCCGGCCGAGACCGCGCCGCTGGTGGGGGTGCACTCCGCGGCATGCCACTTCGCCGAGGAGGTCGAGCGCGCGGCCGCCGGAACGTCCGTGACGGCATGAACGAGGCGCTGGCGTCACGTGCGCGGCGGAGCCTCGCAGCCGCACCTTCCGGCGTATACCTCAATACCGCTGCGGAGGGCCTGCTGTTGAGGTCGTCCGCAGCAGCTTGGGAGCGCTATGCGGTGGCGAAGGCCCGTGGTGCACTCGGGCGGGCGGAGTTCGTGCGCTTGGAGGACGAAGCCCGGGAACGATTCGCCACGGCGGTGTCCGCGCGGACCGAGGATGTGGCTTTCGTGGCTTCCACGTCCCGCGGCCTCGATATCGTACTCAAGGGCATCGACTGGAGTGCGGGTGATGTGCTGGTCACACTCGCCGGGGAGTTCCCGTCGACCCTGTTCAACACGGAGCTGCTGCGGTCGCAAGGCGTCGAGGTGCGGACGGTCGCCGCGCGTACCGGGGCTGTCTTCGAGGACGACATCGTCGCGGCGATCGATGTCCGCACTCGGCTGGTGGTGGCGAGCATGGTGAGCTTCCGCACCGGGCAGCGTCTCGACTTCAGCCCCGTGGGTACTCGAGCCCGCGAGGTTGGAGCGCTCGTCTTCGCCGATGCGGTGCAGGCCGTCGGCTCCGGAGAGGTGTCGATGGACGGCATCGACGTGCTGTGCGCCGCCACCTTCAAATGGCAGTTGGGCGTGCATGGTGCTGCGGGCTTCGTCGTGACCTCCCGCGCGAGAGAAATCCTGTCGCCCAGCTACGCCGGGTATCGCAGCGTCGCCGAGCTCTTCCCCTCACATCCGTCCCGGTTCCGGTTTCACGACGATGCAAGGCGCTTCGAGGAGGGAATGCCCGCGTTTCCCGCACTGGCTGTCCTGTCGGCCTCGCTGGCCGAGCTCGAAGCGTGGGGCTATGCGAATATCGGCGAGCACAACCGATGTGGCGTGCGTATGCTTCGGGATGGTCTCGCCAACCTCGGCATCGTTCCGCTGCTGGCCGACGAGACTGTGCCGACCGGCGGCATCGTCGCCTTCGAATCCGCCGATCACGAACGGATCGCCGGCGAACTCGCCCGGCAGGACACAGCGGTGTGGGCTCGAGACGGGCGAGTCCGCCTCGCGGTGCATGCGTACACGACCGCGGACGACATCGAGACCGTACTCGACCAGCTGAAGAAGATCGGAATGTGAGGATGTCGCAGACGATCAGACTCGCCATCATCGGCGCAGGGCGCATCGCGCACGATCATGTGCGTGCGGCAGCGGATGTCGACGATGTCGACATCGTGGCCGTAATCGATCCCGATCGGGAAGCCGCGCGGCGGCTCGGCGAGCTGAGCGGAGCTGCGTTCATCGGGGCGACGGTGGAAGAGATGCCCGGTGACGTCGATGGTGCGATCATATGCTCCCCCACCGGCGTGCATGTCGCCCAGGCCAGGGGACTGGTCGAGCGCGGCATCAGTGCGCTCGTGGAGAAGCCGCTCGCAACCGACGTCGAGTCGGCCATCGGACTGCTCGACGTCGCACGCCAGCGCGGAGTCACACTCATGCCCGCGCAGGTGCTGCGGCACCTTCCGTTGATCGATCCGGTGCGGGAAGCCATCACCTCCGGACGATTCGGCACGCCTATCCAGGCGATCGAGCGGCGGCTCGTCGATCGGGCGGACAACTTCACATGGTGGCGTGAGCTCCCGGCTTTCCTCGTCTCACATTGGGGCTCCCACAGCGTGGATCTCGTCTGTCACCTTTTCGGCGATGAGGTCATCCGTGTCGCCTGCGAGGCCGATTCCGTGCGGAGTGAGTTCGGTGTGATCGATGACTTCAGCCTGCTCGCCAGATTCCGTTCGGGGATGAGGATGACGTCGACGATGTCGTTCTCATCTCGGTACCCGGTGCATGACATCGTGCTGATCGGTACCGGGGCGACGATCTCCATTGACTGTTACCGCACTGTTGCCATCGACGGCGAAATCGTCTTCTGCGGTGAGGAGGAGGATATCCTCGCCGAAGGCTTCCGGCGACAGCTGCAGACATTCATCGCCGAGTTGCGTGGTACTGCTGCCCGATCAGGCGACGATGTTCTCGCATCGCTGCGTGCGCTGGCCGCAGCGGAAGGCGCAGCGCTCGCCGATGACGGAGCGAGCGTGCAGGTCGGTTGAGCAGCTGCCTCGCGGTCAACGTCATCGAGTGCTGACCAGAGGTGGAGTGACGCCGTCGTAGGCTGACCTCATGGTGAGCAGGCGCGGCAGAGGGCGTCCCCCGGGGGAGTCCGACTCGCGCGCGCGGATCGCGGCCGCCGCCGTGCACGAGTTCGGCGAGCACGGCTACGAGGGCACGACCGTGCGGGCCATCGCCGCGCGGGCTGATGTGGATGCCTCGCTCGTGCACCACTACTTCGGCACCAAGGCGGATCTGTTCGCCGAGATCACGGACTTCCCATTGCGACCCGACCTGGAGGTTCCGCGGATCCTGCGCGGCTCGCGCGATCAGGCGGGGGAGCGCATCGTGCGCTTCGTGCTCGAGGCGTTCGAGCGGCCCGAGGTGCGCAAGCGCGGAGTCATCGTGCTGCGCACGGCAGTCAGCAGCAAGCTGACGGCGCCGCTGATGACGGGCTTCCTCTCGCGAGAGCTGCTGCCGCGCATCGCCGCCGAACTGGATACCCCGGATGCGTCGCTGCGGGCTTCCCTGGTCGCGTCGCAGATCGCCGGGCTGCTGATCACCCGATACGTCGTGAAGCTGCCCGCGATGGCTGATGCCACGACGGACGACCTCGTCGCACGTATCGGCCCCACGATCCAGCGGTATCTGTTCGACTGAAGCGCCGACCGACGGCATTCATTGCGACCTGGAGGCAGGGAATCGACCTGGATGGGCGGACAGCCAGGGGATTGACCCGCGTCTCCACGACGACCATAATTCACCACATGATGAATAACGCGGATGCCGCAGTCGCGGACGCGGTGGTGATCGACGGGCTGCAGGTGCGGCGCGGCCGCCGTGACGTGTTCGACGGGCTGTCGCTGCGCATCCCGCGCGGTCAGGTGATCGGTCTGCTCGGGCCCTCCGGCTGCGGCAAGACAACGCTGATGCGCGCCATCGTCGGCGTGCAGCGCACCCACGGCGGCAGTGTCGAGGTCTTCGGCGAGCCCGCCGGGTCGCGGAGCCTGCGCCGCCGCGTGTCGTACGGAACACAGGTGTCGGCCGTCTACACCGACCTCACGGTGCGCGAGAACCTGCGCTACTTCGCATCCGTCCTCGGTGCTCCTCGCTCGGATGTCGACCGCGTCCTGGCTCAGGTCGGTCTCGCTCCGCACGCGAACCAGTCGGTCGACGCGCTCAGCGGCGGCCAGCTCAACCGCGTCTCGCTCGGCGTCGCCCTGCTGGGCGAGCCGGAGCTCGTCGTGCTCGACGAGCCCACCGTGGGTCTCGATCCGGTGCTGCGGTCCGAGCTGTGGGGACTGTTCCGGGAGATCGCCGATGCTGGCACGACCATGCTCGTGTCCAGTCACGTGATGGACGAGGCGCTGCGTTGCGACCGGCTGCTGCTCATGCGCGACGGGCGGATCATCGCCGACACGACTCCGGCGCAGCTGCTCGCCGACACCGGAGAGACGGATGCCGAGGCGGCCTTTCTCGCCCTCATCGAACGCGACACTGGTGCCCATCACGAGACGCGCAGCTCTCGGCGGAAGGAGGAGCGATGAACCCGCTCCGTTCCTTCGCCACCGCCGGTCGCGTGCTGCAGCAGCTGCGCCACGACCCGCGCTCGATCGCGCTGATGCTCATCGCCCCGAGTCTGCTGGTGGGACTGTTCGCGTGGCTGTTCGCCGACCAGGACGGCGTCTTCGACCGGTTCGGCGGCGCGATCCTGGCGCTGTTCCCGTTCATCGTGATGTTCCTGATCACCTCGATCACCACCCTGCGCGAGCGTCGGTCGGGCACGCTCGAGCGGCTGATGACCACCCCGCTGGGCAAGGCGGACTTCATCGTCGGCTACGCCCTCGCGTTCGGACTGATGGCTATCCTGCAGGCCGTCATCACGGTGGCCTTCGCCGTGTACGTCTGCGGGCTGACGGTCGACGGTCCGCTCTGGCAGCTGGGACTGGTCGCGGTGGTGGATGCCGTCCTCGGCACCGCCCTCGGACTGCTGGCCAGCGCGTTCGCATCCACGGAGTTCCAAGCCGTTCAGTTCATGCCCGTGCTGGTGTTCCCGCAGATCATTCTGGGCGGGCTCTTCATGCCCCGCGACCGGATGCCCGACGTGCTCTACGCGATCTCCGACTGGCTGCCGCTGAGCCACGCGATCGATGCGATCCAGGCGGTCGCCGCGGGGGACGAGGACTGGGACGTCGGCGCGCCGCTGTTGGTCGTGGTGGCGTTCGCGGTCGGATTCCTCGTGCTCGCCCCGCTCACCCTGCGTCGCCGCACACCGTAGGGGGGGGCTCAGCTCCGAGCCGCGCGATTCTTCGTGTGGCGCGTGGGGGCGGCTGCCCAGGGATCCTCGGGCCACGGATGCTTCGGGTATCGGCCCCTCATCTCAGCGCGCACCTGCGCATACGGGCCAGACCAGAACGACGCGAGGTCGTCGGTCACGGCCAGCGGGCGCCCGGCGGGGGAGAGCAGGTGGAACAGCACGGGCACCCGGCCGTCCACCAGACGCGGTGTCTCGGCCCAGCTGAAGCACTCCTGCAGCTTCACGGCCACCACCGGGCGTGCGGTCGGCTCGTCCTGCGGCGGGTAGGCGATCCGGATGCGACTGCCGCTCGGCACCTCCAACCGCTCGGGCACCAGCTCGTCGAAGCGTGCGGCAGCGGGCCACGGCAGCAGGCGGCGCAGAGCGGATGCCAGACTCACCCTCCCGGCGGGGGTTCCGGATGCGAGAGCGTCCAGCTCCGGGGCGAGCCAGCTGTCCGGATCGGCGAGCAGCGCCGCATCCGACACATCCGGCCACGGTGCGCCCAGCTCGCGATGCAGCAGGGCGAGCCGGCGACGCAGATCGACCGCGGCATCCGACCAGGTGAAGACATCCAGTCCCTGTGCCCGCACGGCGCGTCGCACAGAATCTCGCCCTTCCTCAGCGCTCGCGCGCATCGGCACCGACGCCAGCACGATGGCTCCGAGTCGGCGCTCGCGGCGTGCGGTGACGCGGCCGCCGACGAACTCGGCCTCGATGCGATCGGTCAGCAGGTGGTCGGCGGCTCGGATCGCCTGGACC
>JBARWR010000373.1:0-3724 GCA_049646915.1 Microbacterium sp.
GACGGAGGGCACCAGGTCGTCGGCATCGTCCGGGACGGCGAGCCATCCCGGGGCGGGCGAGGAGACGGCTGACTGCACAGAACACCAATCATGGGGACGGGCCTCGGGCATGGGACGCACGGCGAGGCTGACCCGATTCTAGGACATCCACGCAACCCCCCTGGCTATGTTCCGGTGGGTGACTATGGTGATGCAGATGAGCAGCCGAACCAGTACTCAGCGTCCGGGCTTCTTCGCGCGAACCTCCTCCGCCGTGATCGAACGGCTGCTGCGATGGCGACTGGTCCGCGCCGCGCTGCGATACACCGGACGCCGCGGCCCGGTGCTGGCGGATGCCGTGACGTATCGGGCCCTGTTCAGCGTGTTCGCCGCGGTTCTGCTGGGCTTCTCGGTCGCCGCCCTGGTGCTGTCGGGCAATGACGCCGCGTGGAATGCGGTGGTCGGCGCGATCGACACGGCAGTGCCCGGACTGATCGCCACGGGCGATGGCGAAGGGATCGTCGATCTGGCCGATATCCGCGCTCCTGCGGGGCTGTCGATCGCCGGAATCATCTCGCTGGTCGGCCTGATCGGCGCGGCGCTCGGGGCGATCAGCTCGCTGCGCGTCGCGATACGCACCGTCGCCGGCACCGTGCACGCCGACGTCGCCTGGTTCAAGGTGATCCTGCGCAATGTGCTTCTCGCGCTGATCATCGCCGGCACGTTCGCCGCGGCAGCCGCGCTGACTTTCACCAGCGGACTCGTGGTCGGCGCACTGGCTGAGTTCATCGGGCTGCCGAGCACATCGGTCGCCGTGCTCTGGAGCGTGCGCAGTCTGTCGCTGCTGGTCGTCCTGGCACTGAACGCGGTGCTGGTCGCGGCGGCGTTCCGGATGCTCTCCGGTGTGCGCGCGTCGGCGAAGTCGTTGTGGACGGGCGCGCTGCTCGGCGGGATCGCGCTGCTGCTGCTCCAGGAGCTGTCCAGCCTGTTCGTGGGTGGGGCGAAGTCCAATCCCCTGCTGGCATCGTTCGCCTCGTTGGTGGCCCTGCTGCTCTGGCTGAACCTGTCCACGCAGGTCATCCTCATCGCCAGCTCGTTCATCACCCTCTCCGCGAAGGAGGAGCACGACCGGGTGGCCGAGCGCTTCCGCGCTCGGACGCTGACCGAGGAGCGGCTCCGGCAGGCGGAGGAAGATGTGCGCATCGCCACCGGCGAGTTGCGCGAGGCGCAGGATGCGGTCGCACAGGAGCGCGAGAACGCCTGAGCCGCTCAGATCCCCGTCAGCGCGGGCAGGTGCCGTTCTCGAGAAGCGCGGGATCGACGGCGATGCGGCCGTCCGCGCTGATGTCGGCGACTGCCCGCGTCCCCTCGATCCGCAACCCGGTGAGCGTGATGCCGGCGGGCAGCCGATCGGCGATGCAGAGCCGCTGCGGTCCTGCGAGTCTCTCGCCGATGTCGCCGAACCGCCCGGCGAGCGCCTTGAGATCCAGCTCGTTGCCACCGAGCGTCACCGACACCGGAGTGAGCAGAAGGTCGCCGTCCTCGGCGCCCGGCATCACGGTGAGCCCCACGGGGATCCCGCGCCCGAGCAGCGTGATCTCACCCTGCAGCGTGGCGTTCGGCGCGTCGAGCGAGATCTCGGCATCCGGCAGCTGCGAGCCCTCCAGCAGGGCGGCGAACTGCACCTGATCGACCGAGACGGTCCCCTTCGCGGAGCCGAGCGCCCCTCCGCGCAGCGGCACACCGATCGCGGTGACATGCGCCGCCCCCGTGATGCCCCCGATCGTCACGTCATCCGAAGACAGCTGCAGCTCGTCGAGTGTTCCGGTGATCAGCTGCGGAACAAGGACGCCCGACGCCTGCACGTCGAGCTGCTGATCGGAGGGCAGATCCAGCTGCTCCACGACGATCGTGCGCACGATGTTCGGCAGCACGGCGCGAGCGATCAGCTCGGCTGCCACAAGCAGCACGGCCAGCACGACGATGACGATGAGCACGACCCTCGGCCAGCGAGCCCGCCGCCGTCCGGCTTCCGCTCCTGTCACCGCGTGCGACATGTCACATCCGCTCGGGAGCCGAGACGCCCAGCAGGCCCAGACCATTGCGGAAGACCTGGCCGGCGGCGTCGTTCAGCCACAGGCGGGTGCGGTGCACCGACTCGATCGGGTCATCGCCCTTCGGGATCACCCGGCAGTTGTCGTACCAGCGGTGGTACAGACCGGCCAGCTCCTCCAGATACCGCGCGATGCGATGCGGCTCGCGCACCGAGGCGGCGAAGGCCACCAGGCGCGGGAACTCCTGCAGCGCGCCCAGCAGCGCGCTCTCGGTCTCGTGCGTGAGCAGCTCAGGGGCGAACTCCGAGCGGTCCACGCCCGAGTCCGCCGCATTGCGGGCGACGTTGTGCGTGCGTGCGTGCGCATACTGCACGTAGAAGACGGGGTTGTCGTTGGTGCGCTTCTGCAGCAGCTCGGGATCCAGATCCAGCGGCGAGTCCGCCGGCGAGCGCTCCAAGGAGTACCGCAGCGCGTCGGGACCCAACCAGTCGAGCAGGTCGTCCATCTCGATGATGTTGCCCGCGCGCTTGGACAGACGTGCGCCGTTGATCGAGACCATCTGCCCGATCAGCACCTGGATGTTCTGCTCCGGGTCCTCGCCGGCGGCGCCGGCGACGGCCTTGAGCCGGTTCACATACCCGTGGTGGTCAGCCCCCAGCAGGTAGATCTTGTTCTGGAAGCCGCGGTCGCCCTTGTTCAGGTAGTAGGCCGCGTCGGCGGCGAAATAGGTGAATTCGCCGTTGGAACGGCGGATGACGCGGTCCTTGTCGTCGGTGAAGTCGGTCGTGCGCACCCAGACGGCGCCCTCTTCATCGAACACGTGGCCCTGCACGCGCAGACGGTCGACGGCCTGATCGATCAGGCTCGGACCGCCGTTCTCGGACGCGGCGTGCAGCGTGCGCTCGGAGAACCACACGTCGAAGGGCACGTTGAAGCGATCGAGGGAGTTCTTGATCTCAGCGAGCTGGTACTCGTACGCCTGGTCGCGGGCGACGACCAGCTGCTCGTCCTCGGGCAGCTCCAGCAGTCCGGGATGCGCGGCGAGCACGCGCTGTGCGAGCTCGCCGATGTAGGCGCCCGGGTAACCGTCCTCGGGTGTCGGCTCGCCCTTCGCCGCAGCGAGGACCGAACGCGCGAAGCGCTCCATCTGCGCACCTGCGTCGTTGATGTAGTACTCCCGCACGGCGTGCGCGCCGCTGGCCAGCAGCAGGCGCACGATCGAGTCGCCGAGTGCCGCCCAGCGAGTGTGGGCGATGTGCAGCGGCCCGGTGGGGTTCGCCGAGACGAACTCGACGTTGACCGAGACGCCCGCCTGCGAGTCATTGGTTCCATACGCCGCTGCGGCCTCGACGATCGTCTTGGCGAGCGCGCCTGCGGCGGCGGCATCCAGACGGATGTTGATGAATCCGGGCCCGGCGACCTCGACGCCGGCGATGCCGTCGACCTCGGCGAGGCCGTCGGCGATCTGCTGCGCGAGCTCGCGCGGGTTCGTGTCCAGACGCTTGGCCACGCGCATAGCGACGTTGGTGGCCCAGTCGCCGTGGTCACGGTTGCGCGGACGGTCCAACACGATGTCGGATGCCACGAGCCCGAGCTCCTCGTCGGGACGTCGCTCGGCCGCGATCGGAGCGAGGACGGCGAGGACGGCTGCGGCGAGGGCTTCAGGATTCATAGACTCATCAGTCTACGGC
>JBARWR010000374.1:0-3075 GCA_049646915.1 Microbacterium sp.
CGGCAGTGCCGGGGCGCATGTCCGTCGGGTCAGCCGACCACCTTCGCCAACTGCGGGACGATGCCCTCCACGGCGATCGGGATGCTGAGCGGGCTCGCCGCGCTGAATGCCTGTGCCACCACGTCGGTGTCGCTCAGGAATACCGTGCGCCCGTCCTGCACGACCTGAAGAGAGGCGATCAGCGGATCGCTCTCGAGCTCATCGAGCGTGTAGCCGATCGGGAACATCACTGCGGCATCGGCGTCGAGAGCAACGACCTGCTCAGCCGAGAGCGCCACATAGAACCCGTTGGCGGGCAGTTCGAGCACCGGCGGGTTCTGCGTGAAGCCGAGATCCGCGATGATGTCCCACCGTGCGTCACCGGCGATGTAGGCACCATAGCTGTCGCCGAACTTCGTCGCGGTGACAGCCGTCTTGCCCGTGAACTCCGGGTGCTCGGCCGCCGCCTCGTCGATGCCGTCCTGCACTTCCGTGATGAGCTTCTCGCCCTCATCCGACTTGCCCAGCGCATCTGCGATCAGCTGGGTCTGCACATCCCATCGGGTGGCGTAGGCGCCGGTTCCCTCCGGTGCGTAGACAGTCGGGGCGATCTGGGACAGCCGCGTGAACTGGGCCTCGTCACCCGCCGAGCGGGTGTTGAGGATGAGGTCGGGGTCGAGCTTCTGGATGGCCTCGTAGTCCAGCTCGTCGCCGATGTTCTGGATGATCGTCGGCGAGACATCGCCGAACAGGTCGGTCGCCCATGATCCCACGCCCTTGCTCTCGGCGCCGAACCCCTGCCAGTCGTACACGCCGACCGGCTGCGCGCCGAGCGCCAGCGCGACCTCGGCATCCGACCATCCCAGCGCCACGACGGTCAGCTCGCCGTCCTCCGGCTCGGGGATCTCCACGGTTCCGAACATGGTGTCCACGCTGCTGAGCAGCGATTCTCCGCTCGCGTCGCCGTCGTCCCCTGAGCTCTGGGGCGTCGTCGAGCAGCCTGCGGCGAGCAGGGCGATCGCTGCGAGCGATCCGATCAGGACCGGTGCGGTGCGCTTCATGTGTTCTCCTCTTTCTTCGGGTCTTACTTCGGGTGGTCGGTCCCAGGTGCGCGCGGAACGATCAGCGGCGTGGCTGTCTCGGGGTCCTCGATCACACGCACACCGACGCCGAACACCTCGTCGATCAGCTCCGCCGTCACGATCTCGGCCGGCGCCCCCTCGGCGAGCACGCGCCCCTGCTTCATGACGATGAGATGGCTCGCGTATCGCGCGGCCTGGTTGATGTCGTGCAGCACGGCGACGAGGGTGCGACCCTCGCGATGCAGCCGCGTGCACAGGTCGAGGACATCGATCTGGTGCGCGATGTCGAGATATGTCGTCGGCTCGTCGAGCAGGAGCAGCGGAGTCCCCTGCGCCAGGGCCATCGCGATCCACACCCGCTGGCGCTGCCCGCCGGAGAGCTCGTCGACGATCCGCGTCGACATGTCGGTCAGACGCGTGCGATGCAGCGCATCTGCGACGGCTCGTTCATCGGCGGCGCTCCATCGTCGGAACGGCCCCTGATGCGGGTGACGCCCTCTGCTGACCAGGTCGATCACGGAGATGCCCTCCGGCGCGGTCGACGTCTGCGGCAGCAGACCGATTCGGCGAGCGAGCTCCTTCGCGCCGAAATCGACGACGTCGCGACCGTCGATCACGACGTGTCCCCCGCTCGGCCTGATCAGGCGCGCCAGGGATCGCAGCAGCGTCGACTTGCCGCATCCGTTCGGCCCGATGATCACGGTGAACGAACCATCGGGGATGCCGATGCTGAGCTCATCGATGATGCGCCGATCGCCGTACCCCGAGCTGAGTTCTCTGGTGTGCAGCCCAGATCGTTCCACGATGCCGGTCATGCGCGGCCCTTCCTTCCGAATGACGCGAGCAGCCAGACCAGATACCCGCCGCCCAGGCACAGCGTCACCACGCCCACAGGCAGCTGTGCGGGAGCGATGACGGTGCGTGCGATCAGATCGCTCGTCGTCAGCAGCAGCGCCCCCATCGCCGCCGACGGGATGATCTGGACTCCGCTCGTGCGCATGACGCGCATGGCCAGCTGCGGGGCGGCGAGCGCCACGAACGCGATGGGACCGGCGGACGCGGTCACCAGTGCCACGAGGACGATGCCGAGGAGGAGCAGCAGCACGCGCAGGGGCTCGGCACGCACGCCCAGGCCGCGTCCGATGTCGTCCCCCATCTCGAGCATCGTCATGTCGGCGGCGAGCAGGATGGTCAGCGGCAGGCCGATCCCGAGCCCGATGGCGAGCGGCACCACATGCGGCCAGGCGATGTCCGTCAGCGACCCCGCACCCCAGCTGGCTGCGGAGATCGCCTGCTCGAGTCGCATGGTCGTGAGGATCCAGGTGTTGAAAGCGCCCAGCAGCATGCTGATCCCGATGCCGACGACGATGATGCGCATGCCGCTGACACCCCGGCGGTACGAGAGCAGGTAGACGGCGAGGCCTGTCATCACACCGCCCAGAAGCGCTCCGACGCTGGTGCCGATGGCGCTGCCGGTCCAGAACAGTGCGACCAGCAGAGCACCGGTGTAGGCGCCCGAGGAGAAGCCGATGATGTCGGGACTGCCCAGCGGGTTGCGCGTGATCGACTGGAACACGGCGCCGCCGATGGCCAGCGCCGCACCGCCGAGAAGAGCGAACACGACCCTCGGGAGCCGCCACTCCACCACGACGCGCGTGGTGACGTCATCCGCGTGACCGCCGAGCGCGGCGAGGATGTCGTCGATGGGATAGCCGGCGGTGCCCACGGTCAGCGAGTATGCCCCGACGCCCAGGGCCAGGATCACGACGACGGCACTCGCCACCCACGCCCGCATCTGCATTCGCACGCTGAGACCACCGATGCGGATGGGCCGACTGCCTCGAGGCCAGCGCGGCGCGGCGGCGGTCAGGCTGTTCGCACGGCTCACAGCCCCCTCGCATCTCTGCGCCGGGTCAACGCGATCAGCACCGGCGCTCCGAGGAACGCGGTGACCACGCCCACGGGGAGCTCAGAAGACACCACGACGCGGCCGAGGATGTCCGCGCTCAGCAGC
>JBARWR010000375.1:0-2921 GCA_049646915.1 Microbacterium sp.
TCAGCGCCTGCTGACCCCGGCTCCCAGCTATCTGATCAAGCGGCTGGGACTGGACCAGGCGTGGTCGCTGAGCCGGGGCGCGGGCGTCACGGTCGCCGTCGTCGATTCCGGAGTCGACGGGGGCAACGTGCACCTGCAGGGTGCGCTGGTGCCCGGGTTCACCAGCTTCGGCGACGCCTCGGTTCCGGCTGATGACGATGTCGCCGGCCACGGCACCGCGGTGGCGGGCCTGATCGCCGCCCGTCGGGTCGAGGGATCGGGAGTGGTGGGCATCGCACCCGAAGCGAGGATCATGCCGGTGCGCGCGTTCGAGTCGGCGCCGGAGTCGGGGCAGTCCTCGCGGGACCTCGTGGCACCCTCGGTGTCCTCGATCGTCTCCGGGATCCGCTGGGCAGCCGATCACGGCGCACAGATCATCAACGTCTCGCTCTCCGACGTCCAATCCGTCGATGCCTACCGCGCTGCGGTGGATCACGCGCACTCACGGGGAGCGCTGGTGATCGCCAGCGCCGGCAACCGCAAGACGGCGAACCCGGACCGGCCGGACCCGGACCACTTCTATCCCGGCGAGCTGCCCGGTGCGCTCGCCGTGGCCGCCGTCATGAAGGACGGCAGCTGGGATGCCGACTCCTCGTTCGCCGGCGATCACGTCGATATCGCCGCGCCGGGCCAGGCGATGCCCTCTGCGTACATCTCCGGCGGCGACTGCGTGTTCAACGGCGACTCGGCGTCCTCCAGCTATGCGACCGCGGTGGTGTCCGGTGCGGCGGCGCTGATCGCCTCGCGTTTTCCGCAGGAGTCACCGGATCAGTGGGCGTTCCGGCTCACCCAGTCGGCGATGCGTGTCGCGCCGGCCGCGCGGAGCGACACGGTCGGCTGGGGTGAGGTCAGACCCGCCGAGGCACTGGCTCTCGTCGATGACGGCATGTTGCCGGGCCCGCCCTCTGCGATGCATCCCGCGCAGACGCCCGAGCCGCCCGCGGCTCAGACGATCGATCTCGATCCGGTGGATGACCCGCTGGCGCCTGCACGCGCGATCGTCGGCTGGGGATTCGGCGCCGGGGCGACGATCTCCGTGATCCTGCTGCTGCTGTCGCGGGCGCGCGCTCGCCGCCTGCGCGCCTGACCCGCAGCGGGATGCATGGGGAGTCCTCCCCCTATGGCGCGAGGAGCCGTCTTCGTAGGATTGCCTCAACGGTCCACAGAAGAGGAGTTCATCGTGAGTCTCGATATGGCAGACGCCGGTCGCCTGATGACAGAGCTGCGCGAGAGCGCGGCGGAACTGCAGCGTGAGCTCAGGGCTGTCGCGACCGCGGCAGAGCAGCTGACGCCTGTGACCGTCGAGGACGACGAGAAGGCGGTGAAGCTGACCCTCGCGAAGAACGGTGCCGTGGAGGCGCTCGTGCTCGATGAGGACTGGCGTGACAAGATCGGCGAGGAGAGCCTCGGCGCCTCGGTGAGCCTGTGCTACCAGACGGCGCTCGGCCAGCGACTCGACCAGATGATGAGCGCGGTCGACGAACAGCCTGACGATGACACCCGCATCGCGACCCCCGCGCCCGCGTTCGCGCTGAGCGACCCGACGACGGCTTCGGCGGAAGAGGGACGCAGCAGCATCCTCGACGCGATCCACCAGGCACGGGACCAGCGCGAGGCCTACCTCGACAAGGTGAATCAGAAGGGCCTCGAGGCGCGGGACGCGGTGAACTCGGCCAAGACCGTCGTCGTGTCGCGTCGCGGGGCGACCATCACCGGGGTGGCTCTCGACGAGCGCTGGGTGCGCAACGCGAACGACGGCGTGATCGAGCGGGAGATCGTCCGGGCGATGAACAACGTCATGGGGATGGCGGCCCGTGATCGGCAGAACACGTACGAAGGCTTTCCGGCCGTGCAGCGGCTGATGGAGATGACGAAGGATCCTCGCGAGATGCTGCGCCGTATGGGCAGCATTCGCTGAGATAAGGAGCAGACACATGGGCCTCTTGGGAAAACTCAAAGACGTAGCGGGCGATGTCATCGACGTGGTCAGTCCGGTCGACGAGATCATCGATTTCGGCAAGAACGTCATGGAGGGCGACATCATCGGCGCGACGGGCAACGTCCTCGACGCGCTGACGCCGATCGACGAGATCATCAGCGCTGGATCCCACCTGTTCGGCGGACCGGACGGTGTGGGGATCTCGGACCTCACCGACGGTGTGTACGAGAGACTGCCGGTGGTCGAGGGCGAGTCGGCTCTTCCCGAGCCGTCGCCGCAGCCGGCCGCATCGTCGTTCGGCGCCGAGGGCGAGGTCGATGTCAAGACCTCGTTCCTGCGCAGGGACGCCGATATCTGGGATGAGGCTGCGACGACCTACGGCGGCATCGCCGGGGCGGCGGACGGTCTGACGATCGACCCGTCGGCATTCACGTTCTTCGGAGTCGATGCGGCTCAGGCGTATGCGAATTTCCAGGTGACGATGTCGCAGCTGCTGCACACGGCGCCGGATGCGCACACGGGCTTCGCGGATTCGCTGCGGCTGACGGCCGACGCCTACGACGAGAACGAGGCAGGGGAGGCGCAGAATCAGAAGAAGGACGTCGGCGGCGGAGACACGGGTGCTCCGAACGGCGGGGGCGGCGGGGGAAACTCCGGTGGTGGCGGTGGCAGCGTCGGTGGTGGCGGAAGCGGCGGTGGCAGCGTCGGCGGCGGTGGGGCGCAGGTTGACCAGCCCAAGGTCGACGGCGAGGTCGGCGGAGAGCTCGTCGACGATTCCCAGGATGCCCTGATCGATGCCAAGGCCGACCAGCTCGACGCGCGCGCCGATGCGCTCGACAGGCAGGCCGACCAGGCCGATGCGCACGCGGAGCGGGCGCAGGAGCAGAGCGAAGCCCTCGAACAGCAGATCGACGCGCTCGAGGAGCGCGCCGCTGAGCTCGAT
>JBARWR010000376.1:0-1529 GCA_049646915.1 Microbacterium sp.
GCATCGCACCGCGCGCGTCGAGTTGGGGAACGTGCATCGCTCGGACTGGTGGGATCGTGCCACACCGGAGCAGATCGCCAACACGTACCAGCTCGCCCGCGCATGGTCGCAGGACGACCCCGAGGCGGTACGCGCCGAGCAGCGCATCCGCGACGAGGTGCGCACCCGGTACGGCGTCGAAGTCAACGACACCAGCGCCGACCCCCAGGCGGTGCGTGAGGCCGTCGAGAGGGCCGAGGCGCTGCGCCAGCAGGCGGATGCTCAGCAGCAGCGCTCGGCGGCCGAGGAGGCCGAGGCGGCCCGCCTCATGGCTGAGGCCGATCGCGCTGACCGGGCAGCCGAACATCACCGCGACGCGGCCGAGCATGAGCCCGACCCGGAACAGCGGGCCGAGGCGCGCGAACAAGCCGAGCAGCACCAGGCGCACGCCGATGCAACTCGTGCGGATGCTCAGCCGTTGTACGACTCGGCAGAGCGCCGCGAGGCGACGGCCCGCGACCTCGAAAGCAAGGGCATCGACCGTGAGGTGGTGGCGACGAAGATGCAGGCCGACGTCAGCCAGGCCAAGCCCGCAACCGAGGCGACCAAGGCCACCTCGGCACGGGCACCGAAGGCGCGCAAGAACCGCGGCCGCGGCGTCCAGGTGCAGCGCACCGGCCTGCAACGATGACTGGCCGCCAGCACAAACGAGAGAGGGATCGCACCAGGTGGTGCGATCCCTCTCTCGTTGCTTGTCAGTCCGTGCCGGCGGTCTCGCGCACGTCGGGGAACAGCCCCTCGGGCGGAGGTGCGTAGGGCAGCGGCTCGCCACGCTTGGACGAGTTCAGCTCGCCCTCAGCGCCCGCGAACGGGCCATCGGGATCGAGCAGGATCGGCATGTGATGGTCGGCGTGGTCACGCCACCACACGCTCATGCCGGTTGAGGCGTCGAGGCGCAGGTGCTCCCACGCGCGCCACAGCGAATCGAGCCGGCTGACGGCCTCGGCGTATCGCCACCACTCGGCCGCCCACACTCGGCTGCGCCCGTCCCCGGCGATGCGCCGCCGGTAGACGTAGCGCAGGTGCTTGCGCACGAACTCGTCGACGGAGCCGTAGTACAGCGGCGGCGTGTCCGGCGCTGCGCTCTCATCGACGTCGCCGGTAACCTCGCCGGTCTCCTCGTCGACGTCGATCGGCTCGGCCTCGATGCCAGCCTCGTCGTAGTCATCGCCCCAGTCGCTCACGATGCCCCCTCCTGTGCCGGCTCGGCCGCCGCGACGGCAGCGACCTCTTGCTGTGCTTCACGGATCGTCTGCTCAGCTTGCGGGTCATGCGCCGCGATCGACGCCCGCACGGCATCGGCGTGCGGGCCGGTCATCCACGGCTGCGTGCGGATCAGCGTCGGAGGCGAGCCCGACGCGAGCACGATGGCACGGCCCTTCGGCAGCGCGCCGAGGTCGGACACATCGAGGATGCGTTCGCGGTGGAGCTGCGACGACACGCCGCGGCCGCCGCGGCCCGTGGAGACGGTCGACGCAAGACGGTCGTAG
>JBARWR010000377.1:0-1587 GCA_049646915.1 Microbacterium sp.
GCGCCGGTCGCCTCGATGACCCGTTCGCGCGACAGCTCGTACCGCGCGAGCGCCTGCGCCCCGGTGAGCGCCCCGCTGCGCACGAGCGCACGGGCGGTGGCGAGAATCGGATCGCGCGCGTAGTCCGCCTCGATCTGCCGCGGGGTGCGATACGCGATCTCGGCGTCGGACCCGGCGTGACCCAGGAAGCGCACCGTCCTGATGTGCAGGATGCCGGGCCTGCGCGCGGCGCGCACGCCCTGCAGCGCCGCACGGCTCGTCTCGAGCAGGTTCACCGGATCATCGCCCTCACCCGACCAGAGGGGCACCCCGGGGACGGAGCCCAGCATCCGCGCGATCCACTCCGGCGGGGTGGGGGTGCTGATGCCGATCCCGTTGTCCTCGCAGAGGAAGAGGACGGGGCAGTCGATTCCGCGGTGGGCGAGGTAGGCGGCCGCGTTGATCGCGCCGACCGCGGTGGAATGGCTGGCAGAGGCGTCGCCGAAGCTGCACAGCACCACTGCATCCTGCGGCCAGGGTGCCGGTCTCCCGATTCTGCGGGCGAGGCCGAGGGCGTAGCCGAGACCGACCGCGCGCGGCAGGTGGGAGGCGATCGTGGACGTCTGCGGGATGATGTGCAGCTCCGGGTGCCCGAACACCTTGTGCCGCCCTCCCGACATGGGGTCGCTGCGCGCGCACACCATGCTCAGCAGCACGTCCCGGACGGGATCGCCGGACTGCGCGCGCAGGGCTCGGCCCGCATAGAAGCCGCCCGATCGGTAGTGCAGCAGGGCCGGATCGTCGGGCGCGGCGAGCAGGCCCACGACGGCGTTGGATTCATGGCCCGCCGAGCCGATCGTGTAGAAGCCCTCCCCCATGGCCTGCAGGGCGCGCGCGGCGAGGTCGAGATGGCGACTCTGCAGCTGCGCGGTGAAGACGTCGAGCAGCTCGTTCACGCGTGCGGCCGGGAGGTCTCCTTGCGCGACAGCAGCGCGGGCTCCGGCGGCCGACTGCGGACCGGTGCCTGTCTGCAGTGCGGCGAGTTCGCGCACCAGGGACGTCTCCACCGGCGTGGTCGGCCAGTGATCGCGGACTCGCGACACGCGACTGGGCATGGATTCGACCTGCTCCCTCCTGGGCGTCGTACGCTGCTGCACCTCCATCGTGTCGCTCCAGCACCGGGATGTCGCGGCCTCGAGCGCGCGAATCTCTTGTGCTGGGACGGGTATCGGTGGTGCTGAGACCATCGGCCGCGTGGTCGGGACGCTCTCGCGGCGGACCTCCTGCCGCTCAGAGCCTGCGGCGGCGGGTGAGCAGTCGCAGCTGCAGCCATACCGCCAGCCTCATGTCGGCGTGCTCGAGGTCGACCCCGAACAGCTCCTCCGCCCGCTGCAGCCGGTGTCGCAGAGTGTTGGGGTGCACCTTGAGCTTCTCGCTCGCCGTCGCGATGATGCCGGCCTCCGCCAGGAACATCAGCACGGACTTGGCGAACTCGGTGCCGGTGCGGTCGTCGTGTTCGAGCATGCGCCGGACGGGGGAGATCAACTGGTCCTGGTCGGCGCCACCGCGATCCAGGATCTGCTGCAGCAGCAGCGCAGGCTCGTGCTC
>JBARWR010000378.1:0-4466 GCA_049646915.1 Microbacterium sp.
CGCTCACCCCGGTCCTGATGCCCGGCCTGCCCGTGCTCGTGGCAGCCGTCGTCGCGATCGTGGTCGGCTGGTTCAACTGGCTCGGCCGCAATGACGTCGCGCCCGCCGAGGAGATGCTCTCATGCGATGCGCTGAGCGACCGGAGGGAGACGAAATGAGCGTGTGGAGTGCGGTTCTGCTCGCGGCGTGCATCTGCGTCGCCCTGAAGGCCTTCGGCTACCTGATCCCGTCGCGTCTGCTGGAGGCCGAGCGTCCGGCGCGGATCTCGGACCTGCTGACCGTCGCGCTGCTGGCCGCGCTGGTCGCCGTGCAGAGTCTGGGCGCCGGACAGGCGATCCTGGTGGATGCCAGGGTGCCGGCCGTGCTCGTCGCAGCCGGGCTGCTGTGGATGCGGCAGTCGTTCCTGGTCGTGGTGGTCGCCGCCGCCGCCGTCGCGGGGCTGCTGCGACTGGTCGGCTGGGCTGCCTGACAGGGTCGCCCAGTATTCTGTTCGAGTGCGAACCCTGATCTCCCGCGGCCTCTCCTGGATCGCCGCGCTCGTCATCGGCGCCGTCTACGGCGTCGCCGCCACGATCGCGCACAGCTACGTCCTCGGTCCCCTCCCGGTGGGCCTCATCCTCGGCGCGATCGCCTGCGCGGGCCTGCTCATCGCACTGCGCGCGCTGACCGGCGACCGGTGGGCGGCGCTCGCCGCCGGAATCGGAATGATGGTGCTGATCCTGGTGATCTCGCAGCGCGGGCCCGGCGGCTCGGTGGTGGTGCCCAACACGCCGCTCGGGAACATCTGGATGTACGTCGCCGCCGGCCTCGTCGCACTCATCGTCGCCTGGCCCGATCTGTCGAGGCTGCGCGATCTCTCGGCGCGCACGGCCGCCGACGGCCGGAGCGCGCGCGACGCGTCGTAGACTGGAACCGTGACGTATGTGATCGCCCTTCCCTGCGTCGACGTGAAGGATCGCGCCTGCGTCGACGAATGTCCCGTTGACTGCATCTACGAGGGTGATCGGATGCTGTACATCCATCCCGACGAGTGCGTCGACTGCGGCGCCTGCGAACCGGTGTGCCCGGTCGAGGCGATCTTCTACGAGGACGACCTTCCCGAGGAATGGGCCGACTACTACAAGGCCAACGTCGAGTTCTTCAACGAGCTCGGCTCTCCCGGCGGCGCCGCCAAGGTGGGCGTGCTGCCCTACGACCACGCCGTCGTGTCGGCCCTGCCCCCGCAGGGGGAGTGAGTGGGAGTCCGCGACCTCGCGAACTATCCTTGGGACGCGGTCGAGCCGTACCGGGAGCGCGCTGCGTCGCACCCTGACGGCATCGTCGACCTGTCCATCGGATCGCCGGTCGATCCGACCCCCGCGGTGATCCGCGCAGCGCTCGCCGAGGCGACGGATGCGCACTCCTATCCGCAGACCGTCGGCACCCCGGCGCTGCGCGAGGCGATCGTGGACTGGTACGCGCGTCGCCGCGGCGTGCCCGATCTCACTGTCGCGAACGTGCTTCCCACGATCGGCTCCAAGGAGCTCGTGGCCCTGCTGCCCACCCTGCTCGACCTCGGTGAGGGCGACATCGTCGTGCATCCGCGCGTCGCCTACCCGACCTACGCGGTCGGAGCGACCGTCGCGGGTGCCACTGCGGTGGCGGCCGATGACCCCGCCGACTGGCCCGAGGGCACTCGGCTCATCTGGATCAACAGCCCGGGCAACCCGGACGGACGCACCTGGACGGTCGAGCAGCTCGCCGCCGCCGTGCACCGCGCCCGCGAACTCGGCGCGGTCTTGGCCAGCGATGAGTGCTACGCAGAATTGGGCTGGGACGGACCCTGGGCGTCGGAGTCGATCCCCTCGGTGCTCGACCCGCGCGTGACCGGGGGCACCAGGTCAGGCCTGCTCAGCGTCTACTCGCTCAGCAAGCAGTCCAACCTCGCCGGCTACCGGGCGGCTTTCGTCGCCGGGTGCTCGCGCGTGGTCGGCGAGCTGCTGACCGCACGCAAGCATCTCGGCCTCATGCCGCCCGCACCCGTGCAGCACGCGATGGCCGTCGCGCTGCGTGATGACGAGCACGTCGCCGCGCAGAAGGCGCTCTACCGGCAGCGACGGGAGCTTCTTCTCCCCGCGCTGATCGCCGCGGGATTCCGCATCGACGGGTCCGAGGCGGGGCTGTACCTGTGGGCCACCGAGGGCAGGGACGCCTGGGAATCGATGCAGCGGCTCGCCGAGCTCGGCATCCTCGCCGGCCCCGGCCACTTCTACGGCGACCACTCCACCGATCATGTGCGGCTGTCGCTGACCGCCCCCGTCGAGCGCGTCGCCCAGGCGGCCACCCGGCTCACGGCATCCGCCGACTGAGTTTTGTCGGGATGCTGTCATGGTATCGCCGATCTCTTGGTGGTTGTCACAGTAGGCCGAACGCGCCGGTAGGCTGTAAAGGCGATGCGGCCGATCATCGGCAGGCGCTCGGCGCCGCACATCGTCCACGACGACACAGGCGCAACAGGAGGTTGGCGTGAGCTCAGCTCAGCCCGATAAGGCGACTCTCTCGATCGGTGACACGACCGCGGAGTTCCCGCTGCTGCCATCCACCGGCGGTGCAGGCAGCATCGACTTCTCGACGCTGACCCGTCAGACCGGCTACACCGGCCTGGACTACGGATTCGTCAACACCGCGTCGACCAAGTCGGAGATCACGTTCATCGACGGCGACAAGGGCATTCTGCGCTATCGCGGATACCCGATCGAGCAGGTCGCGAACAGCTGCAGCTACCTCGAGGTGGCCTGGCTGCTCATCTACGGCGAGCTGCCGACGCCGAGCGAGCTGGCAGACTTCGACGAGCGGATCCGCCGGCACACGCTGCTTCACGAGGACCTGAAGCACTTCTTCACCGCACTGCCGCACACCGCGCACCCGATGTCGGTGCTGTCGTCGGCGGTCGCCGCGCTCTCCACGTACTACGAGGGCCAGACCGACCCGAACAACCCCGAGCACGTCGAGCTCAACATGGTGCGGATGCTCGCGAAGCTGCCCGTCATCGCCGCGTACGCGCACAAGAAGAGCATCGGCCAGGCGTTCCTCTACCCCGACAACTCGCTGAGCTTCGTCGACAACTTCCTCAAGCTCAACTTCGGCGTCAATTCCGAGCCGTACGAGATCAACCCCGTGATGTCGAAGGCCCTTGAGCTGCTGCTCATCCTGCACGAGGACCACGAGCAGAACGCCTCCACCTCCACGGTGCGCCTGGTCGGCTCGACCGGCGCGAATCAGTTCGCGTCGATCTCGGCCGGAATCCAGGCGCTGTCCGGACCGTTGCACGGCGGCGCGAACGAAGCCGTGCTCACGATGCTGGGGCAGATCCGCGAGTCGGGTCAGAGCGTTCAGCGCTTCGTGGAGCGGGTGAAGAACAAGGAGCAGGGCGTCAAGCTCATGGGCTTCGGCCACCGGGTCTACAAGAACTACGACCCGCGCGCCAAGCTGGTCAAGGACGCCGCAGACGAGGTGCTCGCCTCGCTCGGCGTCAGCGACCCGCTGCTGGATCTCGCCAAGGAGCTCGAGGAGATCGCCCTCGCGGACGACTACTTCAAGGAGCGTCGCCTGTACCCGAACGTCGACTTCTACACCGGCGTCATCTACAAGGCGATGGGTTTCCCCACGCGCATGTTCACCGTGCTGTTCGCGATCGGCCGCCTGCCGGGCTGGCTGGCGCAGTGGCGTGAGCTGAACCTCGACCCTCAGACGAAGATCGGTCGCCCGCAGCAGCTGTACATCGGCTCGGCCGAGCGGGACTTCCCGCGCCGCTGACCGCGAAGTCCGCGCGTCCGGTCATAGGATGCGCTCATGGATGATGTCTTCTTCGACACCGGGCCCGACCTGAGCGCTGTGTTCGTCCTTTTCGGTCTGCTGTTCGCGGGTGTCGTGATCTTCAGCATCGTCGTCGCCGTGCGCAAGTGGAACGTCGCCAAGAACGCCGGGTACGATCCGCTGACCATGGACACGCAGATCGCCGCGCAGGTGGGGCGAAGCGCGCTGCTGCGTCCGTCGGATGCGGCGTCCGAGCGCCCGTCGATCGAGCAGCGACTCGCCGAGCTGGATGATCTGCATGCACGCGGTGTGATCTCGGATGCCGAACACGCCGCGGCGCGAGCCAAGGCACTCGAGGGCTGACACCGGCCAGACCACGCAGTGACTCCGCGCGGTCGACCGCGGCCGGACGCGAGAACGGCCCACCAGGAACCGAGTGGTTCGTGGCGGGCCGCTCTTCTGCGTCCGGGGACCGTCCGGGGCTCAGTTGCCCTGAGGGCGGCTGACGCGACGCGATCCGGCACTGCGCGGACGGCCCTGCGATGCCGCAGGGGCACTGGAGGTCGTGGTGTAGACCTGCGCGGTGCGACGGGACTGGCCCTGACCAGCGCCACGCTGGCCCTGACCGGCGCCACGCTGACGCGGCTGAGCCTGGTCGCGCTGCGCAGCGC
>JBARWR010000379.1:0-2365 GCA_049646915.1 Microbacterium sp.
GAGCGGCACGGTCACGACCGCGCGCAGCAGCGCGGCCGTGCGGGGCGCGGATCGAGCGATGAACAGGGCGAGCGGGATGCCGATGAGCAGGCAGATCGCAGTGGCGAGCAGACCTGTGGTCAGCGACAGGCGCAGGGCGTTCAGCGCCTCGGTCGAGGTGACGTCCTGCCAGAGCGTCGCCCACTGCACCCGTCCGACCAGTGCGGCCAGCGGCAGCACGAGGAAGGCGATCCCCACCAGGGCGGGGATCGCCAGCACTCGTGGTGCATAGCCGCGTCGGGTCACGGGCTGTCGAATCCGAACGTCGCCAGGATCTTCTGCCCGGCGGATCCCGTGATGAAGTCGACGAATGCCTTCGCCGCATCGGCGTTCGGCGCGTCCTTGAGCACCACGATCGGGTACGAGTTGACCACCTGATCGGCGCCGTCGGGTGTGAACGACTCGACCTCGTCGGTCGTCGCGGCATCGGTCTTGTACACCAGACCGGCATCGGCCTCGTCACTGCGCACCTTGGTGAGCACTGCGGTCACGTTCTGCTCCTGGCTGACCGCGGTGACCTCGATGCCGGCGCCGTCGAGCAGCTTCTGCGACGCAGCACCGCACGGCACCTCGGGCGCGCAGAGCACCACCTTGGCATCGGGGTCCGCGAGATCGGCAAGCGTCTCGATACCGGCAGGGTTGCCCTTCGGCACCACGACGACCAGGGTGTTGCGGGCGAACAGCACCGCGTCGGCGGCGAGGCCGGGGTCGGTGACCTTGGCCATGTTCGCCTCGTCGGCCGAGGCGAACACGTCCACCGTGGCTCCGCCGTTGATCTGGGTGGCCAGCGTGCTGGATCCGTCGTACGTCGCGGTGACCTTCACATCCGGATGCTGGGAGGCGAACTCCTTGATCGCCTCGTCGAATGCGCCCTTCAGCGACGCCGCGGCCGAGACCGCCAGGTCTCCGGTAAGCGTGTCGGTCTGCGCGGAAGCCGATGGCGGGGTCGATTCCTTCACCTCGGGTGTGCTGGAACAGCCTCCCAGCAGCAGGGCGAGCGCGGCAGCTGCCGCGGCGACCGTCATTGTCCGACGCATGTGTGCTCCTTCATCCGGTCGTGAGTGCGTGCGATGATCAGGGTGCCGGTGCCTCGACGATCACCATCGTGGCCTTGACCACGGCGACCGCGAGCGATCCCACCTCGAGTCCGAGATCGCGCACAGCCTCGGCGGTCATGACCGACACCACCCGGTGAGGACCCGCCTGGATCTCGACCTGGGCGACCACCTGGTCCATCACGATGCCGGTGACCAGGCCGGTGAAGCGGTTGCGCGCGCTGGAGAGCACCCCGGTGGCGTCGTCGCTGGATTTCGCGAGGGCGATGGCATGCCGGGCCAGCGCCTCGCCGGGGATCTCGGTCGGGCTGGCGTCGGTGACCGGCAGGACTCCCTGATCGACCCATCGACGCACCGTGTCATCGCTGACACCGAGCAGGCCGGCCGCCTGCGCGATCTTGTAGCTTGCGGACATGACCGCAGGCTACCACCGCTGATGCGGATTTCTGCACTGTTTCCTGCCGCAGATGCGGAAGCAACCCCGCTCTCAGGCAAGGGCTACCCTGTTGGGTATGTCGCTCCCACCGCTGGTCGAACCCATTGACGCGCTCAGCAGCCGGGAGAAGCTGCGCACGGCCCGTCATCAGCGTCTGGTGGGGCTGGGCTCCGAAGGGCAGCGGCGCATCGCCGCTGCCAGCGTGGGTGTCATCGGCGCGGGCGGTCTCGGCGCCCCTGTCGTGCTGGCCCTCGCCGCCGCGGGCATCGGCCGCATCGTCGTGGTCGATGACGATGACGTCGAGCTGTCGAACCTGCAGCGCCAGGTGATCCACCGCATGCAGGACATCGGGCGTCCCAAGACCGACAGCGTCGTGCGCGTCGCATCGGAGCTGTCCGAGACCGAGGTGCGCGTGGTGAGCACCCGCCTCACGAACCAGAACGCCGCCGAGCTCATCTCAGGCGTCGACCTGGTGCTCGACGGCACCGACTCGTTCGAGAGCCGCGAGGTGATCGCGGCTGCCTGCGAGCGGCTCGCCGTGCCGCTGGTGTGGGGGTCGGTGCAGGAGTTCGCGGGGCTGGTGACCGTGTTCTGGTCGGCTCCGCCGGCCGGGTCGGATGCCGTGCGGCTGCACGACCTGTACCCGCCGGGCAGCGAGGCGCCGGCGTGCTCGGCGGTGGGTGTCTTCGGACCGATGTGCCTGCAGGCCGGCTCGATGATGGCAGCCGAGGCGCTGAAGCTGATCACCGGCATCGGACGCCCGCTGCTGGGCCGGATCGCGATGATCGACGTGCTCGCCGGCACCGTGCGCGAGGCGCCGCTGCGTGCGGCGCGC
>JBARWR010000380.1:0-2283 GCA_049646915.1 Microbacterium sp.
GAGCCCCGCTGTCCCGGCAGAGCGCGTGGCTGGTCATCCGGGCCGCCGCCGAGCACGCCGAGATCACCGCCGAGGTGTCACCGCACACATTGCGTCACTCCTTCGCCACGCACCTGCTGCAGGGCGGTGCCGACGTGCGCGTCGTGCAGGAGCTGCTCGGCCACGCCTCGGTCGCGACCACCCAGATCTACACGCACGTCTCGGTCGACACGCTGCGCGACATCTACATCACGTCTCACCCGCGCGCCCGCTGAGAGGGGAGCGCGCCGCGCGCCGAGACTTCTCCCGCCCGCCCTGCGGCTACAATCGAGCAAGCACGAAGGAGCAGGAGAACCGGTGGCGGAGAAGGCGACGAAGTCCAGGTCGAAGGCGACGAAGGGGGATGACACCCCTATCGGTCCGACCGGGCGTCCCTATCAGGGCTTCGCGACCCCGGAGCCGCTGGAGTCCCACGGACCGGCGCGGATCATCGCGCTGTGCAATCAGAAGGGCGGCGTCGGCAAGACGACCACCTCGATCAACCTGGCCGCCGCTCTCGCCGAGTACGGCCGCAAGGTGCTCGCCGTCGACTTCGACCCGCAGGGAGCGCTGTCGGCCGGACTGGGCATCATCGTGCACGACGTCCCCACGGTGTACGACCTGCTGCTGGACACCAAGCGCGATCCGCACGACGCGATCGTGCACTCCGCGACGCCGAACCTGGACGTGCTGCCCGCCAACATCGACCTGTCCGCCGCCGAGGTGCACCTGGTCAACGAGGTCGCCCGCGAGACGATCCTCTCGCGTGTGCTGCGTCAGGTGGCCGGCGAGTACGATGTCATCCTCATCGACTGCCAGCCTTCGCTGGGCCTGCTGACCGTCAACGCGCTGACGGCCGCGCACGGCGTGCTCATCCCGCTGGAGTGCGAGTTCTTCGCCCTGCGCGGTGTGGCTCTGCTCATCGAGACCATCGACAAGGTGCGCGACCGGCTGAATCCCTCCATCACCATGGACGGACTGCTGGCCACCATGTACGACCCCCGCACGCTGCACTCCCGTGAGGTTCTGGAGCGCGTGGTCGAGGCCTTCGGCGACGACGTGCTGGAGACCGTGATCGGCCGCACTGTGAAGTTCCCGGACGCCTCCGTGTCGGGCGTGCCCATCACCGAGTTCGCGCCGGAGCACGCAGCCGCCCAGGCCTACCTGCGACTGGCGCGGGAGCTGGTCGCCCGTGGCGCCGTCGCCTGAGGACTCCCCGGTCGTTGAGCGAGCGGAGCGAGACGAAACGCATCAGTCTGAACCAGGCTTCCGCGTCTCGCTGACGAACTTCGACGGACCGTTCGATCTGCTGCTGAACCTGATCTCCAAGCACGAGCTCGACATCACCGAGGTGTCGCTGAGCAAGGTCACCAACGAGTTCATCGCCTACCTGCGGGAGCTGGACGGGGATGAAGAGCTCGATCAGGCCTCCGAGTTCCTCGTCGTCGCGGCGACCCTGCTCGACATGAAGGTCGCAGGGCTCCTGCCGCAGGGCGAGCTGGTGGATGCCGAGTCCGTCGCGCTGCTCGAGGCGAGGGACCTGCTGTTCGCCCGCCTGCTGCAGTACCGCGCCTTCAAGGAGGTCTCGGCCTGGTTCGCCCGGTGCCTGCAGCGCGAGGACCGCCGTCATGTGCGCGCGGTTCCGCTGGATGAGAAGCATCGCAGCAGGACGCCCGAGCTGGTCTGGTCGCTGAGCGTGGACGATTTCGCCGCGCTCGCGCTGATGGCCTTCGCTCCGAAGGAGCTGCCCACCGTCGGGCTGGATCACCTGCATGCGCCGCTGGTCAGCATCCGGGAGCAGGCGGCCGTCGTCGTGACTCTGCTGCGCAGCACCGAGTCCCTGACCTTCCGGGAGCTCGTGAGCGGGGTGGCCGAGCCCGGCATCATCGTCGCGCGCTTCATCTCGGTGCTGGAGCTGTACCGGCATGCCGCCCTTTCGTTCGAGCAGCTCGAGCCGCTCGGTGAGCTGACGCTGCGGTGGTCGGCGGAGAGCTGGTCGGACGAGCAGCTGGCGACCCTGGGGGCGGATTATGACAAGTGAGCAGACGATGACCGATGAGCAGACGATGATCGATGAGGGAGCAGCGGTGGACGAGGAAGTCGGCGTCGAGTCGCCGCTCGCGGAGCGGGTGGAGGCTATCCTGCTGATCGTCGACGAGCCGATCGCGCTGGTGGCGCTGGCCGCCGCCGTGCACGCCCCGGTGCCCGCCGTGCGCCAGACGCTGGAGACCCTCGTCGACGACTACGACGGGCGGGGCAGAGGAC
>JBARWR010000381.1:0-2119 GCA_049646915.1 Microbacterium sp.
TCGCTGCGCAGCACGTAGACCCGGCGATCGCGTCCGTGGCGTTCTCGATCGTTCACCAGGTAGTGGGTCCGCTCCAGGGCGACCGGCCGTGTCGGCAGATGCCGCAGATCAGGCAGATGGTCGTGAGCGCGGACGCGCCCGGTCGTGATGTGCAGCAGCTGTTCCCACCATGCGGGCATGGGCGCCCTCCTCCGGATCGGTATGCCATCACCGAGGCGGAGCACCCTCTCACTGTCTCATGCCCTGTTGTGGGCCCGCTGACCGCGGATGCCGCAGAGCTGTGGGGCGGGGCGTTGTTCACCCACCCGTGGGGTTCTCAAGTGGCCGGCCTTCATCGTCGGTGGTTTCGTCCTCCAGCACCTTCTCAGGCTCATCCGGAGCACCACCAGAAGCGACGTCTGCTTCCTCGTCCGGTCCCGGGGTGCCATGCGTGTTCGACGGATCGCTCATCGTTCATCCTCTCAGTCGGTCTGATGAAGATATGCCCTGCGATGCGCTCTGATGAGGGGGTTGACCGTATCTCGGCGGGCGACCATACTCCCTTCGCTGTCACTTCGCCGTCGCGTCGATGATCTCGTTCATTCCGAGAGCCTCGAGACGTTTCGGATCTGCGAGCACCTCAAGTCCTACGATCCTGTCCCCCTCGATGTCGAAGGCCATGATCGATACGACTCTCGCGTTCATCACCGCCGCGACGCCGGGCCGGCTGTCGATGAGAATCGGCGTCGAATGGGCCGCGAGACGGGCCGACAGTACGGCCTGCTCGGCGATCGATCGCGCACCCTCCACGAGTTGCGTCGTGGAACCGTAATCGGCGCGGAGAACAGCACCGTCATCCAGCAGCGAGAGCAGGGCGCCGATGTTCCCGTCCTGGGCCGCGGCCAGCCAGGCTTCGACGATACGCCGGCCCCGCTCGTGGGTCGGGCGTGGTGGCTCCTCCGCGCCGCGCACTCGCCGTCGCGCACGGGAGGCGAGCTGCCGCACGGCACTCGGGGAACGCTCCAGAACGACAGCGATCTCCTCGAACGGCTGATCGAAGACATCGTGCAGCACGAACGCGATCCGCTCCGCTGGGCTGAGCGTCTCCAGAAGGATGAGCAGGGCGACGCTCACCTGATCGCTCTGCGCGGTGAGCTCCGCCGGGTCCGCCTCGACGGCGATCGGCTCGTCTCGCCACTGCTCGACCTGCCAGGAATGCTCCCGCGTGCGGCGCGGTGCACGGAGGAGGTCGAGACTCACTCGGGACACGACAGTGGTCAGCCACGCCGCCAGGTTGTCGATGCCATCGGCATCCGCACGCTCCAGGCGCAGCCAGGCCTCCTGCACCACGTCGTCCGCGTCGGCTGTGGACCCCAGGAGTTTCGCCGCGATGGCGCGAAGCCGAGGTCGCTCGGTCTCGAACCGCCGGGCGAGAATTCTCCGATCAGTCATGTCACATCTCCTCGAGGTCGATCGTCACTGTCTTGACGAGGGAACATCCTCGCTTGTGACAAGGAAGGACAACGCCATGAACGCACCCGTACTCGTGACCGGCGGCACCGGAACGATCGGCAGTCGTGCAGTGCCACTGCTGCGTCAGGCAGGCCGAGACGTGCGGATCCTCACCCGCCATCCTCGCGCGAATGAGCCCGGCGTCCAGCATGTCGATGGTGACACCGTCAGCGGACGCGGACTCGCCGAGGCGCTCGACGGCGTGGAGGTCGTGCTGCACCTCGCCGGTGGCGCGAAGGGCGACGACATCGCCGCCCGCAACCTCGCGACTGCGGCGAAGGATGCCGGCACGCGGCACCTCATCCTCATCTCCGTCATCGGAGCCGATCGGATGCCCATCGGATACTTCCGCGCGAAAACAGGAGCCGAAGAGGCGATCGTCGGATCGGGTGTGCCGTGGACCGTGCTGCGCGCGGCACAGCTGCACGGATTCGTGCTCCCGATCGTGCGAGGGATGGCGAAGCTCCCCCTTCTGCCGACGCCCGGAGGGCTGCGCTTCGAACCGGTCGACGTCGACGACGTCGCCGCCCGCCTCACCGAACTCGCCCTCGGCGCACCGGCGGGCCGGGTCGCGGATATCGCAGGCCCGGAAGTACTCGACATGCGGCACCTGGCCGATGCGTATGCG
>JBARWR010000382.1:0-13100 GCA_049646915.1 Microbacterium sp.
GGCGCGCACAGCGGTGGCCGAAGCCGGCGGTGACTCGGCGCGTGCGGAGGTCGCCGCGACGCGGCTTGCGATCATCGGCATGGGCAAGGCCGGCGCGCACGAGCTGAACTACATCAGCGACGTCGACGTGATCTTCGTCGGCGGCACCGCAGACGAAGAGACGGTCGATGAGCCCAGAGCCATCGACATCGCCACCCGGCTGGCCCGCGAGACCGTGCGCGTGCTGTCGGGGATCGACACCGAGCCGCCGCTGTGGGAGGTCGACACCGCCCTGCGGCCCGAGGGCAAGCAGGGAGCGCTGGTGCGCTCACTGGCATCCCACATCGCCTATTACGATCGCTGGGCGAAGAGCTGGGAGTTCCAGGCGCTGTTGAAGGCGCATCCCCTCGCAGGCGATCGCGAACTGGGTGAGGACTACATCGCGGCCGTGCAGCCCAAAGTGTGGGCCAGCGCCGAACGGTCCGACTTCGTCGAGAGCGTGCAGGGCATGCGCGAGCGCGTGACCGACAACATCCCTCCGCATGACGTGCCGTACCAGCTCAAGCTCGGCCCCGGTGGCCTGCGCGACATCGAGTTCACCGTGCAGCTGCTGCAGCTCGTGCACGGGGTGAGCGATCCCACGCTGCACACGCGAGGGACGCTGGAGTCGCTGGATGCCCTGGCGGAGGGCGGCTACATCGGCCGCGTCGAGGCCGCCGCGTTCGCCGAGCAGTACCGCACCCTGCGCCTGCTCGAGCACCGCCTGCAGCTGCACGAGCTCACCCGCACGCACCTGATGCCGCGGGACGACGTCGGCATGCGCCGATTGGCGCGCGCGACGGGACTGGCCGACTCGGCATCCGGTCTGCAGGCGGTGTGGGACGGCGTGCGCCGTGAGGTGCGCGAGCAGCATGTGCGGCTGTTCTATCGTCCGCTGCTCGCGGCCGTGGCCTCTCTGCCGGCCGAGGAGCGCGCGCTGACCACCGGTCAGGCCGCCGACCGTCTCGCGGCGATCGGCTTCCGCGATGCGACGGGCGCGCTGGGACACATCGCCGCGCTCACCTCGGGGCTGAGCCGCAAATCCAGCATCCAGCGGCACCTCATGCCCGTGATGCTGCGCTGGTTCGCCGATGGCAGCGACCCGGATTACGCTCTGATCGCTTTCCGACGCGTCAGCGAGCGCCTCGGCGACACGCACTGGTTCCTGCGCATGCTGCGCGACTCCTCCGGCGCCGCCGAGCGGCTCACCCGTGTGCTCTCCAGCTCACGCTATGTCGGCGAGCTGATGGAGTGGATCCCGGAGTCCGTGGCCTGGCTGGACAGCCCGCTCTCGCTGCGCCCGCGAGGCGCGGCGGCTCTCGACGAAGAGGCACGTGCCATCCAGACGCGTCACGCCACCACGGCATCCGCTCTGCGGGCCGTGCGCGCGCTGCGCCGTCGCGAGCTGCTGCGCACCGCGATGGGTGCGGTGCTCGACCACATCAGCGTCGACGAGATGGCACGCGCCATCACCGACATCACCGAGGCGACCATCCAGGCCGCGCTGCGCGCCGTGCGCCGCGAGGTGGTGCCGCCCGAGGACGACGCACTGGACTTCTCGATCATCGCGATGGGGCGCTTCGGCGGGGCGGAGCTCGGCTTCGGGTCGGATGCCGATGTGCTCTTCGTCTACGACGCGAACGGCGTCGAACCGCAACGTGCACAGCGCCATGCGGCGGCGATCGTCGCGGGCCTGCGCGAGCACCTGACCGACCATCGGCTGCCTCTGGATCTCGATGCGGGACTGCGCCCCGAGGGACGCAACGGACCCATGGTGCGCACCATCGAGGCGTACACTCAGTACTACCGGCGCTGGTCGCTGTCCTGGGAGGCTCAGGCGCTGCTGCGCGCCCGCGGCATCGCGGGCAGTGTCAAGCTCATCGCGAAGTTCACAGAGTTGGCCGACAGCATCCGGTTCCCCGAGCAGATCTCGCAGCAGGACGTGCGCGAGATCAAGCGCATCAAGGCCCGTGTCGAGGGGGAGCGGCTGTCGCAGGGCGTCGATCCTCGTCGTCATCTGAAGCTGGGGCCCGGCACGCTCAGCGACGTCGAGTGGATGGTGCAGGTGCTGCAGCTGCAGCACGGCCACCGGGTGCCTGACCTGCGCACCACTTCGACCCTGTACGCGCTCGATGCCGCGGTCCTCGCCGATCTGCTGCCCGCTGTCGGAGCCGAGCAGCTGCGCGAAGCGTGGGTGCTGGCCAGCCGCCTTCGATCGGCGATGACGCTGCTGACCGGCCAGACGCGCGACGTGCTTCCCACCGAGCATCGGCAGCTCGACGCGCTCGGGCGTCTTCTCGGGTATCCGGATCGTGGAGCTGTCATGCTCGAGGAGGAATACCTGCGCGTGACACGCCGGGCCAGGCGTGTGTTCGAGAAGCAGTTCTACGGATGAAATGGCTGACATGATGTGATCATGAGTGGCAATGGGGAGATTCCGGCCCGCAGCAGAGCGGGTCGAGCAGGTCCGATCGCCCTCGCTTCGGTGATCGCGCTCGTGGTCGTCGTCGCGCTGGTGGTGGTGTTCGCCCGCGGCGCGGCGGAGCCTCTTCCCGCGGACAGCCCTGAGGGTGTGGTGCAACGGTATTCGCAGGCGGTCGTCGACGGAGACGTCGCAACGGCGCTCACCTATCTGTCCGACCAGGCCGCCGATGAATGCGAGCGCGTGCGGCCGGAGATCGCTGACCGTCGCGTGAGCATGCTCAAGACGGTGCGCAGCGGTGACATGATGCGAGTTCACGTGCTGGTGGAGACCGCGTACGAGACGGGCCTGTTCGGCGGCGACGGGTACCGGAGCGAGGAAGTCTTCGAGCTGACCCGACGTGGCGACGGGTGGAGCATCGAGGTCGCGCCGTGGCAGTTCTCGGTCTGCGCCGATCAGGGGTTCAGCTGATGAGCGTGCGTGAGGCTGCGGTGAGTACCGGCGGTGGACAGGCTGTCGTTCGTCGGGTTCTGCTGCTGGCCATCCTGTTCGCCTTGATCGCGATCTCCGCGACCGGTGCGAGCGGACTGGTGGAGCGGCTCCTCGACGTCAATCGTGCAGCGGTGGACGGTGTCGCACCGCTTGCGCGTTCGCTGGCCTTCGCGCTCATCGGTGCTCCACTCGCCGGCGCGCTGTGGTGGTGGCAGCGACGCAGGCTGGCACTCCCGATGGAGCGCGCGTCTGTCCTGTGGGCACTGTACGTGGCGGCGATGACGCTGACTGCGCTGATCATGGGCATCGTCGGCCTCGGTGCCGCGGCTGCGGCTGCGGTGGACGGTGAGTGGCGACCTGACAGGGTGGCGACCGGGGTCGTCTGGTCCGGCGTCTGGCTGTGGCACTCCCGGATGGCCGAGCGATCAGCAACCGCTCCGACCAGACAGGGCGGAGCGACTCGTCTTCTCGGAGAGGTATTCGGCGTCCTGGTCGCAGCGGTCGGGCTGAGCGGCGTGATCTCCGGCGTGCTGTCGGAGGTGCTGAGCGGTGCGGCGGCGCCGATAGTGGACTGGCAGGCCTGGTGGGTGCCCGTGGCGCAATCGGCCGTGTGGGCGGCACTGGGATCGCTGGTGTGGTGGTGGCACCGACGTCGAGATCGCGTCCCCGGGACGTTCACCGGCGTCGTCCTCGCCGCGATAGTCGGCGCGGCTGCGGCTATCGCCCTGTTCTCGTCGGGCGTCACCCTGCACGTCCTGTTGAGATTGGTCTTCGACGAGGCCCCGGTCCTGGCGGTGCTTTCTCCGTTGGCGACTGCCATCGCCGCGGGCCTGGTGAGCGCATTCGTGTGGGTGTCGTACATGAATGTCGTCAGACGCTTCCACGGGATGCCCGCGGTGGTGCGCCTTGTCGTCTCAGGCATTGCCCTGTCTGGGGCAGCAAGCGGCTTCGGCGTCATCGTCAACGCGCTGTTGGGTGCTC
This sequence comes from Microbacterium sp., assembly GCA_049646915.1. Lineage (GTDB taxonomy): Bacteria > Actinomycetota > Actinomycetes > Actinomycetales > Microbacteriaceae > Microbacterium. The sequence goes on from JBARWR010000382.1 coordinate 3,914, forward strand.
TCGCGACGCCTCTGGTCGGCGATGATCTGCGCTCTCTGCTGCTGGGCGGTGTGAGCGCATTGGTCATCGGGGCCCCGGTCTGGTGGGCGACGTGGCGTCCGGCGCAGCCCGCAACCGCAGAGACGGCGGGTTCCCCTTCGCGGCGGGTATACCTCGTGCTCGTGTTCGGTGCGAGCGCGATCGTCGCGATCATCACCATGCTGACGCTCGGATTCCGCTTGTTCTCTGCGATGCTGGGTGCCGATGAGGGCGGCCTGGTCGATCGCATCCGCGCACCCATCGGCCTGCTGCTCGCCACCACCGCAGTGTTCGCCTACCACTTCGCGGTCTGGCGGCGGGCGCGTGCGATCGCGCCGGCAGCGACACGTCCCACCAAACCGGAGAGGCTGGTGCTCCTCGTCGCCGACGACGGCGCCGAGATGGTCGATCGCGTCCGAGAAGTCGGCGGCATCCGAACGACGCTCTGGCAGGTTGAGAACCAAGCAGACGGACTACGCGCCGCCGACGCGGATGCGGTGCTCGAGGCCGTATCGGCATGCACGTCTCGCGAGGTGCTCGTGGTCGCAGAGCCGGCGGGCGGGATCCGCGTGATCCCGCTGCGGCAGTGAGGCACGCCCACGACAGGTCAGATCGCCAGATGAACGGAACAGAAGCGATGAGCAAGCGCATCGGGATCGTGTGGAATCCGACCAAGATCGACGAGGACACGTTGCGTGGTGCGGTCAGCGACGCCCTCGCCGACGACGTCGAGGTGCTGTGGTGGGAGACCGCTGAGGACGATCCGGGCCGCGCGATGGCCCTGGCCGCCGTGGAAGCCGCCTGCGACGTCGTGGTGGCGGTCGGAGGCGATGGGACGGTCCGCACGGTCGCCGAGGTGCTGGCCGGCGTCGATCGGGCGCCGCAGCTGGGAATCGTGCCGCAGGGGACGGGCAACCTGCTCGCCCGCAACCTCGGCATCCCGCTGGGCAGCATCCCCAAGGCGCTCGCGAGGATCACGGCAGGGGAGCACCGTGAGATCGACATGGGCTGGGTCCGCGTCGGTGACGAGGATGCGGAGACCGGGTTCCTGGTGATGATCGGCTTCGGTCTCGACGCGCACATGCTCGCCGAGACGGATGACGGCCTGAAGGACAGAGCAGGCTGGCTGGCGTATGTCGAGGCGATGGGGCGTGCGTTCACCGCGGCGCAGAACGTGGAGTTCGCGCTGTCTCTCGACGGCGGCGACGAGCAGAGCATGAGCGGCCACACACTTCTGATCGGCAACTGCGGCGCGATCCAGGGCGGGCTCACGCTGCTGCCGGATGCGGTGCCGGACGACGGACAGCTCGACCTGCTGCTGGTGAGCGCCGAGAACGCCGTGCAGTGGGCGCAGACTGTGCGCACCATCGTCTGGGACAACGGCATCCGGCGTCTGATCGGCGGAGCCGATGAGACGGTGAGCATCGATGCCGCGCAGCACCTCACCGGTGCCGCCGCCCGCGTGCGCATGGACGGGCCCGTGCCGTTCGAGATCGACGGCGAAGAGGCAGGGGAGGTCGCCGCTTTCGAGGTGCGCGTGCAGCCGGGGGCGCTGCGCATCCTGTGCTGAGCGGGCGGTGCTGACGCGCGGGACGTCGGGGATCTGCGCGCGTCGGTAGACTCGGGCAGTCCCCTCAGTCAGGAGTCACCCCGTGCCCTCTTCGCATCCGACGTTCGGCGTGCTCGCAGCGCTGCGCAGTCCGCGGCAGCTCTCCCGTGAGTTCTTCGCGGGGGCCGTGACCACCCTCGCGCTGGTCCCGGAGGTGATCTCGTTCTCGGTGGTGGCCGGCGTCGATCCGATGACCAGCCTCGTCGCGTCGATCGTGCTCTGTCTGACCATGACGTTCCTCGGCGGTCGGCCGGGCGTCGTCACAGCCGCCGCCGGATCGGTCGCCCTCGTGGTCGCGCCGCTCGTGCACGAGCACGGCGTGCAGTACCTGCTGCCGACCGTCGTGCTGGCCGGGGTGGTGCAGATCGTGTTCGGACTGCTCGGGCTCTCACGCCTCATGCGGTACGTGCCGCGCTCGGTGATGCTCGGTTTCGTCAACGCCCTCGGCATCCTCATCTTCGTCACCCAGGTGCCCCATGTGCTCGGCGGGACTCTGCCGGTGTGGGGTCTGTTCGCCCTGACGATCGCGATCGTCCTGGTCCTGCCCCGCTTCACGAAAGCGGTGCCGTCACCGCTGGTCGCGATCGTGGTGGTGACCGCCGTTGTCATCGTCGCGCAGCTCCAGGTGCCGGATGTCGCAGGAGAGGGGCCGATCGACGGGGGACTTCCCGGCTTCACCCCGCTGACCGTGCCGCTGGATCTGACGACCCTGCAGCTCATCTGGCCGACGGCGCTCAGTGTGGCCCTGGTCGGACTGATGGAGTCGCTGCTGACGGCGAAACTGGTCGACGAGATCACCGAGACCCCCTCGCACAAGGGCCGCGAGTCGTGGGCGCTGGGCGTCGCGAACATCTTCTCGGGTTTCTACGGAGGCGTGGGCGGATGCGCGATGATCGGGCAGACCGTGCTGAACGTGAAGACCAGCGGTGCCAGGACCCGCATCTCGACGTTCGTCGCCGGCGTCTTCATGCTCGCCCTCGTGACCGGACTGAGTTCGCTGATGGGACAGATCCCGATGGTCGCCCTGGCCGCGGTGATGATGATCGTGGCCATCACGACCGTCGACTGGCACAGCGTGCGGCCTTCGACGCTGAAGCGCATGCCGATCCCCGAGACGATCGTCATGGCGGTCACGATCGGCACCGTGGTGCTCACGAACAATCTCGCCTACGGCGTGATCGCCGGCGTCGTGCTGGCGATGATCCTGTTCGCCCGCCGCGTCGCCCATGTCATCACGGTGGATCGGGAGCCGGCTGAGGACGGCGAGAGCGTGCGCTACGTCGTGCACGGCCCGCTGTTCTTCGGCAGCAGCAACGACCTCGTCGAATGGTTCTCATACACGGACGATCTGGCATCCGTCGTCGTCGACCTGCGCGACGCGCAGATCTGGGACGCGTCGACGGTGGCGGCGCTCGACTCGATCGCCGCGCGCTACGAACGCCGTGGCGCGACGATCACGATCGAGGGTCTCGATGACCGCAGCGAGCGGTTCCACGGCCGCCTGAGCGGCTACCTCGGCGCCTGAGCGGCATCCCCGGCGGCATCGGTCCCATTCCGCGTCACACCGACACCGGTACGGCGGTCGGTGCGTGCTGCTGGTGGGAGCGTCTGTTGCGCCTCACGTCAACAAGCACACCCGTGCCGACGAGAATGCCCGCAACGGTGAACGTCAGCGACATCGGGTACCCCGCCCCAGGCGGGACGTCATGATGCCCGCCGGCGATGACCAGCATCACGATGTACTCCATCCAGGGGCTCATCAGCAGTACCAGAATCGCGGCCCCGATGCCGAGGACGCGGGGCGAGTGGGTGCGCGGGACCAACGCGGCCGCGAGCGCGAGCACCAGTGCGATACCCCAGAACGCAGTCAGCACCTCGGCGTGTGGCGGTCTGTCCATTGTCGCCAGGCACGCCGGGACGTAGTCATCCCCGTCGCAGGGGATCCAGGCGTAGTAGGTCAGCACAGCACCCCATATGCCAAGCGCGATGAGCGCTGCCGCCAGGGTCCCAGCAATTCCCAGTCGAATCATCGCGCAACCCCCAGTCATCGTTACGGCTCAGCGTAGCGCGGGGGAGCTGTGCAGGCAGCAAACGGCCCAACTCCCCTGATTCTTCGCGGGGAGCTGGGCCGGTTGCGGGTCCGAGGTTACATCAGACGCCGTAGTACAGCTCGAACTCGTAGGGGTGCGGGCGCTGGGCCATCGGCAGGATCTCGTTGTCGTACTTGTACGAGATCCAGGTGTCGATGAGCTCCTGGGTGAACACGCCGCCCTCGAGCAGGAAGTCGTGGTCGTCGCGCAGCGCGTCGAGCGAGTCGAGCAGCGAGTTCGGCACCTGCGGGATGTTCTTCGCCTCCTCGGGAGGAAGCTCATACAGGTCCTTGTCGATCGGCTCCATGGGCTCGATGCGGTTCTTGATGCCGTCCAGACCCGCCATCAGCTGGGCGGCGAACGCCAGGTACGGGTTGCCGGATGCATCCGGAACACGGAACTCGATGCGCTTGGCCTTCGGGTTCGACCCTGTCAGCGGGATGCGGATCGCGGCCGAGCGATTGCCCGCCGAGTAGGCGAGATTGACCGGTGCCTCGAAGTGCTTCACCAGGCGGTGGTAGCTGTTCAGGGTCGGGTTGGTGAAGGCCAGCACGGCGTGCGCGTGCTTGAGCAGGCCGCCGATGTACCAGCGTGCGAGATCGCTGAGCTGACCGTAGCCGGCCTCGTCGAAGAACAGCGGCTTGCCATCGAGCCACAGCGACTGGTGCGTGTGCATGCCCGAGCCGTTGTCGCCGTAGAGCGGCTTCGGCATGAATGTGACGGTCTTGCCCCACTCCTCAGCCGTGTTCTTGATGATGTACTTGAACTTCAGGATGTCATCGGCCGCGCTCACCATGGTGTCGAACCGGTAGTTGATCTCCTGCTGACCGGCGGTGCCGACCTCGTGGTGCGAGCGCTCCAGGTGGAATCCCGAGTCGATCAGGCGCAGCGTCATGTCGTCGCGCAGGTCAGCGGTCTTGTCGACCGGCGCGACGGGGAAGTAGCCGCCCTTGAACGGCGTCTTGTTGCCGAGGTTGCCGCCCTCCTCCTCGCGGCCGGAGTTCCAGGCGGCCTCTTCGGAGTCGACCTTGTAGAAGCTCTCGCCGGATGTGACCGAGTAGCGCACGTCGTCGAAGATGTAGAACTCCGCCTCGGGGGCGAAGAACGCCGTGTCGGCGATGCCGGTGGAGGCGAGGTACTTCTCGGCCTTCTTGGCGACCTGACGCGGGTCCTTGCTGTAGATCTCGCCGGTGCGCGGGTTGTAGATGTCGAAGATCATGACGAGCGTCTTCGCCTCGCGGAACGGGTCGAGGTAGGCGGTCGTGACGTCGGGGATCAGCTGCATGTCGGACTCGTGGATGCTGGCGAATCCGCGGATCGAGGACCCGTCGAAGAGCTGTCCGTCACGGAAGAAGTCCTCATCGACCGTCGATGCCGGAATGTTGAAGTGCTGCTGCACCCCCGGGAGGTCGGTGAATCGGATGTCGAGGAACTTGACGTCGTTCTCCTCGATATAGCGGAGGACCTCTGCGGACTCTGTGAACATGTAGCGACTCCTGATCGGGTATCGGTTGCATCAACCTTACGCAGGTTATGCATGGGGAGTTTCTCAGCCATGTCCGCTGTGTTTCGGGCATGTTACGCGTGATCGGTAGGCTTGAGAGGTGAACGAGTACCCCGGCGAACGTCTTGGCCTGCCCGCGACGGGCCCCCGCAGCATCGCCCGGGTCGGCCGCAGGATCGGCGCTCTCGCGATCGATTATCTGGCTGCGACGATCATCGCGGCGGGGTTCTTCGGCTTCGATCAGTTCGCCCTTCCCGGCGAGGCGGGGCTGAGCCAGTTCGCTCCGATGATGGTGTTCGCGGTGCTGCAGATCGTCTTCATCCCCTTCGCGGGAGGAAGCCCCGGTCACCGCATCCTCGGCATGCGCGTGGTGCGCTACGGCGGCGGATGGGTGGGGCTGTGGCGGCCGATCGTGCGCACGCTGCTGCTGGTCTTCGTCATCCCGGCGGTGATCTGGGATGCCGATCAGCGCGGTCTGCATGACAAGGCGGTCGGTACGGTGCTGATCCGAGCCTGAGCCCTTGAGCTCCTGAGCCTGTCGAAGGGTCAGACGCGCCCGCGATTGCGGCGGCGCGTCTCGCGCGGTGCCCGGCCGCCCAGGAACGAACGCGCGGGGTCGACGGTGAAGCCCTGACGCAGCACCTCGCGGCCGATCAGCATCCGAAAGCCCATCTCGTCGCGGTTGGTCAGCGTGACCTCTCCTGTGACCACCTGGCCCACCAGGCGCAGCTGCAGGCGCACGACGAGGCGATCCTCTGCGTGTCCGGAGGAGCTGCGCACGACGCGCCGATCGTGCACGCGGCACTCGTGCACGACGGCATCCTCCCGGCTCTCCTGCCAGGGGTGCACCGCGAAGCGGACCCAGCCCTCGCCGTCACGGGTGAACTCGGTCAGGTCGAACGCGTGCAGCGACGACGTGCGCGCGCCGGTGTCGATCTTCGCCTTCATCCAGTCGACATCCAGCTCGGGCAGCGCGACCCATTCGCGCCAGCCCGTGAGCGTGTTTGAATGAGAAGACCGATTCACCCCTACATCCTGGCAGGAAACCTCTGTGAAGATCGCCGTCCTCTCGCGGGCACCGCAGTCCTACTCCACGCAGCGCCTCCGGGCGGCCGCCCAGCAGCGTGGCCACACCGTGAAGGTGCTCAACACGCTGCGATTCGCGATCGACCTCACGGCGGATGCGCCGGATCTGTTCTTCCGCGGCAGACAGCTCAGCGACTACGACGCGATCCTGCCGCGCATCGGCAACTCGATCACGTACTTCGGCACGGCCGTGGTGCGTCAGTTCGAGCAGATGGACGTGTACACCCCGAACACCGCCAACGGGATCTCCAGCGCCCGCGACAAGCTGCGCGCGAACCAGATCCTCTCCCGCCACAACATCGCGATGCCGGCCACCGCCTTCGTGCGCAATCGTGCCGATGTCCGCCCCGCCATCGAGCGGGTCGGCGGCGCCCCGGTGGTCATCAAGCTGCTCGAGGGCACACAGGGCATCGGAGTAATCCTCGCTCCCCAGGTGAAGGTCGCCGAGGCGATCATCGAGACGCTGCACTCCACCAAGCAGAACGTGCTCATCCAGAAGTTCATCGCCGAGAGTCGGGGCCGCGACATCCGCGCCCTGGTCGTGGGCGATCGCGTGGTCGCGGCCATGCGCCGCGTCGCGGACGGCGACGAGTTCCGCTCCAACGTGCACCGCGGCGGACGCGTGGAGCCGGTGGCCCTCGACCCGGTGTACGAGCAGACCGCTGTCCGCTCGGCGCAGATCATGGGTCTGCGCGTCGCCGGTGTCGACATGCTCGAGGGCGAGGACGGCCCCCTGGTCATGGAGGTCAACTCCTCACCGGGGCTGCAGGGCATCGAAGCGGCGACGAACCTCGACGTCGCCGGCGCGATCATCGACTACATCGCCGGACAGGTCGCCTTCCCGGACATCGACGTCCGTCAGCGGCTGAGCGTCTCGACCGGATACGGCGTCGCCGAGCTGCTCATCCACTCCGGCGCGGAGCAGGTCGGCAAGCAGCTCGGCGACCTGGGCCTGTGGGACCGCGACATCACGGTGCTGACCCTGCATCGCGGTGTGAGCGTCATCCCGAATCCCCGCAAGCACGTCGTGCTGGAGGACGAGGACCGGCTGCTGTGCTTCGGCAAGCTCGAAGAGATGCGCACGATGATCCCGGAAAAGCGCCGCCGGCGCCCGCGTGTGCGACGGCTGCCGAAGGAGCCCCTCGGCGACTGACGACGAAGCGGCCCCTCTCCGTGGTGGAGAGGGGCCGCGTCATCCGTGGCTCCGCGAGAATCAGCGCGGACGCTGAGCGCGCACCTTCGCCGGGTCGATGCCCTTGGGGATCGGCAGCGACGACAGCGACTGCGATACCGACTCGATCCGGCGGATGACCGCGGCCATGGTGGCCTTGTCGATCGCCTTCGGGATCTTCTTGATGGTCTTGGAGAGGTCGGAGATCTTGACCTCATCCTCGCCGTGGCCCACGTACAGCACGGTCACCGGCACTCCGTGCGCGACGCGCTGCGCCTTCTGGCGCTCCTCGTTGACGAGACGGGTCAGCCGACCGCGGGTGCCCTCGCCGACGACGACGATGCCGCCGCGTCCGACCGCGCGGTAGACGGCTTCCTGCGTCTTGGGGTTGATGCCGACGGGAGTGTCCGAGGCCTGCCAGCTGCGGCCGAGGCTCGTGCTCAGCACGTGGCCGCTCGCGCCCGGCATTCCATCGATCTTGGCGTACATCGCGTTGGTCGACAGGCGCGTCATCAGGAACATCGCGCCGAGGATTCCGAACATCAGGCCGGTGACCGCCCAGAGGATCAGGGACAGCACGGCCCCGCCGCCGATGAGGAAGCCGAGGATGAGACCGATCAGCACACCGGCGATGAGGATCGCCACCTGCGCCCAGGGAAGCCAGCCGTAGACCTCCCGGGTGAACCGGAAGAGGGAACGGATCTGGGAGAAGAAGCCTGGTCGCTTCTCAGCTTCGGGAGCACGTTTTGCCATGGGCACCAGCTTACCGAGGGTTCGGGGCGCCGGTGTCCCTCCACATCCGCACGATGCGGCGAGTTCTCCACAGCCGCTGGGAATCGCAGTCCTCGGAGTCGGCACGGCGCGGTGTGATGGGGTTATGGACGATGCGGACGAGCTCACTGCGCTGGTTCCCGGCGCGCATCGAGTGATTCGGCGATTGGACGAGACAGCGGCGCTGCCCGGCGATCTCGTCAGCGACGGCGAGCGGCAGCGGGTGAGTGCGGATGCCGGAGAACTCGACGAGGCGCTGTGGTGGTTCTCCGGTGCGGAGCATGTCGCGGGCGTGCGCGACGTGGTGCGCACGCGCGAGGGCCAGGTTGCGCTGCTGCCGTGGTGCGCCGACTCGCTGGACATGGTCCTCGCTCGTCGGACGGCGGCCGAGCGTCCTCTGGTCACCGGCGAGGTGGTGACGCTGGTCGGCAGTCTGCTGCGCGGCGTCATCGAAGTGGGCGGGCGAGAGGTGCGGGGCAGATGGTGGCTGGACGACGAGGCCAGGCCGCTGTTCGTGCCCGGCGAGGGCATGAGCTGCGCGAGCGCATCCGTCGAGATCATCGAGCGGCTTCGGCAGGACTGCCCCGACCGCTCGCTGGAGCGCGTGCTGCGTCGGATCTCGGATGCCGCAGCAGATCACCGCATCGTGCTGCGCTCGCTCGATGAGTGGGAGCGCGAGCTCACCGAGCTCGCGGCACCCCGACCCATCGACGTCACAGTGTACGCGCCGGAGCTCGTCAGAGAGCTGCCCGTGCACCGAGCGCATCTGCCGCTGGACACGCAGAGGCTCCAGGACCGGGTCTCGCTGCACGAGCGTCTCGGCGCTGCGCGGAGAGGGGTGTCGGAAAGCCTCAGCGCCGTGCGGATGCGGATGACGCGTGCGCGGACAAGGCAGGAGCGCCCGGGGGAGCACGGTCAGCACGGCTCGCGTGCGCCGC
>JBARWR010000383.1:0-3391 GCA_049646915.1 Microbacterium sp.
ATCAGAGACCCGCCGGGGGAGAGGCGCAGGTGCGCGCCTTCGACGTCGGCGGCAGAGATGGTCAGGCCATCGGCGGCGAGGATGCTGTCATCGCCCGGCCAGGCCTCCAGCGCCCGCTCGCGCTCCACCGCCTCGCCCTCGATGTCGACGTGCGGCAGGATCCGCTCCATCCAGCGCGGGATGCGCCAGGCGCGGTCACCGAGGATCGCCATCACCCCGGGGATCAGCGTCATCCGCACGAGGAACGCGTCGATCGCGATGCCGGCTGCCAGTCCCAGAGCGATCGGCTTGAGCGACGAGTCGCCCTCGGGGACGAACGCCACGAATACGGCGAACATGATCAGGGCGGCGGCGGTGACCACGCGCGCGGTGCTGGAGAACCCGGTCCGCACGGCGCGGATCGCGGCTTCGCGACGAGTGGCCTTGTCGTGTCGGGCCCTGTCGTGCACGAAGTCCTCGCGCATACGCGAGACGAGGAACACCTGGTAGTCCATCGCCAGGCCGAACAGCACGCCCATCAGCACGATCGGCATGAAACTGATGATCGGGCCGGTACGCGCGACGTGCAGGGCGTCGGCGAACCAGCCCCACTCGAACACGGCGCCGACCACACCGAACGCGGCGACGATCGAGAGCAGGTAGCCGATCGCGGCCGTCACGGGCACCCAGATCGAGCGGAACACGATCGCCAGCAGGATCAGCGACAGACCGATCACGAAGACGCCGAACGGCAGCAGGGCGGCGCCCAGCTGATCGGAGATGTCGATCGCGACGGCGGTGAATCCGGTGACCTTCAGGTCGATGCCGAACTCCTTCTGCCACTCGTCGTGGTGCGAGCGCAGCTCGCGCACCAGGTCGGCGGTGGCGGGGTCGTCGGGCGCGGTGGTCGGGATGATCTGCACGATCCCGGTGTCTGCCGTCTCGTTCGGCGTGGCCAGCGCCACCTCGCGCACACCGGGCAGCTTCTCGACGGCGTCGCCGAGATCCTGCATGAGATTCAGCGGGTCGGTCGAGGTGACGATCGTGCCGGTGAGGATCAGCGGTCCGTTGAATCCGGGCCCGAACTCGTCTGCGGTCAGGTCGTAGCTCTGCCTCGCCTCGGAGTCCTTCGGAAGCACTCCGGCGTTGGGCAGCGCGAGGTTCAGGCTCAGCGCGGGAACGGCGACGATGCCGAGTCCCAGCACGACGGCGATCGTGACGAGGACGGGATGCTTCGTGATGCCGCCGACCCAGCGCTCCGAGAAGGTGCGGCGCGTGCGCGGCTGCTTCCCGGCATCCGTCTTCTTGATCGGGCGGGGCTGACGCGTCCGACCGATCACTCGGCCCTTCAGGAAGCCGAGCAATGCCGGGGTGAGAGTGATCGCGATCGCGACGGCGATCGCGACGGCGACGGATGCCGCGATGCCCATCGTCGTGAGGAAGGGGATGCCGGCGAAGCCGAGCCCGATCAGGGCGATCAGCACCGTGATGCCCGCGAACACCACGGCCGACCCCGCGGTGCCGACCGAGCGCGAGGCGGATTCCTCGGGATCGACGCCGGCGCGCACCTGATCCTGGTGCCGAGCGACGATGAACAGCGAGTAGTCGATGCCGACCGCGAGGCCGAGCATGAGGGCCAACAGGGGAGTGGTCGATGAGACCGAGGCGAAGGCGGTCGCGGCGAAGATGCCGGCCATCGAGATGCCGACGCCCAGGATCGCCGTCAGCAGCGGCAGGCCGGCGACGACGAACGAGCGGAAGGTGACGATCAGCACGAGCAGGGCGATCAGCAGACCGACCGCTTCGGTGATCGTGATCGCCGGGATCGACATGGCGAACAGGTCGCCGCCGAGCGCGACCTGCGAGCCGTCCGGTAGGGCGGTGCGCAGCTCGTCGACCTGCTCCTGCAGATCGGCCTTGGCCTGCTCGGGCACGTCGGTGGACTGACCCTCGAACTGCAGGCGGACGATCGCGGCGCTGTGCTCGAAGTTGACCATGCCCGAGATGTTCTCGTCGTACGGCGAGGTGACGGCGAGCACGCTGTCGTCGAGGTTGGTCAGATCGTCGACGGTCGTCTCGATCTCAGTCTTGTACGGATCGTCCCGGATGTCGTCGCCGGGAGCTGCGACCACGATGAACTGCGCATTCGTGCCGCTGACCTGGGGGAAGGTGCGGGAGAGCTGCTCCAGGCCGGCCTGCGACTCGGTGCCGGGGATCGAGAAGCTGTTGTCGGTGCCGGCGCCGAGCACGAGGGCCCCGCTGCCGGCGATGCCGAGGACGAGGAGCCAGCTGACGAGCACGCGCCAGGGGTGGCGGAACGACCAGCGCCCCAGTGAGGACAGAAGAGTGGACACGCGGCCTCCGCGGCAGTTCGATACACAGGTGTATTCAATACGTACATGTATCGTAAGTCGTCGGTGGGATCGGATGCTGTGCGTCGGATGTGAACATCGGGCGGCGATCCCGTGGCAGAGTGAGGCTTCAGGAGGAGCGATGTCGACATCAGCGACGCGGAGCAGGGAGAACACTCGTGCGCGCCTGCTCGAGGCCGCCACTCAGGTGTTCGCCGAGGTAGGCCTGGAAGGTGCGACCGTCGAGGCGGTCTGTGAGCGCGCCGGTTTCACGCGCGGTGCGTTCTACTCCAACTTCGAGTCCAAGGACGAGCTGTTCCTCACCCTTGCCGCGTCCGTCGGCGAGGCGCGGCTGAATGCGGTGCGCGAGCGGGTCAGCGACCTCGTGAGTGCGGAGGCGCTCGAAGGATGCGATCCGGTAGAGCTGGTGCAGCAGATCATGGACTCCGGTGCGGATGACCGCCTCGGCGTGATGATGATGAGTGAGATCCGCATCCGCGCGCTGCGGGATCCGGCATTCGGCGCCGCCTACCTCGCGCAGGAGCGTGAAATGGTCGCCAGTATCGCCGAGATGATCCAGGAGATCATCGACTCCGGGCAGATCACACTGCGCATCCCCGCCGCCGAGGCCGCGAGCCTGCTCATGGTCGTCTGGGAGGGCATGACGGTGCGCGGAGCCATGGGCGGCGACGACTCCACACGGCTGCGTCGCGTCGGCAGCGAGGCCCTGGGCCGGATGGTCGAGCTGCTGCGGGTCTGAGACTTGTCGGCATGGGCTGCTTGCCCGTGCCTATCTCCGTGCTCGTGCCCTTCGCGCTGCTGTTCTCTGCTCGTGCCTGTGCTCGTCGCGCTGCTGTTCTCTACTCGCGCGGTCGATTCCTGTCTGGCGCTGCTGTCTCTTGCTCGCGCGGCGCATATTCACGCCGCGTGCGCGGAAAAGGACAGCGCGAGTGCGGGGCGGAGCTCAATCCGCGATGAGACGGTGGCAGCGCTCGAGGCGCGCGAGCCACCAGTCCCGGCGCTCGGCGGAGGCCTCCAGGCGCGCCAGCGCGGCAGCATCC
>JBARWR010000384.1:0-1789 GCA_049646915.1 Microbacterium sp.
GTCCTGCCCGGCGCAGGTGCGCGGACGCGTCGAGCACATCGGCTCGCGCGGTGCACTGGATGTCGAGGCGCTCGGCGAGGTCACCGCAGCGGCGCTCACACAGGCGGAGCCGCCCGCATCCGCACCCCTGCCCACAGAGGCGGGACTGTTCTCACTGGTGCTGGAAGACCTGGTCCCGATCTCGGTCGTCGTCCGCGATGCCGAGACGGGACTGCCGAAGCAGGACGACGACGGTGTCGTGAAGACCCGCTCGCCGTTCCGCCGCAATCCGACATCCGCCGAGAAGAGGGAGGGGATCGAGGGGCCGCAGCCGTCCTCCTCCGCGATCAAGCTCCTCGCCGAGCTGGAGAAGGCGAAGACCAAGGAGCTCTGGCGTCTGCTGGTATCTCTGAACATCCGGCACGTCGGTCCGGTCGCCGCGCGTGCGCTGGCGCAGTGGTTCGGCTCCCTGGATGCCATCCGATCAGCGTCTCTGGAGGAGCTGGCAGCCGTCGAGGGCGTCGGGGGCATCATCGCCGAGTCGCTGCTGAGCTGGTTCGAGGTCGACTGGCACCAGGAGATCGTTCAACGGTGGGCGGATGCCGGCGTCCAGTGGTCGACTCCGGGGCATCCCGGTCCCGGTGCCGCCGCGGCAGCCGGCGGTGTGCTCGACGGCTTCACCGTCGTCGCCACCGGCTCTCTCGACGGGTTCAGCCGCGAGGGCGCGCAGGAGGCCATCATCCAGGCCGGCGGGAAGGCGGCATCGTCGGTCTCGAAGAAGACAGACTTCGTCGCAGCGGGGCCGGGTGCGGGCTCCAAGCTCGCCAAGGCCGAGGAGCTCGGCATCCGGATCCTGGACGCCGCTCAGTTCCGCATCCTCGTGACCGATGGACCGGACGCACTGGATGCCTGATCGGATCATCGTCCTCAACGGCATGGCCGCACTGGCGACGACCATCAAGGAGCAGACATGGACGACGTGACCCTGGTCGATCTCGAGCCCGGCGACACCCGCTGGGAGCAGGCGCTGCCGGTGCTGCAGGAACTGCGACCCCACTTGACCGAAGAACTTCTGGCGCAGGTGCTCCGCGAGGGCGCCCCGCAGGGACTGCGCTTCACCGCAGTCTTCGCGCATGAGCGCTGCGTCGCCGTCGCGGGTTGGCGGATCATCGCGAACACCAGTGCGATCCGCAAGCTGTACATCGACGACCTCTCGACGGCAGCATCCGTGCGATCGCGCGGTTACGGGCGGATCCTCCTGGACGCACTCCGCGATCGCGCGATCGCGGCCGGATGCGCCTCGGTGGACCTGGATTCCGGCGTGCAGCGCTTCGACGCGCACCGCTTCTACCTGCGCGAGCGGATGGACATCGTCGCGCACCACTTCCGGCGCAGTCTCTGACACCTGCGCAAGAGCGGCTGAACCGCGTGTGTTCAGCCGATCAGCAACCGATATGAGCCGGAGGAGTCAGGTTCAGCCCTTGTGCCGCGGCTTGCGCGCGGGGCGGTCATCTCGGTACTGGCCCCGGTCACCGCCGCGGTGGTCTCCGTCGCGCGGTGCGCGGCGGCTGGGGACTCCACGGTCGGGCTTGATCTCGATCAGACGTCCCGAGATGCGCGTGTCGCTCAGCTTGGCGAGCACGGACGGGTCGAGGTTGACCGGCAGTTCGACGATGGAGAAGTCCGGCTTGATGGCGATGGCACCGAAGTCGTCGCGTCCCAGGCCGCCCTCGTTCGCCAGTGCGCCGACGATCTGACGCGGCTCGACGCGGTGACGACGGCCGACCTCGATGCGGTACGCCGCATAGTC
>JBARWR010000385.1:0-4685 GCA_049646915.1 Microbacterium sp.
CCGACGAGGTGCGCGCCGTCATCGAGAACGCCGCTGCCGCGCAGCCCGCGTGGGCTGCGACCAGCCCGCAGAAGCGCGCTCGCGTGATGATGCGCTTCGTCGAACTCGCTCACCAGAACATGGACGAGCTGGCCCGTCTGCTCTCCAGCGAGCACGGCAAGACCATCGAGGATGCCAAGGGCGACGTCATGCGCGGGCTGGACGTGATCGAGTTCTGCATCGGCGCCCCGCACCTGCTCAAGGGCGAGTACTCCAGTGAGGCGGGCACCGGCATCGATGTGTACTCGATGCGCCAGCCTCTGGGAGTGGTGGCCGGCATCACGCCGTTCAACTTCCCCGCCATGATCCCGCTCTGGAAGGCGGGCCCCGCGCTGGCCAGTGGCAACGCCTTCGTCCTCAAGCCCTCCGAGCGCGACCCCTCCGTGCCGGTGCGCCTGGCCGAGCTGTTCCTCGAGGCGGGGCTGCCCGCCGGCATCCTCAATGTCGTCCACGGCGACAAGGAAGCCGTCGACACGATCCTCACCGACCCGCACATCCAGGCGGTCGGATTCGTCGGCTCCACCCCGATCGCCGAGTACATCTACGCCACGGCCACGGCGAACGGCAAGCGCGCGCAGTGCTTCGGCGGTGCGAAGAACCACCTCGTGATCATGCCGGACGCCGATCTCGACCAGGCCGCCGACGCCCTGATCGGCGCGGGCTTCGGCTCGGCCGGTGAACGATGCATGGCCATCTCGGTGGCCGTCCCCGTGGGCCAGGAGACCGCCGACGCGCTGGTCGCCAAGCTCACCGAGCGCATCGGCACACTGAAGGTCGGTCCCGGCTCGCAGGACGGCGTCGACTTCGGCCCGCTCGTCACCGCTGCCGCGAAAACGCGCGTCGAGGGACTCATCCAGGAGGGCCTGGACGCCGGCGCCACCCTCGTCACCGACGGCCGCGGCCTGGTCGTGGACGGATATGAGGACGGCTACTACCTCGGCGCCACGCTGTTCGACCACGTCACCACCGACATGTCGATCTACCGCGAGGAGGTCTTCGGGCCGGTGCTCTCGGTCGTGCGCGCCGCCGACTACGAAGAGGCACTGGCCCTGGCATCCGACAACCCCTACGGCAACGGCGTCGGCATCTTCACCCGCGACGGCGACACCGCCCGCGACTTCGCCGCCCGCGTGAACGTCGGCATGGTCGGAGTCAACATCCCCATCCCCGTGCCGATCGCCTACTTCACCTTCGGCGGGTGGAAGGCCTCCGGCTTCGGCGACCTCAACCAGCACGGCGCCGACGGGTTCCGCTTCTACACGAAGACCAAGACCGTCACCAGCCGCTGGCCCTCCGGCATCCGCGAGGGTGCGAGCTTCGTGATGCCCGCCACGACCGGAGAGGGCCACTGATGACCATGGTCGACCCCGGCACCGCTGCCACCGCCATCTCGGACGAGGAGCGCGAGGCGATCCTCGAGGCCGTGCGCGACTTCGCCGACACCGAGCTCGCCCCCTTCGCCGCCGAACGCGACGAGAAGCACCTCTTCCCCCGTGAATCGCTGAACAAGGCCGGCGAGCTGGGCCTGGGCGGCATCTACGTGCGCGAGGAGTTCGGCGGAACCGGCCTCGGCCGCGTCGACACCGTCGCGATCTTCGAGGAGCTCGCCAAGGGCGACCCGGCCGTCGCCGCCTACATCTCGATCCACAACATGGTGGTCTGGATGATCGACACCTACGGCTCCGACGCCCAGCGCGGCGCGTGGCTGCCGCAGCTGACAGCCATGAGCGAGTTCGGCGGGTACTGCCTGACCGAGCCGGGCGCCGGGTCGGATGCCGCGAACATCGCCACCAGTGCGGTGCGCGACGGCGACGGCTATCTGCTCACCGGGGTCAAGCAGTTCATCTCCGGCGCGGGCGAGGCGGGCGTCTACGTCGTCATGGCGCGCACCGGCGCGCCGGGCTCCGGAGCGAAGGGAATCACCGCGTTCCTCGTTCCCGGCGACGCCGAGGGGCTGAGCTTCGGTGCTCCTGAGAAGAAGATGGGCTGGCACGCCCAGCCCACCCGCCAGGTGATCTTCGACGGGCTGCGGGTTCCGGCATCCGCCATCCTCGGCGAGGAGGGCCGTGGTTTCGCGATCGCGATGTCGGCGCTCAACGGCGGACGCCTGAACATCGCCGCCTGCTCGCTGGGCGGGGCGCAGTGGGCGCTGGAGCGCGCCTTGCAGTACGTGCACGAGCGGGTCGCCTTCGGCGAGCCGCTGGCCGAGAAGCAGTCCATCCTGTTCACGATCGCCGACATGCGCACCGAGCTGCAGGCGGCGCGACTGATGGTGCAGGACGGCGCACGGGCCGTCGATGAGAAGGCGCCGGATGCGACGATGCGCTGCGCCATGGCCAAGCGGTTCGCCACGGATGCCGGCTTCGACGTCGCCAACAGGGCCCTTCAGCTGCACGGCGGCTACGGGTACCTTCAGGACTACGGGATCGAGAGGGTCGTACGCGATCTGCGCGTGCATCAGATCCTGGAAGGGACGAACGAGATCATGCGACTCATCGTCGGGCGCGAGATGCTGCGCCCCGCAGGCTCGGACCAGGCGCGGAGCGCCGCATCATGACTGCCGCCTCCTCCAAAGCAGCCATCGCCTTTCTCGGCCTCGGCCACATGGGCCTGCCCATGGCCGTGAACCTCGTGGGGGCCGGTCACGAGGTGCACGGCTTCGACCTGGTGCCCGCCGCGATCGACGCGGCGACGGCGGCCGGCATCCCGATCGCTGCGAGCGGGGCGGATGCCGTGGCCGATGCCGATGTCGTGATCACGATGTTCCCCGCAGGCAAGCACGTGATCGCGGCCTATCAGGACGAACTGCTGGCGGCCGCCAGGCCCGGCACGCTGTTCATCGAGTCCTCGACCATCGCCGTCGACGAGGCGCGCACCGCGCACCAGTTGGCCATCGACGCCGGGCACCGCAACGTCGACGCACCCGTCTCGGGCGGGGTCGTCGGCGCCGAGGCGGGAACGCTGGCCTTCATGGTCGGCGGCTCGGACGAGGACTTCGAGGCCGCGCGACCGCTGCTGGAGGTCATGGGCAAGCGCATCGTGCACTGCGGCGGGCCGGGGCTCGGGCAGGCCGCGAAGGTGTGCAACAACATGATCCTCGGCATCTCGCAGATCGCCGTCGCCGAGGCGTTCGTGCTGGCCGAGCGACTCGGGCTCGCGCACCAGGCCATGTACGACGTCGTGTCGCAGGCCTCCGGGCAGTGCTGGGCGCTGACCACGAACTGCCCGGTCCCCGGACCCGTTCCTGCCAGCCCCGCGAACCGCGACTACCAGCCCGGCTTCGCCGGAGC
The DNA here is from genome assembly GCA_049646915.1 of Microbacterium sp. Taxonomy (GTDB): domain Bacteria; phylum Actinomycetota; class Actinomycetes; order Actinomycetales; family Microbacteriaceae; genus Microbacterium. Next base: position 3,330 of record JBARWR010000385.1, read on the forward strand.
CCTGATGGCCAAGGATCTGGGGCTCGCCCTGCAGGCGATCGAGGGAACCGGAACGGATGCCAGGATGGGCCGCCTGGCCCAGGAGATCTACGCAGCCTTCGCCGCCGGCGAGGGGGCCGGGCGCGACTTCTCCGGCATCATCACCGACATCCGCGCCGGCGAGGTCTGAAGCCCGTCTATATGGCACAAACTGCCCTGATCTCACGTGAATCGGGGCGGTTTGCGCCACATAGACGGGCGGGGAACAGGAGGTGGACGGACGAGGGGTGGGGTGCCCATGTCCGTAGGGACTGGAATACTGGAGACGTCGCAGAGTCGCGACTGAAGGGGGCGGCACATGGCCGAGTACGAGACGATCCTCGTCGAACAGCGAGGACGGGTGGGCTGGATCACCCTCAACAGGCCGCAGGCGCTGAACGCACTGAACGGGCAGGTCTCGGAGGAGGTCGCGGCAGCGGCATCCGCCTTCGACGCCGACGAGAGCGTGGGTGCGATCGTCGTCACCGGTTCCGAGAAGGCCTTCGCGGCCGGGGCCGACATCAAGGAGATGGAGTCCAAGACCGGCGCCGAGATGCTCGAGACCGATCACTTCGGCGCGTGGACCGGCTTCGCCGCCGTACGGACGCCGGTCATCGCGGCCGTCTCCGGCTACGCGCTGGGCGGCGGATGCGAGCTGGCGATGATGTGCGACATCATTCTCGCCGCCGACACCGCCACCTTCGGTCAGCCCGAGATCAACCTCGGCGTGATCCCCGGCATGGGCGGCACGCAGCGATTGATCCGTGCCGTCGGCTATTTCAAGGCCGCCGAGCTCGTGCTCTCCGGGCGACTGGTCAAGGCCGACGAGGCCGAGCGCATCGGGCTCGTCTCGCGCGTGGTCCCGGCATCCGATCTGCTGGACGAGGCCACCAAGCTCGCCGAGACCATCGCGTCGAAGTCGCTGCCCTCGCTGTACGCGGCGAAGGCGACGCTGGATGCCGCGATGGAGACCTCGCTCACCGACGGCCTCGCCGTGGAGAAGCGCGAGTTCGCCGCCCTGTTCGACACCGCCGACCAGAAGGAGGGGATGGCTGCCTTCCGCGAGAAGCGCCCCCCTCACTTCCAGCACCGATGAGCAGCGTGATGGAAGTGCTCCCGGACGACGCCGATCTTCAGCTCTCGGAGACCGACCGCCGCGAGCTCGTGGAATGGACGATCGCCTGCGCCGAGCGGATGCTGCCGCTGTTCCTCGCTGAACGGCCGGACGACGAGCGCCCGCGCGAGGCGCTGGATGCCGCACAGGCGTTCATGCGCGGTGAGATGGACATCGACGCGGTGCGCGAGAAGGCGTTCGCATGCCACGCCGCAGCTCGCGAG
>JBARWR010000386.1:0-4696 GCA_049646915.1 Microbacterium sp.
GGGCGGATGGGGGAGTGCGCTACCCGCGCGATGTGGCCCTCGCGCTCGCCGCCGGCGCGGCATCCGTCATGGTGGGCTCGTGGTTCGCCGGCACCATCGAGTCTCCGGGCGAGGTGATGCACGACGAGCAGGGCCGGGCATACAAGGAGTCCTGGGGCATGGCGTCCACGAAGGCGGTGCAGGCGCGCTTCGAGCGTCTGGATGCGTACGAGCGTGCCCGCAAGGAGCTGTTCGCCGAGGGCATCTCCTCGTCGATGATCTATCTGGATCCGCTGCGCCCGGGGCTGGAGGACCTGCTCGACATGATCACCTCGGGCGTGCGCTCCTCGCTCACCTATGCCGGCGCCGCCACGGTCGCACAGTTCCACGAGCGTGCCCTGGTCGGCCTGCAGTCGGCCTCGGGCTACGAGGAGGGCAAGGCGCTGCCCGTCAGCTGGTAGCCCGCTCGCGCTGCAGGTCTCCGCTCGCGCGGCTGTATCTGACGCCCCACTCCGCTCGCGCTGCTGTTCCCTGGTCGCGCTGCTGTTCCCTGCTCGCGCTGCTGTTCCCTGCTCGCGCTGCTATATCTGACGCGCCTGCTCCGCTCGCGCTGTCGATTCCGGCTCGCGCTGTGCGGATATGCGCCGCGCGAGGCGTGAAGAGCAGCGCGGGGCGTGAAGAGCAGCGCGGGGCGAGAAGAGCCGCGCGAGCCGTGAAGAGCCGCGCGAGCCGTGAAGAGCCGCGCGAGGCGAGATGAGCAGCGCGAGGCGTGAAGAGCAGCGCGAGGCGCGATGAGCAGCGCGAGGCGCGTGATCGGGACGGAGCGGATCGTCCTGCACATCGTGTGGCACTCGACGAGATATCCACAGAACGTGCGGATGCGGTGCGCGATGCGGCATGAGAGATGCGAAGGTGCTGGGCATGCCAGCGAGTACAGAGCACCCCATCAAGGTCCGGCGGCGTGCAGACCCGAACGGCCTGGGCGTCTCGGATCGCCGCCTGAAAGGACTGGTGGCGCGAGGCGACGTCAAGCGAGTCGTGGCCGGATCCTACGTGCAGAGCTCCGAATGGGACGACCTCACCCCTCTCCGCAGACACTTGGTCAAGGTGTTGGAGGTCGCGGATCGGTCGCGTTCTCCGCAGGTGTTCATGGGAGCTGCGGCGGCCGCCATCTGGGGCATCGACCGGATCGGCACCTGGCCGGACCGCGTGGACGTCAGGATCGGACGCGCCTCGGGTGGTCGATCGTCAGGAGCGGTGAGGAGACGTGCACTCGGGTTCGACGGCATCGACGTGGTGGAGTGGCGTGGCCATCTGGTGACGAGCCCCGCGCAGACCGCGATCGACGTCGCAGCTGATTCGACATTCCGTGGCGGAGTGGTGGCGATGGACCAAGTTCTGTGGGAACGCCGCATCGGCGGCGCGCTGGCATCCGCGTTCGATGTGCAGGGGATGCTGGATCGCCAGAGCCGTCGTGGCCTCGGTGGGGTTCGCGAATCACTCGAGTGCGGGACGTCGCAGGCGGACTCCGTCAGGGAATCCGAAGCGCGCGTGCTGCTGGCCCTGTTGGGGTTCCCTGCGCCGACACTGCAGAAGTCCTTTCTGCTGCCGAGCGGACGTCGGGTGCGTACGGACTTCTACTTCGAGGAGTTCGATCACGTGGGCGAATTCGACGGCACGGGCAAGTACTTCGATCCGGAGATCCTCGCGGGACGCACGCCGCAGCAGGCCCTTCTCGAGGAGAAGGATCGTGAGGATGAACTGCGCCGGATCGTCTCGGGGCTGTCGCGATGGCGGACGGACGCGCACCGGGATCCCGCGCTGCTGTACGACATCCTCACCCGTGCGGGCGTGAGATCGAAACTGCCGCGTCCTCGTCGCGGTCTTCGGTGGTGAGCTCGCCGGCATCCGCTGCACTGCCGGCAGCCATCGGCGCTGCTGTTCTCAGCCCGCGCGGCGCATATTCGCGCAGCGCGAGCGGATTCCGACAGCGCGAGCGGATTCCGACAGCGCGAGCGGATTCCGACAACGCGAGCAGAGTCCAGCAGCGCGAACTGCGGAAGGCAGGAGTGATGCTGTCGCACCCGCTCACTCCACGCTGTTCGCCAGACGCGGACGCGGCCCGGCTCTCACAGTCCGATTCGGTAATATCGTCGGCACCATGGACGACCCTCCTTCTTGCAGTACATCGCCCCACCGCCCGCCTCGTGCTGAACGCGAGGATGCCAGCTGATGGAATTCCTGCTGCTGGGCGTGGGGCTTCTTCTCATCGTGGGGACGGGCCTGTTCGTCGCCAGTGAGTTCGCGCTCGTGAACCTCGACCGTGCCGAGCTGGAAGCGCGCCAGGCGCGGGGGGAGTCCCGGCTGGTGCTGACGATCCGGGCTCTGAAGATCACCTCGACGCATCTCTCCTCCGCGCAGCTGGGCATCACGCTCACCACGCTGCTGACTGGATACACGATGGAGCCGGCGATCTCGAAGCTCCTCGAGCCGCTGCTGGAGGTCTGGGGCGTGCCCGAGGCCGCCGCAACGCCCGTCTCGGTGACGGTCGCGATGCTGGTCGCCACGATCCTGTCGATGATCATCGGCGAGCTCGTGCCGAAGAACTTCGCGCTCGCGCTGCCGCTGGCCACAGCCAAACTCGTGATGCCGTTCCAGACGGCTTTCACGATGGTGTTCAAGCCGGCGATCGTGCTGCTCAACGGCAGTGCGAACGCCGTGCTGCGCAGCATCGGCATCGAGCCGAAGGAGGAGCTGTCCGGTGCGCGGAGCGCCGAGGAGCTCTCCTCTCTCGTGCGCCGATCGGCCAGTCAGGGCGTGCTGGAGGAGGACACCGCGACCCTTCTCGATCGCAGCCTCACCTTCGCCCGCCTGGCCGCCGACGACATCATGACCCCGCGTCCGAGCATGCACGCGATCTCGGTGGGCGACTCGGCCGACGACGTCATCCGCCTGGCCCGCAGCACCGGTCACAGCCGGTTCCCGGTGTACGACGATGACCTGGACGACATCACCGGGGTCGTGCACGTGAAGGCAGCCGTCTCGGTGCCGCGGGAGAAGCGCATGGAGGTGCCCGTCGGCGCACTGAGCACCGAGCCGCTGCGGGTGCCCGAGACCATGCACCTGGACGTGCTGGTCGCCGAACTGCGATCGAGGGGCTACCAGCTGGCGATCGTGATCGACGAGTACGGCGGCACCGCCGGCATCGTCACCCTCGAGGACCTCATCGAGGAGATCGTCGGCGAGGTCTTCGACGAGCACGACCGTTCGCGCGCGGGCATCGTCCGGCGCGCCGATTCCATCACGTTCCCCGGCGAGCTGCGCCCGGATGAGCTGCTGGCCCGCACCGGCATCGATGTGCCGGAGGGCGAGGTCTACGACACGATCGGCGGCTACGTGATGAGCCTGCTCGAGCGCGTTCCCGTCCTCGGCGACGAGGTGCGCATCCCGTCCGGCGTCCTCGTGGTCGCTCGGATGGACGGCCGCCGCGTCGATCGCATCCGCTACACCCCCGACCCCGCAGGCCCTGCCGAGTCCGGCGATGACGACCAGGAGGTCCGCCGATGAGCGATTGGATCGGACTGGTCTGGCTGGTGGTGCTGCTGCTGGCCAACGCCTTCTTCGTGGGCGGCGAGTTCGCCGTCATCTCTGCGCGTCGCTCGCAGATCGAGCCGCTCGCCGAGCGCGGCTCGCGCTCGGCGAAGACCGCGCTCTACGCCATGGAGCACGCCACCCTGATGCTGGCGACCTCTCAGCTGGGCATCACGATCTGCTCGCTGCTGATCCTGAACGTGTCCGAGCCGGCGATCCATCACCTGCTCGAGATCCCGATGCACGCGATCGGCTGGGACCCGGCGGTGATCTCCGTCGCGGCATTCGTGATCACGCTCGCACTCGTGTCGTTCCTGCACGTCGTGTTCGGCGAGATGGTCCCGAAGAACCTCGCATTCTCGGTGCCCGACCGCGCCGTGCTCATCCTCGCCCCGCCGCTGGTCTGGGTCTCGCGTGTCTTCCGGCATGTCATCTGGGCGCTCAACGGCTCCGCGAACGCGGTGCTGCGACTGTTCCGCGTGGAGCCGAAGACCGAGGCCGCTTCGACGTTCACGATCGACGAGGTCGCCACGATCGTGGACCGGTCGCGTCGCGAGGGCGTGCTCACCGACACCTCGGGGGCCGTGGCCGCGGCCCTGGAGTTCACCGACAAGAAGGCCCATGACGTCGCCGTTCCACTGGCGGAGCTGATCACCCTGCCCGTCACAGCCACACCGGGAGACGTCGAGAAGGCCGTGGCGCGCTACGGCTTCTCGCGTTATGTGATCGTCGATGCGGAGAGTTCGCCCATCGGCTACGTCCACCTGAAGGACGTGCTGCGCGCCTTCGAGGGCGACGGCACGGATGCCGAGGCGGATGCCCCGCTGCCGTCCAAGCGCATCCACCACATGATTCCCGTGCAGGAGGACACCGACCTGGAGGATGCCCTCGCGGCCATGCGTCGCGGCGGACGTCACCTGGCGAAGGTGCGCGACATGCGCGGCGAGACGACAGCCGTGCTGTTCCTGGAGGACATCCTCGAAGAGCTCGTCGGAGAGGTCCAGGACGCCACACGTCGCAGTCGCGGCCGCTGACCGCGACTCGCCTGCGGGAGATCACCCGACCGCCTCAGGGCCCGTGCGTCAGCGGGCGCGCAGGTACTGCGGCGGCCAGGCGACCTCCGCAC
>JBARWR010000387.1:0-9731 GCA_049646915.1 Microbacterium sp.
ACAATCGTCGGTGAGCGCCACCCAGACCCCGGTGGCGCTCGCCGACAATACTCAGTGGTGCTCAACCGCAATATCACCCGGTGCTCAACCTCAATAATCAGCGGTGCTCAACCCTCCGAATACTCACCCGGCGCTAACATCAGGGATGGTGAGTTGCCAGCTCGTCGATGAGACGACAAATTGCCCATTGCCCGCGTCGGAAGATCGGCTGATGGAGTGCTTCCACGTCGCTACCCGCTTTGAGGCGGAATACCACGACCCGAAGGCGTTTCGGTTCAACCTCAACGCGCTCGTCACCGCGATCAGTTCTGTGCGGGAGATACTCCAGAAGGAGATCGAGAAGGGCGGACGTGTCAGCGACTGGAACGACGCCCGAGTGCCTTTCAAGGAGGACCCGTGGCTCAATGCGATCAAACGAGCCCGCAACACGACTCTGCATCAGAAGGCTATTTTTGATGGAAGCCAGGCAGATATCGGGTTATATCGATGGCGCCGGCACAAGCTGTCCCTAGGCGCGAAGGTCTCCGGTGATACACACAGCCAGGTCTTACTCGAGCAGTGGGTGCGCAGCGACGCGGGACAGCTATTCCTCGACCCGGAGCGCTCGGCGATCGGTGAAGAGTACGGCGTCTGGCGCCGGTATCACATCAAAGAAATCAGCGAGACCGAAGACGTGCTTACGACGGTTCGCCGCGGGATCATCCGTACTCATGACATGCTCGTCGTCGCGCATGGGATGTACGGGATCGAGGCAGGCGCCCTGCCCGACGAGATATTCCTCAGCGCCGAATCCCTCGCAGCCGTGAGCGTGTTGCTCGAGAGCGACGTCGACCCGTCCCTTCCGATGACATGGGGATGGACCGACGATGACTGACTGCGATTGCCCGCGGCACGGGAGTGGACGTCACGGCACGCGACACGCCGCGCCCCCGGACGTCCCGAAAACCGTGGCGGAAGTCCCATAAAGCGGTTTTCGTGTCCACTTCCCTCCCGCAAATGTCCCAGACTGCGTCTAGGCTGTCCACATGGAGCACTTCCCGATTGTCACATCACTTGTCCGCGTCGCACTGGGGAACGACTCCGAGCGCTTGAATCACCAGGTTCAACGCCTCGTAAAGGCGCTCGTTGCCGACGGCGACAGCACCCAGGCCGCGGCCCTTACCAAACTCCTCAACCAGCGCACGCGAAGCAGTGAAGTCGCGCCCAGCCGGTTGACGCAGAGTACGCACGCGGCCGTGCGCACGACGGGGCTGGAGAAGCTGGACGCACAGACCACCGTCCCCGTCGACAAAGATTCCTCCGCTCCGCTGGCGACCGTCATCATGCCCGACGACATTGTGTCGACCCTGCCGTTGTTCCCCAGCGCAGTGCAGACCAACATCGACGCGTTGCTAATGGAGTGGACCAACGCCGAACGCATCCGTGCGGCGGGACTCTCCCCGTCTCCGTCACTGCTCGTGTATGGCGCCCCGGGGACCGGCAAGACTAGCCTCGCGTTGTGGCTCGCCCAGCAGCTCGGTAGACCCGTCGTTCTCGCACGCTTGGACGGGCTCATCAGCTCGTTCCTCGGCACGACCGCCCGCAACCTCGGGACCCTGTTCGCCTTCGCTAACCGGTACGACTGTGTGCTCGTCCTTGACGAGTTTGATGCGATCGCGAAGGTGCGGGACGACCCCAACGAGGTCGGGGAGATCAAGCGGGTGGTCAACGCGCTGCTCCAGAACATGGACGTGCGTGTGGGCCTCGGAGTCACCATTGCACTCACCAACCACGAGGCGCTGCTGGATCCCGCGATTTGGCGTCGATTCGAAGTACAGCTGGCAATCCCGAAACCAGCGTTCGAGCAACGGGTGCAGATCGCGTTGCGTTCTCTGGATGACACTGACGAGAACGCGTATGCAGAAGCCCACCTGTTGGCTTGGGTGGCAGAAGGCTTGTCAGGCGCGGAACTTCGAACGTTGGCAACCAAATACCGCAAGCGGCGGCTGTTCCTCGACGCGGCGGGGGCGCCGCCAGTCGTGACAGTCGCACAGGTCGCCGAGTCGACCTCCGTCCACATCAGCGATGATGTCCTCGACATCCTGCGTGTCGATGAGGCGAAGCAAGTGCGGCTACTTCACGCGGCCGGACTCAGCTACACGGATCTGGCTTACCTCTTCAGTGTGAGTACTAAGACCGTTCAACGTCGCGTGACGGAGGAGTGACGCCATGGCCAACGCACCTGTGCAGCTCGTGCTCAACAATGATGCTCTCCGCGACGAACGCAAGCGCACGCCGCCCGTCGACAATGGCACCGACTTCTATGAGGGAAACGATTCCGGTTTCGCCGCTCACCGTGACGCCCTCGCCAACGCGGCGAGAGCAATCCGAGCATCGTTGGTCCAGGTGTCAGAGTTCAATGGTCTCGGACATGTGAAGGTCACGATGCAGCGGGACGCGATCGCGAAGTCTCACCGCCCGCAAACGAAGCTGTTTCGCAACCGATGGACCCCGCAAGTGGGAACCGACGGCGTTGGGGAGCCGATTTTCGCCATAACCCTCGAATCGCTTGACAAGGTCATCGCCGCCATCGAGGCCGCAGAGACCGAGGTGGTCGACAGGACCAACGCGACGACCGGTGAGCTCAAAGCGAGTCCGAGTCGAAACCGGTGCGAAGTGTCCGCCATCGAGTCGCTAACGCTGTGGTCCGAGGCAGACCGACGTGAGTTCAGCGCCGTCGAGGCAGTCGCATGGTTGCAGCGTGCCGGCGCCGGCAGCGGCTACCTCGTTACGTGCTTCCCGTTCGCGTCCGCCTCAGACTTCCCGAGCCTCGCCGCAGGCTCCAGCGGGGCCCTCGCTGCATTGGAGGCCACTACGAAGGGCGACGGGTTGGGGCTGCGAATGCTGCCCAATGGTGGCCGGTCCGGACTCACAGTTTCGCTCACGGTTGCCCCGGAACAGACCGCCATCGAGTCTTCTGCAGGTGGTGCATTGACTGCCGCGGAGACTCACGAGGTGATCCTGCGGAGCTTGGGAACGAATCCCATCGTTCGTTCCATCGCCCTTCCCCCCATCGTCTCCGGCGAGCGTGGGGCGAGCGCGACGCTGAACGAGCTCGCACCGGATTATTATTTCGAGATCCCGGAGGTCGAGCCGCTGACGAGGGTGGGAGTGATCGACGGCGGTGTCGCTCCGTATCTCGACGGGTGGGTCGGAGACCGGTGGGGCATTCTCACGGACGCCGACCGCGACACCGACCATGGCACATTCATCTCCGGACTCCTCATCGCGGAGAAGCGGATGAACCCCTCCTTCCCCGAGGACCAGCAGCACGGGTGCGTCATCTACGACATCGATGTGCTTCCCGCAGATCCCGGCGATACCGGCATTCCCTTCAACGGCTACTATCCCGGCGGAATCACGCAGTTCTTCGACGAGATCGAAGCGGCGGTCGAGGCGTACCGGCGCGACCACGATGTGCGCGTTTTCAACCTCAGCATCAACGTCCGCACCCCCCGAAGCTCCCAGACGTACGGGTGGACCGCGGAACGCCTGGACCAGATCGCCCAAACTCACGACGTCATCTTTGTCATCTCTGCAGGCAACCTCGACTCCGCGGACATCCGCCCCGAGTGGCATACGACGCCGGCAACAGCACTCGCTTCCCTCACCGCTGACACCGCCGGGTTCCTCGCCGAGCCTGGCGAGAGCCTCCAGAATGTGTCGGTAAGTGCCCTGAACCCGCCGAAGATGGCCGGGCAGGTCCCACTCGCTCTCGCGCGATACAGCCGCCGCGGACCCGGGCTGCGCGGGGCAACGAAACCAGACTTTGCGCACATCGGTGGATCCGGGACGGCCCTCGCCGACGGCAATCGGGGAATGCTCTCCGTGGACGGAACCGGGTCCCTGGTCACTGGATGCGGGACCAGCTACGCCGCCCCGCTGGTCGCGCGCCGACTCGCCGACCTAGACGCCCTCATCGAAGGGGATGTCTCCCGGGAAGTGTTGCTGGCACTGATGGTGCATTTCGCCAATACTCCCACCCTGTTCACGCACAAGACCCTTCTGCCCGCCGCGCAGCACCTCATCGGTTTCGGCATGCCCGTAACCGCCGAGAAGATGCTCCAGCGCGACGACTCGGAGATCACCCTAGTTGTGAGCAGTGTCATCCGTCCCAGAGAAGACAATTGGTTCGAGTTCCGCTGGCCTGACGCGCTGGTCGAGGACGGCCGATGCAGCGGCAAAGCGAGGCTGACGCTCGTCGCCCGCCCACCCATCGCCTACGAGCACGGGGATGAACGAGTGCGAGCGAATATCGACGCACACCTGAAGCAGAGACAAGAGAACGGAAAATTCGCGACCCGACTCAAGCGAGTCAACGCCGCGCCGAAGCCTGACAAGACACACAAGAACGAACGTGACTTGTTGCTCGAATCGATGAAGTGGCAGATAGTGAAGTCCTTCGAGACGACGACGATGCGCGGGCGCGGACCGTCCGCCGACTGGCGATTCCAGGTCGACTACCTCGAACGCACGGAAGAACCGCTACCGGTTGATGGCATCCCGTACGCAGCAGTCCTCACCATCGCTGACCCAAAGCGCCAGGCTCCGGTCTTCACCCAGATGCGCCAGAATCTCAACGCTGTCGGCGTGCGCGCCGACGACCTCCGCACGAGCATTCGGGCGCGTGCAACGACCTGACTCTAGGCGTCGGACCCTGCTTCCGCTCCGGGTCACCCAGCTCCGGACGCTTCCTCGGCCTTGATCATGGGTGCCGCCATCAAGGGTCACATGGCGTTGGCCGGACTATGCAACTCGCTCAGTTCGGGGAAGCCTCCGTCACGCCGTCACGTGCGCCACGACGAGCCTGCGGTCCCGCGTCCGCCGTGTGAAGGGCCGGACGAATCGCGGACGCCGAGAGTCGGTCACCTACACTGATCGCCTGAGTGGCGTCCGCGATCGAATGCCTCGGAATCGCTCAGGACGGAACCGACTGCACCCGCAACGATCATCGTTGCCTTGAAGGAGGCCCGATGCGGGCGGACTGAAGTCGTGAGCAAAGGAGATGCGCAGGCATGTGCGGAAGAGAGCTGGGCAACGGCGCGGAGGCGACCTCTACACGCCGGTCGAATACCACGAAGTCATCATCGAAGGCCACGTCGACGCCCGCGTCGAAACTGGCGAAGACTGGCGCCACTCGTCGCGCCCACGACGCCGTGACCCAGGAAATGATCGAACTCCTGCGCGATTCAGGCTTCTTCGCTCAGGCTTCGGAAGAGGTGATCACCGAACTTCTCACCCTCACGCGCGACCTCGAACCGCTTGTCGAGCCCGATACGAACGCCCGACTCGTCGGAGCCGATGCCAGCGCCTTCACCGAGCGCCTCGTGCAGGCATGGACCGCTCACGCCATACGGCAACTGGCGTGGCCATCAGCGAAACTGCTCTATGCCGTGCGCCGCCTGCCGCTGGAATCGATGGTTGCCCTCGCTCTGCTGCGTATGCGAATGAGCTACGACACGCCTCGGGCAGCGATCGGCGTCGAGCGACTACTCGCCGTCTGCGCGGGTATCACGAGAAGGTCAGAACCACCGGTGCGGACCGGACTTTCGAGCTACCTGTTCACGACGGACGAACTGAAGGATCTCACCCACCACGTCCTCCGAATCACTCACCTCTGGCTCCTCCACGGCACTGCACGGATCGTCGGCAAAGGAGGCGACATTGAGGTTGATTCCGACGGTTTCCCCGTATCGGTGGTAGACGCCGAAACTACCCATGCGATGGCTCACTATGATGAGCGCCTCAAAGGTATGACGCTCGACGGAGTCATCGGGACCGACATCTGGGATACCACCATAGAACCGGGCCCGCTTTCACTTCTCACCGTGTCCCCGCTCGGGAACGGCCCGATCTGGACGCGCGTCGACGGTATCGACCGCGCTCGGATCACGGCCTCGCAAACTCATATCTCTCACCCGCCGGAGTCCGGCGATGTCCTCCAGGTGCTCGAGAGGTTCGAGATCGAGCACCTCGACCTCACCCGATTCCGTGAGGTGATCACAGGGACGAAGGATGTCTCACAGGGGCTCTCACCCGAACTGCCATCTCTAATCGTTCTGCTGCACGGCCTCGCGAGAAGCTCCCTGCCCCCACATATTTGGCAGCACCTCGACCGCGAACAGTCGCTCAGCGTGCAGCAGACACGGGCGTTCACGCTGATCCAAGAAGGGGCAGAAGTCGCGTCACTGATCGGCGAACACCTTCGCCGCGAGATCGATCGCCACAGCAACTCACCCGCGAAACAGGAGTAAGTCGACGGACGTCACCCTCTATCCCCCGGGGCGCACCAGGTCGTCCAGGTCGCCGGCGAAGGTGACGGCGCAGCGCCGGGTGATCCCCTCGCGCCTCTCGGTGTGCTCGTTGGAGGGGGAGTGAGACCAACCTGAAGCGCTGCTACGGCTCGATCAAGAACTGCTCTTGCGAACCTTTAGGGGAGGCGCCAGTCGACCATCGTTCCACTCCTCGTCATGCTCCTTCGGCGTCTCGAGTAGCGTTCGCCAGAAGACGCGTTCGCGGAAGTAGTGAGTGTCGCGCTTGATAGGACCGCCGAGCTGGATCGAGCCGTTTCCGGATCGAGTCTGGCGGGCCCGTGCGTCGCGCGTGTTCTCTCGCTCTAACGCGGCAGCGGCGCCCGGCATGTCAAGACGGAGGATCTCGCCCGGAGCGCACTCGTCGAACGTGCCCGTGACGACTTCGTCATCGATGGTCAGTTGCACGCGAACCCGGTGCGCCGTGTCGAGGCCCACGTTTGTCAGGACCCGAACCCCCGGCGACTCCCACTTGCTCTGCCATCGCACGTCGTGCTGTTCGGCGGTGCGATCGTGTCCTGCGCGCGCCAACTGGTTTGCTTCTTCGGCGTACCCCGTCGCTCGCTGGGATATGGCGTTGGCGCCTGATGCCAGCTTGTTCGCCTGCCTGGACACAGTGTTGGCGTCCTTTGCGATGAGGTTGGCAGCGGCCGCCGCTTGCTGAGCCTTGCGGGCTTGCGCGATTCCAACGAGCCCAACGATCAGCCCAGAAACGCCGAAAATCCCAGAGACGATCGCCGCCGCCCACGTCGCCGCCAACATCGCATCATCCATCTCCCAGACAGTACCGGTGCGGCGAGAAGACTCCGACACAGCGGCTGAGACCTTGGCGGGCGCGTGGGATGCTCGGAGAGTGACGGACAGAAACCTGGCCCTTCCCGCTGACGATGACGCGAGCGAGTTCGCCGTGCACATCGGGTCGTCTCTGCTCGAGCTAGTGCCAGGGGTCGGTCCGACCGTCGCCCGCGCCCTGGACTACAAGCTGGCCCGACGAAAGGCAGCCCGAGAACGCCAGTTCCAGATCTACGTCGTGGCCGCGATCAAGGAACTGTGGGAAGAGCGAGATAGCCGTCCACCGATCGAGGACCTCTTCGACTCGGACATGTTCGTGGCAGCGTTCGAGCGGTGTAGCCGTGCCGCAGCGGAGACGGCGAGTGAGACGAAGCGCGCGCGTCTCGCCCGTGCAGCAGCGTCCGCCGTGTTCGCGGGCTCTCTCCGCGAATCGGAGACGGAGACCTTCATCGAGCTCGCGGCCCGCTACAGCGACCTGCACGTGTGGCTTCTGTCGTTCTACTGCGATCCCGCAGGATGGCTCGAAGCCAACGGTATGGAGAGCGCCGCGTCACCGGGTATCCGGGGCGGGAAGCGCGACGAACCCGTCCAAGCGGCCTTGAAGCTCGGGCCGAGGAATATGGCTATCGTGCAGGCAGCGATCGAAGACCTGCAACGAGACATGATGCTCGCAGTCTTCGACCTGGACGAGAGCGTCGGAGATCGCAAGCAGTTCGCTCCTCAGACCCGCCGCCGCGCACGCCGGTTCCTCCGCTTCCTCCGCGAAGCCGACACCACCGCACCCGCACCAAGCCTGCGATAACACTCCAATCCCAGCGGCGAGCCGGGAACCACCGTCGACTGGTCATGAACCGGATGTTGCCGGTACCATGTCGCGTCGTCGTCACGTGACGATCGCGTACGCGTGCCGGCTCTTGTCCGAGACATTCACCCTCGAGGAGGAGGAGCTGCGTGGAGTGGCCTGGTACACGCTCGAAGACTATTCGCGACGCTCGCCGTTTCCGTCCACGAGGAGGCCGGGGGCTGGTGCCGCTGTGCTCATGAGCCGTTCTGTACAGGCCGCCCCCGAGACCCGAGTACGGCGGACTCACACAGCGGTCGAGCGCTGCGGCTCACGCCGAGCCCAGACAGGACAACGCCGATGATGATGCGATGTTGCACCACCCACGCGACGAAACGGTCCATAGAGACATCTTGGCATCGGGCGCGGACATGCCTAGAACCCGGCCCGATGCGCGCATCGTGCTTGTCGTGGGCAGATCGGCTACGAAATGCATGGGGACCCGCGTGGCGAGCTGTTCGAAGCACGTCATGCCGATACTGACAGGTTTCGTGAGACAAAGTTCTACCAGTCATAGAGATCAGAACTGCGGAATCTCGCTGCCTACGTGTCTCAGTTCATGACAACACTCGTGGGATCGGACATCGTCACGCCAGTGAGGATGCACGAGGATCAGCTGGACATCGCGGAGCCGATCGTCCGTCGGCTCATCGCGGAGCAGTTCCCGCAGTGGCACGGTGTACCAGTGCGGGGCCTCGCGACCAGCGGCACGGTGAACGCGATCTTCCGGATCGGCGAGGATCTGTCGGCGCGATTCCCGCTGAGTCCTGCCGACCCTGCGGCCACCGCCTCGGTCCTCGCGCGGGAAGCCGCGGCCATGCGGCAGCTGGCATCCGTCTGCTCCGTGCCGACGCCGGTCCAGGTGGCTCAAGGAGTCCCCGGCGCGGGATATCCCCTGCCGTGGTCGGTGCAGACCTGGATACCGGGGGCGGTGGCCACCCCGGCAGGACTCGCGGACTCTGCCCGCTTCGCCGAAGACCTCGTCGCGCTGATCAGTGCGTTGCGAAGCGCCGATACGCGCGGACACCGATTCGCTGGTGCGGGCCGGGGCGGTGATCTGCGCGACTCGGATGAGTGGCTGGCCGTCTGCTTCCGCAAGAGCGAAGGCCTGCTTCCCGTGGACGAGCTTCGTCCGCTGTGGGAGCAGTTCCGCGTGCTCCCGTCAGCTGGACCTGATGTGATGACGCACGGAGATCTGACCCCGAGCAACCTGCTCGTCGAGGGAGAACGACTGGCTGGAGTCCTCGACGGCGGCGGCTTCGCCCCAGCCGATCCCGCGCTCGACCTCGTCGCGGCGTGGCACCTGCTGGATGCCGCCGCGCGTGCGGTCCTCCGAGCAGGCCTCGGCGTCGCCGATCTCGAATGGAAGCGCGGTGCGGCGTGGGCGTTCCAGCAGTCAATGGGCCTGGTCTGGTACTACCGCGAGTCGAACCCTGCGATGAGTGAACTCGGCCGCAGTACCCTGGCCCGCATCCTCGAAGACGCCGCCCGGCTCACCTGATGCGTTCGCGTCTCAGGCTCGACACCGCGTGACTTCAGGTGCGCGAGGCAGACGAACAGGCCGTTTCGCCGAGCCTCCGGTCGGAGTAGTTTCGGCTCTGTGGCGAAACCGACGAGGCATGGTCAAGTCCCGGGTGGTGGTGTAGCGGTTGGTGATCCTTCTGGTTGTTAGGCGCTGAGTTCGAGGACGGGGTCGGTGTTCACCTCGTTTCCTGTGTCTGTGACGAGGGTGCGGCGGCTCTTGGCGA
>JBARWR010000388.1:0-10761 GCA_049646915.1 Microbacterium sp.
CGTCGGACGCGCCGGGTTCGGTCACGCGATGCGGCGGGTCGCCTGGCCGGTCAGGGCGTCGATCTCATCGAGCCACGCCTGCTGCTGGGCGATCAACCCGAGCCGGTCGTCAGGGTCCAGCGCCGTGCGCTGCTGGTTCACCAGGCGCACTCGCGCGGCCCAATACTCGCGCTCGCGCTCGTCGGTCGTGGCGAGCTGCCGTTCGATCAGGACGGAGGCCAGGGTGGTCGCGCCCTGGGCGGTCATGTCGTAGAGGGCCACATCGCTCACGCGGGGCTCGTCGTCGTACCAGGCGCGCAGGGACTCGGCCGGGATCGCGCTCGGAATCGTCACGCTCATGGGATCACCTCTGCTTCGTAGTTCTTCATTCTACCTCCCCGGTCTGCTCCCGCCCCGGACCCGCTCCCTGCTGTCCGCGGGGTCGGGACGGAGGGTGCAACATCTGAGCGCAGCGAAGTGGTGTTGCGGCATCCGTCCCGACCCCGCAAGCTGGTAGAGCGGGTCGGGCGGGGGAACGTGAGTTCGCTACTCCGCACACTCGACAACTGCACAGAGGCACCGGGATTACCCGCCCCTGGAGGGGCGCAAACGTGGCAACATTTTGGCAACGAACGCTGACGACAGGACTTTCCGCGACGCACTCGACGCACGCGGAACTCCTGTAAACACAGGGCAGAACGGGGTCGGGCACGCAGTTCCGGGGGAGCCTATTCCCCTCTCACGGCGGTAACGCGGGTTCGAATCCCGCTGGGGTCACAGACACGCGAAGGCCCTCCGAATGATCGGGGGGCCTTCGTGGTCCATGCTGGTAGGGGACCATCCGGCGACTGTGAAGGCGATCATGTCGAAAACCATCATCATCACCGGGGCCAGCGACGGCATCGGCGCTGCGGCCGCGCGACGTCTCGGCCGTGATGGGCATGAGGTCGTCGTCGTGGGCCGGGCACTGGAGAAGACCCGTGCTGTCGCGGACGAGCTCGGCGCGGCCTGGCATCTGGCGGATTTCGCCGATCTGTCGCAGGTTCGCGAGCTCGCCGGTGAGCTGCTCGTCGCCCACCCGCGGATCGACGTGCTGGCGAACAATGCCGGTGGGATGATGGACGAGCGACGACTTACCGTCGATGGCTACGAGCGCACGTTCCAGGTCAACCATCTCGCGCCGTTCCTGTTGACAGAGCTGCTCATGCCGGCTCTCATCGCTGGGAGCGCGACGGTGATCCAGACGGCCAGCGTGGCGGCGCGCCTGTTCGCCCGGTTCGACGTCGATGATCTGCAGAACGCAGACGCGTACACGGCGCTGAGAGCGTACGGAAACGCCAAACTCGCCAACATCCTCTTCACTGCAGAGCTGCAGCGCAGGTACGGCCATCGAGGCGTCTCCGCCGTCGCGTTCCATCCCGGTGTCGTCGCGACCGGGTTCGCCGGCGAGACGAACCACGTCCTGCGTCGGATCTACCACGGACCGCTCCGCAGGCTGTTCACGACCTCTCCCGAGAAAGGCGCCGATCAGCTCGTCTGGCTCGCCGAGGGCAGCGCGGAGAGCACCTTCGTACCCGGTGCGTACTACGAGTCCCGCAGAATCTCCACGAAGCTCAACACCCAGGCGCATGATGCCGGCCTCGCTCGTGAGCTCTGGGACAGCTCCGAACCCATGATCCGCCCCTTCCGCAAGATCCATTCGCAGGAATGAAAATTGTGGATGCGGGGTTGACGCCAGCATGACTGACATCGAGTTCGGCCTGGACACCTTCGGCGGCGTGACGAGCGACGCCGCAGGCGCTCCGATCCCGCATCCCGAGGTGATCCGAGACATCATCGACCAGGCCGTACTCGCCGACCGCGTCGGTCTGGACTTCTTCGGAGTGGGGGAGCACCACCGACCCGATTTCGCAGTCTCCAGCCCGGAGATGGTGCTGGCGGCGATCGCCTCGCGCACCGAGCGGATCCGGCTCGGCTCCGCCGTGACCGTTCTCAGCTCGGATGACCCGGTGCGGGTCTTCGAGCGCTTCGCCACCCTCGACGCGGTATCGAACGGACGCGCCGAGATCGTCGCCGGGCGCGGGTCGTTCACCGAATCGTTCCCGCTGTTCGGGTTCGACCTTCGTCAGTACGAGGTGCTCTTCGAGGAGCGGCTCGACCTGCTGTCGCGTCTACTGAAGGAGGAACCCGTCACCTGGCAGGGCAGCACGCGCGCAGGCCTCGAGAACCAGCGCGTGTTCCCCACGACCGCGAACGGACTGCGGACGTGGGTGGGTGTGGGCGGGAGCCCGGACTCGGTCGTTCGCACGGCGCGCTACAACTTCGGTCTGTTCCTCGCGATCATCGGTGGCCCGGTGGCGAGGTTCGCGCCGTACATCGATCTGTTCGATCGGGCGCAGGATCAGTTCGGCGTGGACCGCCAGCCCGTCGCGGTGCACTCGCCGGGCCTGGTCGCCGAGACCGACGAGCAGGCCCGCGCACTCACCCACGACGGCTGGCTCGCGATGCGCACACGCATGGGCAAGGAGCGCGGGTGGCCACCGCCGGCGGTCGGCGACTTCGAGCGTGAGATCGAGACCGGGGCGCTCTACGTCGGCTCACCCGAGACCGTGGCGCGCAAGATCGTCGCGACGCTGGGAACGCTGCGCGTGAACCGCTTCGACTTCAAATATGACCAGAGTCAGATCAGTCACGAGACGATGATGCAGTCCATCGGACTGTACGGCGAGAAGGTCGTCCCGATGGTCAAGGACATGCTGGGCTGAGGACGTCGCCGCGATTTTGACCCGCCGGAGCGTCATGGCATACTTGAACGGTTGCAGTGACGGCCCCATCGTATAGCGGCCTAGTACGCCGCCCTCTCACGGCGGTAACGCGGGTTCGAATCCCGCTGGGGTCACCAACAAGAAAACCCCCGCTCAGGCGGGGGTTTTCGCATATCCGGCGGTGGGGCGTTACGAAGCGCTACGCGGCTTTTGGCAACAGATTGGCAACATCCGATCGCATGGCTGCCTGGTCGAGCGCTGTGGCAACGCCGTCGAGGTCGTCATCGAACAGGTCGGCGTATACGTCGAGCGTCACCGCGGCCGAGGCGTGCCCGAGCATCCTCTGCACCGCCTTGACGTTGGCCCCGGCACTGACCGCGAGCGATGCGGCCGTGTGCCGTAGCTCGTGGGATGTGAGCCCTTTGAGGCCGATTGCGGTTGCGGCGGTGTCGAACCAGCCGACGCGGTAGACGTGGTTGCGGAGCCAGGTGCCGGTGCGGATGCCGTAGAACACGGGAGCGTCGGCGTCGCGTCCGGCGATCTGTGCGCGGAGCAGGCGGACGAGGAACGCGGGGATCGGGATGCTCCGGTGCTCGTAGTCCTTCGGTGGCTCGATGCGCTGGTATCCCTTGTCAGCGACGACGGTTTGTTCGACGGTCAGGCGCGGGTGTTTCGCGTCGAGGTCGAGGTCACAGATTCGCAGCCCGGAGAGTTCGCCCCAGCGTAGGCCACAGTAGGCGAGCACGAGCACGACGAGGCCGTAGCCGTACTCGCGGCCGTCCTTCGCCTGATCGATGGCCTGAGCGAGGGCCGCGACCTGATCGTGTGAGAGGTATCGCTTGCGCGTCTTCGTCGGCTTGGGGAGTTTGAGCCTGGCGGCGGGGTTCGACGGCAGGCGCTCGTCCTCGACCGCGAACCGTAGTGCTCCTGAGAGCACGTTAACGATCTTCCGCACTGTCGCGGGAGCACCTGGCAGTGCGGATGCCCATTCCTGTACTCGGAGCCGGGTGAGGTTGCCGATCGGGATGCTGCCGAGCTCGGGCGTGATGTGCTTGTCGATGATATTCTCGACGCGGCTGCGCGTGGTTGCCCGTAGGTCGCCTCGCGCGGCGAGCCAGGTCTGTAGCCAGTCGGCGACGCTGACCTTTGCGAGTGAGGGATCGAGATAGCGACCTTGGGCGATGTTGACCTCGGTCGTTGCGAGGAACAGCTCAGCGGCCTTCTTCGTCGTGAAGCCGCGCTTCTGGGTCTGCTTCTTGTCGGGGCGGCGATAGAGGGCACGGTAGCGACGGCCTTTCGCCGTCTCGTACGCCTCAATGCTTCCCATGGTTCTGTCGCCTATTTCTCCAGCCCGGCGAGGCGTTGCACGTCGATGCGACGGTAGACGCGCTTGTGTCGGGTGAGTCGAACCGGCTCCACTGGAGCCTCGCCTGCGAGGGCGAGGGTGCGTAGCGTCGTGCGGTGGATGCCGAGCAGCGCGGCGGTTTCTTCCTCGGAGTAGAAGAGCGGGGCGTGCGGGCGCTCGTCTGTGGGTGCGGTGTTCTGGCCCATCGTGTCCTCCGATCTATCTCATATCATAGCTGCGATGTCAGCGAGTATCTTAGAGTAGACCACAACACGCCGATAACAGCAAGTGTTTTAGTTGCTCGTGTTGCTCGCTAGAATCGGGACATGCCCACATCCTCCGGTCATCGCCCCGGCGACCAGTCCTACGACGGACTGCTCGTGCAGGACGATCTGCCTGACGGGTGGCATTTGCCCGACCGCTTTCCGGGGGAGCGCACCGAGGATGCGAGCGCGTTCCTTGATGAAGCGCTCGGCTATAACGATCAGGTCGTGACTGCCGAGGACCGGCAAGCGCAGCTCGACTCGGAACAGAACGAAACGATCGACGGTCGTTGGCGTTACATCGAGCACGCGGCGACGGCGACTCGCGTGTTCATTCGGCTCCAGCGTCAGCAGCTCGCCGTACCGGAGGAAGTGAAGATCACGGGCGTCGTGTACCTTCCGTGGCGGCCGGGCGATCCTATCTCCAGTCAAGACCTTCGTGCGCTGCCGACTGCTCGGATTGAGGCGGCGATCAACGAGCGTCTGTTCGCCATGAAACGGACGGTGACGATCACGGGCGGAAAGATTGTGCTGCCGTCTGGCCGGAAGATCAGCGAGCGCGATCTCCTCAAACCGCTCGGGAACCCGAAGCAGACACTGGACTTCTACGAACTCGTCGCACTTCAGTACGGCAAGCTCGCGTCACAGGGCGATGAGGCTCCGGCTGTCACCATGGCGAAGATCAACGATGTCGCTCACGCCACCGCGCAGGGCTGGCTCGTTCGCACCCGCGCTCGCGGACTTCTGCCTCCCGGTCGTCGGGGATAGCTCGCTGCGCGGGCTGTTCAGAGGTCTTTGAGTCGCTGTCGCCAGTACCCAGGGCGGCGGCGCTCGTGCGCGTACGCGACAACGATGACCTCGTTGTCACGAACGAAGTAGATGATGCCGTAGGGGAACACATCGGTGCCCATGCGTCGAAGACGAGGGTTGCGCTGGCGGCCACGGTAGAGCGGCGCCGAATCCGGCCACTTCCTGATGAAGTCCACGCCGTTGTCGAGATCGTCGCCCAGGCGGTCGCCGAGTCCTGCCTCCTGGTCGTCATACCAGGCGAGGGCGTCCAGATACTCCTCGCGAGCCGCCGGATGCTCGCGCCAGGGCAGCGCGCTCACTTGCGGCGAGCCGCCAGCATTGCTCGGGCCAT
Source organism: Microbacterium sp. (assembly GCA_049646915.1). Classification (GTDB taxonomy): domain Bacteria; phylum Actinomycetota; class Actinomycetes; order Actinomycetales; family Microbacteriaceae; genus Microbacterium. The sequence continues at coordinate 5,494 of JBARWR010000388.1, forward strand.
GCGTCGGGTTTCTTCGCCGTCGACAAGTTCGACCTTGCCAGTCAGAATCTCATCCACCCGAAGGTCGATCTCTTCATCCCACGAGGCATCTACTTCTGCCTGCTCGGTGTCACTGATCTGCTGGAGCGCGAGCGCAGCGATCTCGCGCTCATCGGCAGAGAGGGTGCGTCCCTCTGCGATGTAGTCTGCGAGCTTCGGCGTCATGCCCAAAGTCTACCGCTGAGGCCTGACGTTCGGGGAAAGCTCGCTACAGCCTCGGTACGTCGTTGCGCGGGCTGGCGCGATGACGGCTCTGGCTAAGCGGATCGTGGGAAGCGTGGAGCTTGCGCGCGCGGGCCTCTCGGTCGAGCCGTGCTTGCTCTGCGGCCTCCCGCTGGGCCGTGATCCGGGCAGCGGCGTCTTGCACGGACATGCCTCGCAAAGCGGCTGCTTCCTGTCGTGCGATCGCGGCGGAATGGTTGGCGTTAGCGGCTTCTCGGTCGGGGTGTGTGAACTCATAGCGCAGCGGGTCGAGCCGTACCTGTTCGGCTCCGAAGATGTCGGCGTGGAGCGCGCGGCGTTCGCTGCGGTGTCGCTTGTCCATCTCCTCCCCGGCAGCGTGGGCGGCTTCGGCACGCTGTTCGGCTTCGATCACGCGCGAGTCGCGTGCGGCGAGCCGTTCTGCTGCGCGCGAGGCCCAGCCGGTGAGCGTGTCGGCGTCGCGGGGCGTTGCGCCCCAATGGTCTGCGATCCGGGCGCGGCTCTTTCCAGCGAGTGCGGTCGCGGCCTGGTGGTCTTTGCGTGCGGCGCGTCTCCCGAACCTTCCTGCCGTGTTGAGCTTTGTCTGTGCGGCTGTCTCTTGGTCGAGCGCGGCCAGGTGCTCGGTGCCTTCCTGCATGGCGACCACCGTGAGCGGTTCCTGCACTTCGGCGCGGACTCGTCCTGCCGCTTCTGTCGCCGACTGGATCACGGCATCCTGGTCGCCCTTCTCCGCCTGCTGGTGCTCGTGCTGCTGGTCGATGCGTGCTCCGGTGCGCTCCCACCACGCGGCGCGGCGCTCGGCTTTCTCCACGTCCTGGATGAGTTGTGCGACGCGGGTGTTCACGAGTTTCACCGGGCCGTCGCTAACGAGGCCACGCACGGCCTCGGCTGCGCGCTCTGTCGCATCCGCGAGGCCTCGGTCGGCGTGGTCGCGTTCCATCGCGTCGATGAACTGCGCCCGCGCCTCGGCACGGCTCTCCCCGATGACATGCAGGGCGTTCTCGCCCCGGCCTCTCGTCATGCCGACATACACCGCCGCACCATTGATGCCATCGCTGAGGATCGTGTGCGAAGCCGGGGCAGTGATGCCTTGCACGCCGTAGGCGGTCGCCGCATACGCCAGATGTGTGTGCTCGCGGATGAAGTCGGCGGGGAGGTGCCGGGTGTGCTCTCGCTTGCGCTCGTCGTGGGCGTCGCGTATCCAGGCCGATCCGTCCGGTTCGACTCGTTGCACGATCCACTGCTGCCGGTTCGCCACACCCAGCGCAGTGTCGTTGCGACGAGTCTGGATCAGATCACCCGCACCGATGCTCAGCCCATCACTGCCTGCTGTCGTAGCGGCATCATCGACTAGGCCGCGAGCGATCCGCTCCTCCCGGATGCGCTCATTCAACCGCACCGCGTCCTCGTTGGATGCAACCGTGATCGTCTCCCCGTCGCGGACGTTCTTCGCGATGTGTTCTTGTAACTCGGCGCCGTCTGCGTGCAGGCGGATGAGGCCGAGCTGGTCGAGCTGGTCGAACACGTCGCCGGGGTCGCGGCGGTCACGCATCCGCATGGTGAGGTTGGCGTAGTCGGGGTCGGTGAAGCGGTGTACCTTGGCCATGTCGAAGGTGCGACCGCGAATCTGCGCGGCCATGTCGAGGACGCCACCGCGCCCGACAGCCGCGAGTTGCGCGCGGTCGCCGATGAGCGCGACCGTTGCACCCGCTTCCGCTGCAACGGTGAACAGTGCGAGGGCTGCGTCTTGGTCGAGCATCCCGGCTTCGTCGACGACGATCCGATCCCCGCGCCGCAACACAATACCGGGCGGCGGGCCGGTGAACGCTGCGCCTGTGGCCGGATCAGTCGCGCCCTGTGTGAGTCGCGTCCATACGCCGTCCTCGTTCCACCGATAGCCATGCGCGTGCACGAGAGCGGCGACCGATGCGGCGGGCACACCGAGTTCCTGGTGTGCAACGTCGGCGGCGCGCTTGGTCGGTGCGACGACTCGCACGCGCCTGCTTTGATCGTTCGTGGCGGCGATTGCCGTGGCGAGCATTGTGGTCTTCCCTGCCCCGGCTGCGCCTTCCACGATCACGAGCGGGTCGGAGGATGCGACTGCTGCGGCCGCGTCGAGTTGGCCTGTGTCGAGTTGCTGCCCGAGCCGGTCTGCAACCTGCGACACGTCGCGATAGCGCTGCTTCTTCTCCGGTGTGCGGGCGGTGAGCAGGTCGCGCAGTTCGGTTTCGACCTGCACCACGCGCAGCGATGTGAGATGCGCCACATGCTCCGGTGCGGGTGCGCCAGTTGGAAGGATCGAGAAGCAATCTTCGAGTGCGAGCGCCGTTGAGAGTGCGACCAGCTCACGCAACTCTTCGCGGGTAGCGCGCACGCCGCGTTCGGTGATGATGCGGGTGGCGTGCTCCTGCACGTCGTGGTGCGTCCATGCCGACGATCCGGCGACGCAGCGGCCCAGAGCGCGCGACGCAATCTCCTGCACCGATAGTTCGTCGGATTGCGCCGGCGCGCTGACGAGTTTGCGGGTGAGGGTTTCGGGGTCGTAGCCGGCCTCTCGTAGCTCGGTCAACCATTCAGCCTCTTCCCGCGTCGTCGTCGGCTTCTTCGCGGGCCGCTCGAACGCCCACGCCTTCGCTGTCAACCGCGACGACACCACCAGCCCCATCGTTTCGCCCGGATGCGCCGCTTCCCATTCGGCTTCGAGCCGTTCCAGGTTCTTCCGTACCTGTGCGCCGCGCTTGCTCATCAGTGCGTTGAATGGCTCCAGCTCCGTTACCTCTCCCGTTACCGGGTCGAGGGTGAGGCCATGCCTGTCGAGCACCGCCGCAAGCTCAGGGCTGGCCGCGATCACGGCGGCCCCGAGCGCACGGAGGGCGCCCTGCTGCTTGAACATCGCAGCCGTGTCCAATGCCCGCCATTTACCTGCCGCCCAAACCCTGGTGCCGACCTGCATATGGATGTGCCGGTGCGGGTCGCCCGCACGGGAAGTGAGGTGCCTGATCCCAACGACCTGCATGTGCTCGATTGGTACAACCTCCTGTTTCCCGCGCGGCCCGACACGCGTCACCGAGTGCTGAGCGAGCCACCGCTGAATCTCCGATAGCGCGTCCTGCTGTGCCGCGTCCAAGGCTTCGGAAACTTCGGAGTGGAGGGCGGCGGCGATGGACAGCGATTTCGGGGTGTTGATGACCATCTCTGCGAACCGAGGCGAGCCTTGACGATCCGACCCCGCGAGCCGTGGCCTGCCCATTCGTTCGCCGGTGTCGGGGTTGATCCAGTCCACCCAGCCCGCATAGTCGTCAGAGCTGAGCGGTCGGCTGTTCGCCTCGCCGGATGCGTCGAGGACAGCGTAGGAGATGCCGGTGGCGTCGCCAAGGTAGTAGTCATCCGCTCGGGAGCGGTCGGCTTCGACATAGCGCATGGCGTCGGCTCCGGTGCCCCGGAACAGAACCACTCCGCCATGCATCTCGACTCCTATCTAAGATACCTGCTGTCATCGTAGCATACGTCCATTCAGAAGAACAGGGAATGTTGGGGGTCGGGATGTGATGGGCGAAGCGCTGGAACCAGTGCTCGGCAGCGGGCGAGGGGTCGTCGCCTGTCGGACGTGGGGGCTTCTTGCTCCATGTCATGGTGCGGCCGCTGCGGCTATTTGGAAAGAAGGGTGCGTTGTTTGTGGTGGCACGGTCCGACAATGTTCATCCTGACTGCCTGCCCCATTTGCGAGCGTCGCGACCAATCCATAATAATGGACTTATGGAATCGAGCGGTGAGGTGTTGGCCGCAGTGGCTTTGCTGACGAGTCGGGTGGAGGCGCTCGAGGCCCGCGCGGAGGAGGCCGGTGACCGCTCGCCAGCAGAATCGTCGGGGGCGTTGTGGGTGCTCGAAGGCATTAAGCAACGGACATCCGGGCCGGGGGCGGTGTTCTATGCGGGCGTCGTGGATACGGCTGCAGGCCCTGTCGAATGGCAGATCGGGCTGCCCGTGGAGAGGATACTGAGCGAGGACTGGAGTGTCGCCGCACCGAGCCTCGCTTCTCTGGGGAGCCCTGTTCGACTTAGCCTCCTGCACGCGATCATGGGGGGTGCGAATTCTGTCGCGGAGTTGTCAGCTGGCGAGGGTATGGGTACGACAGGTCAGCTCTATCACCACCTCAATCAGCTCGTCGCAGAGGGATGGCTCGCTGCTACGGGGCGGGGACACTACGTCATTCCGCCCGAGCGAGTCGTTCCGCTTCTCGTGATCCTCGCAGCAGCTCGGAGAATCTCATGACGCGAGCAAAGCGCAATACCCTGGTCGCGATCGTCGCTGCCGTCGCCACGTTCGTCGTCGGCGCCAGCTTGACCCCGCACCCGCCCGCGCTTTCCACTGCAACCAGCGGCGACGCCCAGCTCATTGCCGAGGTGCGTCAGTTGCTGGGTGAGTCGCAGGGAGTACGCGACCGCGTGAGCATCGCAGTGATCGATGGTGAGGCAGTGCGTGAAGCACACTTCGGAGCTACGAACAGCACAGAATATGAGATCGGCTCAGTGACCAAGACGATGACGGGATCATTGCTCGCTGAGGCAATAGACCGTGGTGAGGTCGAAGCTGACACAACGCTCGGGGAGATCCTCGATCTCGGAGCAACTCCCGTAGCATCCGTTACCTTGGCCGAGCTCGCAACTCACTCCAGCGGTCTGCCTCGACTGGCTACTTCTCCTGCCGAGATCCTCTCCATGATCGTGTCGGTCTTCCGAGCAAGCGATCCTTATGGGTCCAGCATCAATGAGTTGCTCGCACACGCCCGCGATGCCCAGTTGGGCGAGAAGGAGTTCCTCTACTCGAACTTCGGGTTCGCGCTCCTGGGCCAAGCGCTCGCCTCAGCCGCCGACACTGACTACCCCTCTCTTCTTTCGGAGAGGGTGCTCGCGCCGCTCGATATGACGGACTCCTTCGCGCCCACATCCCCCGATGACCTCGCCCCCGATGCACCCACCGGATACACCTCCTCCGGCAGGAGAAGTGACCCGTGGACCCTCGGCGCGG
>JBARWR010000389.1:0-1944 GCA_049646915.1 Microbacterium sp.
GCGCCGAGACCCGCGGCGGCGCGAAACGCGGCCCCGACGTTGGTGTGGTCGGTGATGTCCTCCAGCACCAGAACCAGGCGTGCGCCCCGAAGCACCTCCGTGAGGCCGGGCTCGACAGGACGATGCATGGATGCCAGCGGGCCGCGGTGGATCGCGAAGCCGGTCACCTGCTCGCTGACCTCCGCTGAGGCGACGTACACGGGCACCTCGATGCCGGCGAGTGCGTGCTCCACGGCATCCAGCCACTTCTCCTGCGTCAGCACCGACCGCGGGTGGTGCCCGGCCTGCACGGCCCGCGCGATGACCTTCGCGGATTCGGCCATGTACAGGCCGCCCTCGGGCTCGTGGAGGCGACGCAGGGCGACGTCGGTGAGCGACCGGTAGTCATCGAGGCGATGGTCGGAGGCGTCGTCGATGTGCGCGGTGTCCATGCCGTCCACTCTCGCAGGTGCGGAGCCGGGACCCGCACGCGCGTGGCATCGTAGACTTCGGATCGTGCAGGCGAGCGAAACGGACCTTCTGATGGATGCGCATAGCGTGCCGCACGCGGAAGTCGATCGCATCGCCGAGCTTCTCCAGGGACGCCGCGTCGCGGTTCTCACCGGAGCGGGGATCTCCACCGACTCCGGAATCCCCGCGTACCGTGGAATCGGTGCCCGCACCCGGGCCAACCCGATGACGATCCAGACCTATCTCGCCGACGAGACCGCACGCCGCCGGTACTGGCTGGGCGGCCACCTGGGCTGGCGTGCGTTCACCTCCCCCGATCCCAACGAGGGGCACGCGGCGGTGGCGCGAATGGAGCGGGCCGGAGCCGTCAGCGGCGTCGTCACGCAGAACGTCGATGGTCTGCACCTGCGCGCCGGCAGCACGCGGGTGGTCGAGATCCACGGCACGATGCACCGCGTGCTCTGCCTCAGATGCGGACAGGTGCTGGATCGGCGCGCCGTCGCCGATCGACTCGAAGACCTCAACCCCTGGGTGCGCAGGGCGGAGAGCCTCGAGCTGAATCCGGACGGCGATGTCACTCCGGAGAGCACGGATGGCTTCGTGATCCCGACGTGCACGGTGTGCGACGGGATGCTGAAGCCGGAGGTGGTGTTCTTCGGCGAATTCGTCCCCGCCGCCCGATTCCGCGCCGCGGAGTCGCTGCTACACGCTTCCGACGCCCTGCTCGTAGCGGGCACCTCCCTGATGGTGAACTCGGGCATCCGCATCATCGAGCGCGCGCGCCGACGCGGCATCCCGCTGGTGATCGTGAATCGCGAGCCGACGCGAGCCGACGGCTGGGCCGACGCCGTCGTCACGGGCGGGACCAGTCCCGTTCTCAGCGCTCTCGCCGACAGGCTCGCGTAAGGTCGGAGCGTGACCATCATCACTCTCGTGCGCCATGGCCAGACCGACTGGAACCTGGAGCGACGCATCCAGGGCAACACCGACATCCCTCTGAACGACACCGGACGCGCCGATGCGCTCGCCGCCGCCGAGGTCCTCGCGACCGGGTCGTACGACGCCGTGTACGCCAGCCCCCTGGTGCGCGCGCAGGAGACGGCGCGGATCATCGCGACGCGGCTGGGGCTCGCCGCTCCCGTGACCACGCGGGGCCTGCGCGAGCGCGAGTTCGGCGAGGCCGAGGGCATCGACGTCGCCGACTACATCGCCCGGTACGGCGGGTGGCATTCCGAGGTGCCCGGTGCGGAGAGCCTGGAGCAGGTGCGGGACCGGGCACTGGACTCACTCGATCGCATCGTGCGCGCCTCCCGGAGGCGCTCGACACCGAATCAGGAGTCGCTCGTCGTCGTCAGCCACGGTGGTGTCATCCGGGCGCTGCTGATGCACGCGTCCGGCGGGAGCCTGCCGCGTGACGGCGATCTGCTGCGCAACGGCTCGGTGCACCGCTTCGTCGCCGAGCACGCGACCCTGCGTCTGCTGGAGCCGATCTCC
>JBARWR010000390.1:0-8743 GCA_049646915.1 Microbacterium sp.
ACACCGCCCGTCCGGGCATCGTGATCGGTCGTCGTGGAGCCGAGGCCGAGCGCATCCGCGGCGACCTCGAGAAGCTCTCGGGCAAGCAGATCCAGCTGAACATCCTCGAGGTCAAGAACCCCGAGGCTGACGCTCAGCTCGTCGCACAGGGCGTCGCCGAGCAGCTCTCTGCTCGCGTGGCGTTCCGCCGTGCGATGCGCAAGGGCATGCAGGGCGCACAGCGCGCCGGTGCCAAGGGCATCCGCATCCAGGTCTCCGGCCGCCTCGGCGGCGCGGAGATGAGCCGCTCGGAGTTCTACCGCGAGGGTCGTGTGCCGCTGCACACGCTGCGCGCGAACATCGACTACGGCTTCTACGAGGCCAAGACCACCTTCGGCCGCATCGGCGTGAAGGTCTGGATCTACAAGGGCGACCTCACCAACAAGGAACTCGCACGCGAGCAGGCGAACATGAAGCCGCAGCGTGAGCGCGGCGATCGTCGTCGTGCTCCGCGCAGCGACGCGCCTGTCGCAGAAGGAGCGTCGGCATAATGCTCATCCCTCGCAAGGTCAAGTACCGCAAGCAGCACCACCCGAAGCGTACGGGCCAGGCCTCCGGCGGCACCAAGGTGTCCTTCGGTGAGTTCGGGATCCAGGCGCTGACCCCCGCGTACGTGACGAACCGTCAGATCGAGTCCGCTCGTATCGCGATGACCCGTCACATCAAGCGCGGCGGCAAGGTGTGGATCAACATCTACCCCGACCGTCCGCTCACCAAGAAGCCTGCCGAGACCCGCATGGGTTCCGGTAAGGGTTCGCCGGAGTGGTGGGTCGCGAACGTCAAGCCGGGCCGTGTCCTCTTCGAGGTCGCGGGCGTCACTGAGGAGCTCGCACGCGAGGCTCTCACCCGGGCCATTCACAAGCTGCCGCTCAAGGCACGCATCATCAAGCGCGAGGAGGGCGACGCGTAATGGCGATCGGCACCAAGGAGCTCGCACCCGCCGAGCTCGACACGTTCGAAGACCAGCGCCTCGTCGAGGAGCTGCGTAAGGCCAAGGAGGAGCTTTTCAACCTCCGTTTCCAGTCGGCCACCGGTCAGCTGGAGAGCCACGGCCGCATCCGCGCCGTCAAGCGCGACATCGCGCGCCTGTACACCGTGATCCGCGAGCGCGAGCTGGGCATCCGTGCCACGCCCGCACCCGTCGAGGTTCCGGCCAAGAAGGCGTCCAAGGCGAAGGCGAAGAAGGCCGCTGAGGCCGACGCGCCCAAGGAGGAGGCCGAGTAATGGCTGAGAAGAACGCAGCTGAGCACGGCGCGCACGACGTGCGCGACGAAGCCGCCCGCGGTTACCGCAAGACGCAGCGTGGCTACGTCGTCAGCGACAAGATGGACAAGACCATCGTCGTCGAGGTCGAGGACCGCGTGAAGCACCCGCTGTACGGCAAGGTCATCCGCCGCACCGAGAAGCGCAAGGTTCACGACGAGACCAACTCGGCGGGCATCGGCGACCTCGTTGTCATCAGTGAGACTCGTCCGCTGAGCGCCACCAAGCGCTGGCGCCTGGTCGAGATCGTCGAAAAGGCCAAGTAAGCCTCCGGCTTACTTCAAGGAGTAATAGTGATTCAGCAGGAATCCCGCCTCAAGGTCGCCGACAACACCGGCGCGAAGGAGCTGCTCACGATCCGTGTTCTCGGTGGTTCGCGCCGCCGGTACGCCGGTCTGGGCGACACCATCGTCGCGACGGTCAAGGATGCGATCCCGGGCGGCAACGTCAAGAAGGGCGATGTGGTCAAGGCCGTCATCGTCCGTACGAAGAAGTCTGTCCGTCGTCCGGACGGCTCATACATCAAGTTCGACGAGAACGCCGCCGTGCTCCTGAAGAGCGACGGGGAGCCTCGCGGCACCCGCATCTTCGGACCGGTCGGTCGCGAGCTTCGTGACAAGAAGTTCATGAAGATCGTCTCGCTCGCCCCGGAGGTCATTTGATCATGGCGAACATCAAGAAGGGTGACCTGGTTCAGGTCATCACCGGCCGTAAGCAGGACAAGGGCGGCGACCGCGGCAAGCAGGGCAAGGTCCTCGAGATCCTCGTCGAGCAGAACCGCGTGGTCGTGGAGGGCGTCAACTACGTCACCAAGCACACCCGTGTCGGTCAGAGCCAGCGCGGCACCAAGACCGGTGGCATCGAGACCGTCGAGGCCCCGATCCACATCTCCAACGTCGCCGTCGTCGACCCCTCGAGCAAGAAGCCGACCCGTGTCGGTCACCGCGTCGAGGAGCAGGTCAAGGACGGCGTGAAGCGCACGGTTCGCGTGCGCTACGCGAAGAAGTCAGGTAAGGACCTCTGATGGCTACGGCAACTGCTGCTGAGACTGGCAAGATCCAGCCTCGCCTGAAGCAGAAGTACAACACCGAGATCAAGAAGGCTCTGCAGGAGCAGTTCGGCTACGCGAACGTCATGCAGATCCCCGGTCTGGTCAAGGTGGTCGTCAACACCGGTGTCGGCGAGGCGGCTCGTGACAGCAAGGTGATCGAGGGGGCGGTCGCAGACCTCACCAAGATCACCGGTCAGAAGCCCATCGTCACCAAGGCTCGCAAGTCGATCGCGCAGTTCAAGCTGCGCGAGGGTCAGGCGATCGGCGCGCACGTCACCCTCCGCGGTGACCGTGCGTGGGAGTTCGTCGACCGCCTGGTGAACCTCGCACTGCCCCGCATCCGCGACTTCCGCGGTCTGTCGGGTGAGCAGTTCGACGGCAACGGCAACTACACCTTCGGTCTCCAGGAGCAGAGCGTGTTCCACGAGATCGATCAGGACAAGATCGACCGCGTCCGCGGATTCGACATCACCGTGGTGACCACGGCCAAGTCGGATGACGAGGGTCGCGCACTTCTGCGTGCGCTCGGCTTCCCGTTCAAGGCTGCTGACGCCCCCGCATGATCTCTTCGGCTGGGATCGTCGTCATCGGCGGTCCCAGCCGTAAGGCATAATTGAAGATTGTGTGTTCACGCAGGTCGGCGTCCGTGTAACGGGCGTCGAAACCTCATGATCGAAAGTAGATATCCATGACAATGACAGACCCGGTCGCAGACATGCTGACCCGTCTGCGTAACGCGAACTCGGCGCATCACGACACCGTGACCATGCCGTCGAGCAAGCTCAAGACGAACATCGCCGCCATCCTCCAGCAGGAGGGTTACATCGCCGGCTACGAGGTCGTCGACGCCCGCGTCGGCAGCAGCCTCACGCTGTCGCTCAAGTACGGCCCCAGCCGTGAGCGCTCCATCGCCGGCATCAAGCGCGTGTCCAAGCCCGGTCTCCGCGTCTACGCGAAGTCGACCGAGCTGCCCAAGGTCCTCGGTGGCCTCGGCGTTGCCATCCTGTCCACCTCCTCCGGTCTTCTCACCGACCGTCAGGCTGAGCAGAAGGGCGTGGGCGGGGAAGTCATCGCCTACGTGTGGTGATCTGACATGTCGCGTATTGGAAGACTTCCCATCGAGGTGCCCGCGGGCGTGACCGTTACGGTCGACGGCCGCGACGTCACTGTGAAGGGCCCCAAGGGAGAGCTCGCACTGACGGTCGCCTCCCCCATCGAGGTCGAGGTTCAGGATGGCCAGGTTCTGGTCTCCCGCCCCGACGACGAGCGCGAGTCGCGGTCGCTTCACGGCCTGACCCGCACGCTCATCAACAACGACATCATCGGCGTGACCCAGGGTTACACCAAGGGCCTCGAGGTCGTCGGCACCGGTTACCGCGTGCAGCAGAAGGGCAGCTCGATCGAGTTCGCGCTCGGCTTCTCGCACCCGGTTCTCGTGGACCCGCCCGCCGGGATCACCCTGACGGTCGAGGGCACCAACAAGGTCACCGTCAGTGGGATCAGCAAGCAGGCTGTCGGCGAGGCAGCTGCGAACATCCGCAAGATCCGCAAGCCCGAGCCCTACAAGGGCAAGGGTGTGCGCTACGCCGGCGAGGTCGTGCGTCGCAAGGCCGGAAAGGCTGGTAAGTAACCATGGCTGTCAAGTCCAAGTCCGCCGCCCGCGCTCGTCGCCACAGCCGTCTTCGCAAGAAGATCGTCGGCACCGAGTCCCGGCCGCGCCTGGTCGTCAACCGCTCTGCACGCCACGTGTTCGTGCAGCTCGTCGACGACAGCACCGGCCACACCGTGGCATCCGCTTCCACGCTCGAGACCGATCTGCGCACCTTCGATGGTGACAAGACCGCCAAGGCCCGCAAGGTCGGCGAGCTCGTCGCCTCGCGTGCGAAGGCCGCCGGTTTTTCCGAGGCCGTGTTCGACCGCGGTGGCAACCGCTACGCCGGTCGTGTCGCAGCCATCGCCGACGGCGCCCGTGAAGGGGGTCTGGCACTGTGAGTGACAACAAGGAGAACGAAGTGACCGAAACCGCTCCTGCCGAGGCTACGGCTCAGGCCGAGCCGCAGCGCGAGCAGCGCGACGGCCGTCGTGGTGGACGCGACCGCGGTCAGAGCCGCGACCGCAACTCCCGCGACCGTGGCGACAACCAGTTCCTGGAGCGCGTCGTCACCATCAACCGCGTCTCGAAGGTCGTGAAGGGTGGTCGTCGCTTCAGCTTCACCGCTCTCGTGGTCGTCGGTGACGGCAACGGTCTGGTCGGTGTCGGCTACGGCAAGGCACGAGAGGTCCCCCTGGCGATCTCGAAGGGTGTCGAAGAGGCCAAGCGCAACTTCTTCCGCGTGCCCCGCGTCGGCTCGACCATCCCGCACCCCGTGCAGGGTGAGGCCGCTGCCGGTGTGGTGCTGCTGCGTCCGGCTGCTGCCGGTACCGGTGTCATCGCCGGTGGTCCGGTCCGCGCCGTGCTCGAGTGCGCCGGCATCCACGACGTCCTGTCGAAGTCCCTGGGCTCGTCGAACACGATCAACATCGTGCACGCGACCGTCAAGGCGCTGCAGAGCCTCGAGGAGCCGCGCGCCGTCGCTGCTCGTCGTGGCCTCGACTACGACGCCGTCGTGCCGGACATCATCATCCGTAACGAGGCGAAGGCCGCCGCCGCCGCCGCGCAGAAGGCAGGTGCCTGATGGCCGAGCGCCTCAAGGTCACACAGATCAAGTCCAAGGTGAGTGAGAAGCAGAACCAGCGCGACACGCTGCGTTCGCTCGGTCTCAAGCGGATCGGCGACTCGGTCGTCCGTCCCGATGACGCGCAGACGCGCGGCTACGTCCGCACCGTCGCTCACCTCGTCAAGGTTGAGGAGATCGACTAATGGCTGAGAAGAACGAAGCCGTCGAGGCCGAGAAGGCCCCGAAGAAGACGGCTGCCAAGAAGCCGGCCGCAGCCAAGGCCGCTCCGGCCAAGGCTGCTCCGGCGAAGGCTGCTGCGAAGAAGGCTCCGGCGAAGAAGGAAGCGGATGCTGCGGCATCCCGTCCCGCCGTCCTGAAGGTGCACCACCTGCGTCCGGTTCCCGGCGCCAACACCGCGAAGACCCGTGTCGGTCGCGGTGAGGGCTCCAAGGGCAAGACCGCCGGTCGCGGCACCAAGGGCACCAAGGCCCGCAACACCGTGCGGGTCGGCTTCGAGGGTGGGCAGATGCCGCTGCACATGCGCACCCCGAAGCTGCGCGGGTTCAAGAACCCGTTCCGCGTCGAGTACCAGGTCGTGAACCTGGCCAAGCTCGCCGAGCTCTACCCCCAGGGCGGCGACGTCACCGTCGGCGACCTGGTGGCCAAGGGTGCCGTGCGCAAGAACGAGAAGGTCAAGGTCCTCGGAGACGGCGACATCTCGGTCAAGCTCTCGGTCTCGGTGGACAAGGTGTCCGGCAGTGCAGAGCAGAAGATCGTCGCCGCTGGCGGTTCGGTCAACTGACACTCAGGTGATCAACGCTGGGAGGGGTCGGAGATTCTCCGGCCCCTTCTGTGCGTTACCCTGGACATTCGGCCGTCCTTCGACGTTCGGCAATCCCTTCAGGAGGAACGCCCTTGTTTAGCGCCATTGCGCGAATCTTCCGAACGCCTGACCTGCGTTCGAAGATCCTTTTCACCATCGGCATCATCGCCCTGTATCGTCTGGGCTCGAATGTGCCGGCTCCGTTCGTCCACTTCCCGAACGTCGAGCAGTGTCTCGCGGCCACCGCGGGCACAGACGGACTCCTCGGCCTCGTCAACCTGTTCTCCGGTGGCGCGCTGCTGCAGCTGTCGATCTTCGCCCTGGGCGTCATGCCCTACATCACCGCGACGATCATCACCCAGCTGCTTCGCGTGGTCATCCCGCACTTCGAGACCCTTCACCAGGAGGGCCAGGCGGGCCAGAGCAAGCTGACGCAGTACACCCGCTACCTGACCATCGCACTGGCGCTGCTGCAGTCCAGCACCGTGGTGACGATCGCCCGCAGCGGTCAGCTGTTCGGACAGACCGACATCGCGGCGTGCCAGAACCTTCTCACCAACGACGTGTGGTGGGCGCAGCTGCTCATCATCATCGCCATGACGGCCGGCACCGGTCTGATCATGTGGATGGCCGAGCTGGTCACCGAGAAGGGCATCGGCAACGGAATGTCGCTGCTGATCTTCACCTCGATCGCGGCCACCTTCCCGAGCGCCCTGTGGGGCATCGCCGAGGCCAAGGGCTTCGAGACCTTCCTGCTCGTGCTGATCGTCGGCCTCATCGTGATGACGCTGATCGTCTTCGTCGAGCAGTCGCAGCGTCGGGTCCCCGTTCAGTACGCCAAGCGCATGGTCGGGCGCCGCACCTACGGTGGGACCAACACGTACATCCCGATCAAGGTCAACATGGCGGGCGTGATCCCGATCATCTTCGCCTCGTCGCTGCTGTACCTGCCGATGCTGCTGGCGCAGTTCAACACGCCTCAGGACGGCAGCGAGCCGCCCGCCTGGGTCGCGTGGATCTCCACTTACCTGGTCTCGGGTGACCAGCCGCTGTACATGCTCGTGTACTTCCTGCTGAACATCGCGTTCACGTTCTTCTACGTGGCGATCACGTTCAACCCCGTCGAGATCTCCGACAACATGAAGAAGTACGGCGGGTTCATCCCCGGCATTCGTGCCGGTCGTCCCACGGCCGAATACCTCGACTACGTGATCACCCGCATCACGTTCCCCGGTTCGCTGTATCTGGGCATCGTGGCGCTGATCCCGCTGATCGCGCTGGCGACCGTGCAGGCGAACCAGAACTTCCCGTTCGGCGGCGCGTCGATCCTCATCATCGTGGGTGTCGGACTCGAGACCGTCAAGCAGATCGACGCGCAGCTTCAGCAGCGCCATTACGAAGGGCTCCTCCGATGACATCCGCTCACACGGTTCCTGAGTCGGTCGAAGGACAGCACCCCACGGCACGCCTGCTCATCGTCGGACCGCAGGGGTCCGGCAAGGGCACGCAGGGTGTGCGGGTCGCCGAGGCGCTGGGCATCCCTGTGGTCTCCACGGGCGACATCTTCCGCGCCAACATCAAGGAGGGCACCGACCTCGGCAAGAAGGTCACTGCCATCCTCGACGCCGGCGATCTGGTGCCCGACGAACTGACCAGCGAGATCGTGCGCGATCGCCTCGCGCAGGAGGATGCCGCTGCCGGCTTCCTGCTGGACGGCTATCCGCGCAACACGGCTCAGGTCGCGCACCTCGACGACTTCCTCGCCGAGACCGGTGCGTCGCTCGACGCCGTCATCCTGCTCGACGTCCCGCGTGCTGAGAGCATTGCCCGCCTGGGCCTGCGTTCGGTGGAGCAGGGCCGTTCGGATGACAACGAGGCCGCGATCGCGCACCGCCTGGACATCTACGAGAACGAGACGGCGCCGATCATCTCGGTGTACGAGCCGCGCGGCATCGTCGATCGCATCGACGGCGTCGGCTCGCTCGACGACATCACCGCGCGCATCTCCGCCGCACTCGGGGCGCGCGGCATCGGCCAGCTCGTCTGAGTCGCTCGATGTTCCGCAAGTCGATCTACAAGACTCCTGTGCAGCTGCGCTCGATGGTGGAGCCGGGCCTGATCACGGCCGCCGCGCTGGACGCGGTGCGTCCGCTGGTGCGGGCGGGTGCGACGACGGCTGAGCTTGATGCCGCGGCCGACCGTCTGATCGTGGAGCGCGGCGCGGAGTCGAACTTCAAGCTCGTGCGCGGTTACCGCCACACGACGTGCATCTCGGTGAACGCGCAGGTCGTGCACGGCATCCCCGGATCGCTGGTTCTGCAGCCCGGAGACATCGTCTCGGTCGACTGCGGCGCCCAGTATCAGGGCTGGAACGGCGACAGCGCCGTGACGTTCGTGGTGCCGGATGATGAGCGCCCGGAGCTGGTCGAGCGCCGCACCGAGCTCTCCCGGGTCACAGAGGGGTCCATGTGGGCCGGTATCGCCGCCATGGCGACCGCGACGCACATCGGAGACCTCGGAGACGCCATCGAGGGTTACATCGAGGCACAGGGCGTGTCGGCCGTCTCGGGGGAGACCTACGGCATTCTGCGGGAGTACGTCGGGCACGGCATCGGCCGCAAGATGCACGAGGCACCGAGCGTGTTCAACTACCGCACTCCGGATGCCGGCGCCGAGATCCGTCCCGGACTGGTGCTGGCCATCGAGCCGATGGTCACCGCGGGTTCAGACGCCACCTTCATCGAGGACGACGACTGGACCGTCACCACGGTGGACGGCACCGACGGGAGCCACTGGGAGCACTCCGTGGCACGCCACGACGGCGGCATCTGGGTGCTGACCGCCCTCGACGGCGGTGCCGCCGGCCTCGCGCCCTTCGGCGTGACCCCCGTCCCCCTCCCGTAGCGCACG
>JBARWR010000391.1:0-6538 GCA_049646915.1 Microbacterium sp.
TCGGCGGCCTGAGCGGCGGCGACGCCCTTCTCTGCGGCGGCGCGCACGTCGGCATCCGGATGCACCTCGCAGAGCACGTCGGATTCGCTGCGCGCCTGACGCAGCGCGATCTGCAGGTCGTTCCAGATCGTGAGCGCCTCGAGGGTCGTGCGCGCGGTGCCGTCCTTGAGTCGTACGGCGAGGGCGTCGACCTTCTCGAGCCGTTCCGAGACGCGGGTGGTGACGAAGGCGAGCCAGTCGCCGGAGGCAGCGGGGAAGACGATGTTGTCAGTCACCCGACGAGCCTACGCGTCGCCGCGATCACCCAGAATCTATTCATTGGAATATAAATGCGGACGTCGAGGTTGTATCGGATGAGCGTCCCGGTGACTGACGGGACGACCCGACGGAAGGAAGAGGAGATCATGACTCGTTTCGATGGACGTGTGGCGCTTGTCACGGGAGGCGCAAGCGGAATCGGCAAGGCCACCGCGACGCGCATCGCATCCGAGGGTGGAACGGTCGTGATCGCAGACGTGCAGGACGACCTCGGCGCGCAGGTCGTCGCCCAGATCGAGAAGGACGGCGGCAAGGCGCTGTTCCTCCACCTCGACGTCACCAGCGAGGACGGCTGGAATGACGCGGTCGCGAAGGTCGTCGAGACCTACGGCGCGCTGGACATCCTCGTCAACAACGCCGGCATCGGCGACACCGAGGCGATCGAGGTCACCTCGCTGGACACCTGGAACAAGGTCGTCGCCGTCACCCAGACCAGCGTGTTCCTGGGCATGAAGGCCGCCGCTGACGCACTGAAGAAGAGCGGCAAGGGGTCGGTCGTCAACATCAGTTCGATGTACGGCATCGTCGGCTCGGGCGTGAGTCCCGCCTACCACGCCGCAAAGGGCGCCGTGCGCTTGCTCACGAAGACCACCGCTCTCGGCTGGGCCAAGGAGGGCGTGCGCGTGAACTCGGTGCACCCCGGATTCATCGACACCCCGATCCTCGGCGAGACCGATCGCGACATGCTGATCGCCGGCACCCCGATGGGCCGCCTGGGCCGTCCCGAGGAGATCGCCGCGCTGATCACGTTCCTGGCCAGCGACGACGCGACGTTCGTCACCGGCTCGGAGTTCGTGGCCGACGGCGGAGTGACCGCCGGCTGACGCAGTCCACCCCGCAGCGAGACCTCGTCCCGCGGTCGAGACCCCGTCGCACCGTCACCGGTACGACGGGGTCTCGGCGTGTGAGCGGAGGTCGGCGGGCGTCGGGTCCGGCGGATGCCACGCGACGGATGCCGGTCAGCGCAGCAGGCCGAGGTGGGCGAGCGCCTGTCGGATCAACGTGCCGCGGCCTCCCTCCATCTCGGCGGAGAGGGCATCGGTTCCCGCCTCCTCCGGGGAGAACCAGGTGACCTCGAGAGCATCCTGACGGGGCTCGCAGGTGCCCGTGACCGGCACGACGAACACGAGCGACACGGCATGCTGCCGGTCGTCGTCGAAGGCGCTGACGCCGGGGATCGGGAAGTACTCCGCCACGGTGAAAGGTGTGGGAGACACGGGCAGCAGAGGGAACGCCATCGGCCCGAGGTCGTTCTCGATATGGCGGAACAGCGCATCGCGCACGGTCTCGCCGTAACGCACCCGACCCGAGACGATGGTGCGGGTCATCTCGCCCATCGGCGTCGAGCGCAGCAGCACGCCGATGGAGGTGACCTGACCGGCGCCGTCGGTGACCACCGGGATGGCCTCGACGTACAGCATCGGCAGCCGACGGCGGGCCTCTTCGAGCTCGATATCACTCAGCCAGCCGGGGTTGTCGTCGGCCGCGGGCACCTCGTCGAACCCGAAGTCGCCATCGGGGTCGGGATCAGGTGTGCGAACCGCCATGTGTCAGTTCTACCAGCCGATGCTGGATCCAGGCCGTCGCGACGTCGGCAGCAGGCAAGATGGGGGAATGGATGCTGCGCTGACTCTCGATGACAGCCTGACGCTCTGGTCTTCTCAGGTGCGCGACGAGATGCCCCTGCTCGTGCTCCTGCACGGCTACGGTGCCGACGAGAACGACCTGTTCGGGCTGGTCCCGTACCTCCCGGACGGCATCGCGGTGGCATCCGTGGCCGCACCCCTGGCGCCGCCGTGGCCGATGCCGGGGCGTTCCTGGTACGCGATCGACTCGATGGGCACGCGGGATGCGGCGGGCATCACCACCGCTGCCGAGGCTCTGCTGCGGTGGCTTCCCGCCGCCTCCGCCACCGCGTCGTCCGTCGCCCTGCTGGGCTTCTCTCAGGGCGCCGCGGTGTCGCTTCAGGCACTGCGCCTCGCCCCGGAGCGAATCGACGCCGTCGTCGCGCTGAGCGGTTATGCCGCCCCGGGTGAGCTGCCGAACGATGCCGCCCTGCAGGAGCAGAAGCCGCCGGTGTTCTGGGGCCGCGGCAACCGCGACGATGTCATCCCGCCGAATCTGGTCGACCACACGGCGCAGTGGCTGCCCGCGCACTCCGAGCTGTCCGGCCGGGTCTACCCCGGCCTCACGCACTCCATCTCTGAGCAGGAGCTCGCCGACGTGCGCGTCTTCCTGTCGCAGTGGAAGGACTCCGTCGCCAGCTGACCGACCGCGACACGCCCGGGTTGCACGATCGGCGCCGCAGCGGCTACAGTCTCAGAGTCCTGTCCGCCGTGTCTGGAAGTCCTTTGATCTGAATCGTCTTCTCTCCGCGTTCTCATCCACGCGCTGATCCGACGATCCTCACTTCGGCTCGCAAGAGCTCGCTCAGTGCAGGTCCGCCCCACACGGCATCTGTCTTTCCACGTCTTCCACGTCGTGCCCTTCACGTCGTCTCGCTGGCGCTCGCTCAGTACAGGCGGCAGGCTCAGGGACCCCCGTCGGCATCCGCGCACCCGCACATTTCGGGAGTCGCTCATGTCACTACCTTCCACCTCTGCAGCCATCACCCTCGACCGGCTCACCTTCACCTGGCCGGACGGCTCGATCGCGCTCGACGCGGTCTCGGGCTCCTTCGGCTCGGGCCGCACGGGACTCGTCGGCCGCAACGGCGCAGGCAAGTCCACCCTGGTGCGCCTGATCGCCGGCGAGCTCACGCCGACCTCGGGTGGCATCACCGCAACCGGCGACGTGGCGTACCTGCCGCAGCGCCTCATCCTCGACACCGACCGGCGCGTGGCAGAGCTGCTCGGCATCGCAGGTGCGCTCGACGCGGTGCGCGCCATCACGGCAGGCGACGTTGATCCGGCGCATTTCGATGCCGTCGGGGATGACTGGGACATCGAGGCCAGAGCCACCGCGTCGCTCGCCGAGGCCGGACTCGATCCGTCCTTCCTGGATCGCACGGTCGGAGAGCTGTCCGGCGGCGAGGCCGTGCTGGTCGCGATCGCCGGCATCCGCCTGCGGCGAGCGTCCATCACCCTGCTCGACGAGCCCACCAACAACCTCGATCGCCACGCGCGGGCGCGCCTGTCCGAGATGGTGCGCGCCTGGAAGGGCACGCTGATCGTGGTCAGTCATGACATCGCGCTGCTCGAGCTGATGGATGACACCGCCGAGCTGTACGGCAGAACGCTGAGCGTTTTCGGCGGGCCCTACTCGCAGTGGCGGGAGTGGCTGGACGGCGAGCAGGATGCCGCCAGGCAGGCCGAGCGCGATGCCGCCCAGGCGCTGAAGAAGGAGAAGCGTCAGCGGATCGAGGCCGAGACGAAGCTCGCGCGCCGGGCCCGGATGGGGCGCAAGGCGTTCGAGGAGAAGCGGGTGCCGAAGATCGTCGCGAACGGCCGCAAGATGGCCGCTCAGGTGTCGGCCGGCAAGCTGCGCACGGAGGTGGCGGAAAAGGAGGATGCCGCGAGGCAGGCGCTGGATGCGGCCGGTCATCGCGTGCGAGACGACGACTCGATGAAGATCGAGCTGCCGGATCCGGGTATGTCGTCCTCGCGGCAGATCCTGACGATCGGCGACGCGACGCGGTCCTGGGTCGTGCAGGGGCCGGAGCGGGTCGCCCTGGTCGGGCGCAACGGCGTGGGCAAGACCACGCTGCTGCGTCGGCTGGTCGCCGACTCCCTCACTTCTGAAGGAGATTCGCAGGAATTCAGGACGGATGCTGCCGAGGCATCCTTCAGACCTGCATCCGTCCTTCAGATCGAGGGGCACACCGACCGGATCGGGTACCTCTCCCAGCGCGTGGACGGCCTCGACGAGTCGGCATCCGTGGTCACCAACATCGCCGCATCCGCACCGCACGTGCCGGACAAGCAGCTACGCAACAGGCTGGCCCGGTTCCTGATCCGCGGTGCGAGGATGGACCGCCCGGTCAGCGCTCTCTCCGGCGGTGAGCGCTTCCGCGTGGCACTGGCGAAGCTGCTGCTCGCCGACCCCACCCCGCACCTCGTGGTACTGGATGAGCCGACGAACAACCTCGACCTCGACACGGTCGATCAACTCGTCGAGGCGCTGCGCGCGTATCGCGGCGCCGTGCTCGTCGTCAGCCACGACGACGTGTTCCTGCAACGGCTCGATCTGAATCTCACCCTGGAGTTGAGTGCGGAAGGAGAGCTCGCTGAGATCGTCTGAGGGTTACCTCTCGCGGCCTGGTGAGGCAGGCTGGTGGCATGAACCCTCTCGTTCGCCCCCACCAGGACCGTGTCATCGCCGGAGTCTGCGCCGCCGTCGCGCGGCGCTTCGACATCAGCCCCACGACCGTCCGGGTCGTCACCGTTCTCGCCGTGCTGTTCGCAGGGCTGTCGATCTGGGCGTACATCCTGCTCTGGATCATCGTCCCGAACGAGTACTGAGGCAGATCCTCAGGCGCGCGACGAGCGCATCGCCCTCGTGTGCGCCAGGGAGGAGTCGGCCGCGAGCGCCGCGTATTCATCCGAGTCGCGCGACACCAGGGCGACCCGCCCCTGCGCATCGTGGTGTGTGCCCCAGCCGTAGCGCTTGCCCAACGGTGACGAGCGCAGGCAGGCCTGGCCCTTCGAGAAGAACTCCGCCCTGACCTCGGCGTCATCCGTGTCGATGCCCTTGCGCAGGGCATAGGTCTCGAAGAGCACGTCGTCGGAGGTGAGTTCGTACGGACGCTCGGAGATCAGCCGGTAGTGCAGCGCGGCGATCGATGCGTTCTCGGCGATCGGCGGTTCAGCACCGTGGTCGATCGGGCAGTCCTCCGACACCTCTATGAAGGTGTCCTGGTAATTCGTCGTGTGCTCAGCCATGGGTACAGCCTGGTCATGACGGCCGACATCGGCAAGGGTCAGCCCAGAGACGGTGTCCACGGATGCGTCGGGATGGTCCGCTCCAGAGCATCCGCCAGCCACGATCGGCGATGTGCGTCGAGGAACGGCAGGGTCGCGTCGAAGTCGGCCTGATCCTTCTCGCGCAGCCCTCGGGCCTTGTAGAGCAGCTGGATCTCGGGCTGCAGGTACCGGATGCCGTCCCGCTCCCAGAGCGCCTCGGTCATCGGCATCCGGATGCGCGTGTTCCGTTTGTACTGCCACTCGTCCGGGTCTCCGGGTCCGAGGAGGATGTCGTACTCCCATGGGTCGGCAGCGCTTCGCCGCGACCAGAGCTGACCGCATCCGTCCAGCAAGTCGGCGGGATCATCGGATGCCACCGGCTTCAGCGCGCCCGAGGACGCCGCCCACAGATCGAGGCGTCCCCGCGCGTGCGCGCGGATCAACGGGAGCTGGACGCGCAGGATGCCGGGATCGATGTCCTCGTGGTGACGCTCGACACCGGTGAACGCCTGCAGGGACCAGCCGCCGGCGATCCACCAGATGCCGGGGTAGCCGTCGAAGAAGTCGCGGACGTCATCCGGGGTGCGTGGCGTCCACTCGCCGTAGAGACGGGTGAATTCGGCGTCGTTCATCCCCCCACGCTATTCGAGGGGCTGATGCGATGCAGTGCGCAAGCGCCGGCGAGCCGAAGTGTCGGCGGCCTGCCGCATGATGGAGGGGTGCCGGATGTGCTCGAGCGATTCGCTCCCGCGACCCAGGATTGGTTTCGGGGGGCGTTCGACGCGCCCACTCCTGCCCAGGCGGGAGCATGGGAAGCGATCTCGGCGGGCCGTAGCGCGCTCGTCGTCGCACCGACCGGGTCCGGCAAGACGCTGTCGGCATTCCTCTGGGCCATCGACAGCACCTTCCGCGAGAAGGCGACGGATGCGGATGAACCGGGCACCCGAGTCCTCTACATCTCACCGCTGAAGGCGCTGGGCGTCGACGTCGAGCGCAACCTGCGCTCACCTCTGATCGGCATCGGACAGTCCGCCCGGCGGCTGGGACTGCCCGCGCCCGAGGTGACCGTGGGCGTGCGATCGGGCGATACAACCTCCAGCGACCGTCGCAAGCTGGTCAGCTCTCCACCCGACATCCTGATAACGACACCCGAGTCGCTGTACCTCATGCTCACCAGCCGCGCGGGCGAGACACTGCGCGACGTGCACACGGTGATCATCGACGAAGTGCATGCGGTCGCCGCGACCAAGCGCGGAGCGCACCTCGCCGTCAGCCTCGAGCGACTGGACGCGCTGCGCAGCGCACGAGGTGCGCAGCGG
>JBARWR010000392.1:0-3055 GCA_049646915.1 Microbacterium sp.
CGATGCTCTCGCAGTCGCGCCCGCACCCCTCCGGCCT
Source organism: Microbacterium sp. (assembly GCA_049646915.1). Classification (GTDB taxonomy): domain Bacteria; phylum Actinomycetota; class Actinomycetes; order Actinomycetales; family Microbacteriaceae; genus Microbacterium. The sequence continues at coordinate 38 of JBARWR010000392.1, forward strand.
CGAAGTGCGCGACGTCGTCGCCTACGGCCGTCACCCGCACCGCGGCAGGTTCGCGGGGATGTCGGATGCCGATCGGCGCGCCATCGCGCAGGCACTGGAGTTGACGGGCCTGGAATCGATGGCGCATCGCGCCGTCGACGAGCTCTCCGGAGGCGAGCTGCAGCGCGTATGGCTGGCCACCGCACTCGCACAGAGCACAGGCATCCTGCTGCTGGATGAACCCACCAACCACCTCGACCTGCGCTATCAGGTCGAGACCCTCGACCTGATCTACGACCTCGCCGACCGCGGCACCGCCGTCGGCGTCGTGCTGCACGATCTCAGCCACGCGGCATCCGTCGCCGACGAAGTCGTTCTCATGCACCGCGGGCGCGTGCGCGCGGCGGGCACGCCCGCCGCCGTGCTGACCGGCGAGTACCTCACAGAGGTCTACGGTCTGCCGATCGACGCGAGCGTCGACGGTCGCACCGGCCGTGTCCAGGTCACGCCTCGAGGTCGTCACCACGATCGCGCAGGCCGCGCGCTCGCCGCGCTCTCCGCCTGACCTCCCGACTCTCCTCCCCACCGATCCCGACCCGAAAACCTTCCCGGAGCCCCACAAGATGAACAAGTCCCTCGCCGCCCTTGCGACCCTCGGTGCGCTGACCCTCGCGCTCACCGCCTGCGGAACCACGCAGGCCGCACCAGACAAGACCGCAGGCTCCACGACGTCCACGGCGAGCGGCATCGGCTGCACCGACGACAGCACGACCACATCCACCGGCCCGGTGGAGCTCACCGACGCGTTCGGTCGCAGCGTGAAGCTGGACAAGCCCGCCGCGAAGGTGGCTGTGCTGGAGTGGCAGCAGATCGAGGACGTGCTCTCGCTGTGCCTGACGCCGGTGGCGGTGGCGGATGCCGACGGCTACCGCACCTGGGACACCGCGGAAGAGCTGCCGAAGGACGTGAAGGACGTCGGCACCCGCCAGGAGCCCAACCTCGACGCGCTGTTCGCGACCGAGCCCGACCTGGTGATCGTGGAGGCCTACACCCGCGATGACGCGATCATCACCCAGCTGGAGAAGTACGGCGTGCCGGTGCTCGCCACGCTCGGCGCCGACGCGAAGGACCCGATCAAGCAGATGCTCGGCACCTTCGACCTGATCGCACAGGCCACCGGCCGCACCGAGCGCGCCGACGTCGTGAAGGACGAGTTCGACGCGAAGCTCGCCGAGGGCGTGAAGGCCGTGTCCGGCGCCTCGCTCGAGGGTGCGCCCTTCGTGTTCTTCGACGGCTGGGTCGACGGCGGCAACGTCTCGCTGCGACCCTTCGGACAGGGATCGCTGATCGGCGAGCTCGGCGAGAAGCTGGGCCTGAAGAACGCCTGGACCGGCGAGGTCGACGCGGCCTACGGTCTGGGACAGACCGACATCGAGGGTATGACGACCATCGGCGACGCCATGCTGCTGTACACGGGGACCAACGACCCCGACTCGGAGAGCTTCATCGACGCCGCCGCGAAGAATCCGGCATGGGCGTCCATTCCGGCCGTCAAGGAGAATCGGATCGACGCGTTCCCGGCCGGCATCTGGACGTTCGGCGGACCGCGCTCGGCCGAGCAGATCGTCGACGCGTACGTGGATGTCATCACGAAGTGAGCGATAGCGCGCTCGATTCGGCTCCCGATTCCGCATACGAATCGGGGGCCGACACGCCAGATGTCGGACCGATTCGCGGGAAACGGCCTGCATCTGGCGTGTCGGCCCCCAAAGTGGACACCGGAGTGGGAGCCGAAGCGGCCCCCGAAGTGGACACGGAAGTGGACACCGAGGTGGGCACCGAAGCGGAGACGCCGGATGCCGGTGACCGGGCCGGCGCGGGTCTAACCGACCGCACCGGGGGCGCGGCGGCGGCCGTCTGGACGCTTGTCGGACTGCTGGTGGTGCTGGTGCTGGCATCCGCCTGGCACCTGACGCAGGGCACCAGCGGAGCAGTGTTCGCGAACCCCGACATCCTCTTCGGATCGCGGCTGCCGCGACTGGCGGCCGGCGTCGCGGTCGGCCTCGCGCTGGGCGTCGCGGGCCTGCTCATGCAGTCGCTCGCGCGCAACCCGCTCGCCTCGCCCGACACGCTCGGAGTCACCGCCGGCGCGTACTTCGCGATCACCGCGGTGACCGCGTTCGGGATCAGCATCCCGTTCTGGGCATCCGGTGTGGTCGCGGTGATCGGTGGGCTGTTCTCCGCCGGGCTCGTGCTCGGTCTGGCCGGTGGCGCGGCATCTTCGACCACCCGGCTCGTGCTCGCCGGCTCTGCGCTGGCGCTCGCGCTGCAGGCCGGCACCTCCACACTGCTGATCCTCTTCGACGAGGAGACCAAGGGACTGTTCGCCTGGGGCAGCGGCAGCCTGTCGCAGCTGGGCATCGAGTCGTTCCTGCGTGCGGCGCCCGTCATCGTCGTGGGCATCGCGCTGGCCCTCGTGCTCACCCGCAGGCTGGACGTGCTCGCTCTCGGTGACGACACCGCCTCGTCGCTGGGCGTGCCGATCCGCTCCACGCGCATCATCGGCATCCTGCTGTCTGTGCTGCTCACCGCAGCCGCGGTCACCCTCGCCGGGCCGATCGGCTTCGTCGGACTCTGCGCGCCGGTGCTCGCCCGGCTGCTGTCGCGCCTGGTTCCGGCACTCGGACGGCACGCGCTGCTGATTCCGGCGACCGGACTCATCGGCGCGATCGTCGTCATCGGCGCGGATGCGGTGCTGCGCGCGATCATCGGCGCCGAGGGCGCCATCGCCGTGCCGACCGGCGTGGCCACCACACTCCTCGGCGCGATCGTGCTGGTGGTGATGGCCCGCCGGCTGCGCGATGCCGGACCGACACGGCGGCCGCCCAGCATCCGCTTCGGCGTGCGCAGCACCCGTCGCTTCCGCATCGTCATGATCGTCGGCGTCGCGGCTCTCGCAGCCGTGGTCCTGATCGGGATGCTGGTGGGCGCCACCCCGCTGCTCACCGGCGACATTCTGCTGTGGCTGCAGCATCAGGC
>JBARWR010000393.1:0-1528 GCA_049646915.1 Microbacterium sp.
CGCCGAGGCGGCCCGGAGCCCGGCCCAGCAGCCAGGTGCCGCCGACGTCGGGGGTGAAGCCGATGCGCGTCTCGGGCATCGCCAGCTTCGAGCGCTCCGTGACGATCCGCACGGATGCGTGGCCGGCCAGGCCGATGCCGCCGCCCATCGTGATGCCGTCGGCGAAGACCACGACCGGCTTCGGGTACTCGGCGATCAGCGCGTTCATGGCGTACTCGGCCCGGAAGAACTCGGCGATGTCGCCTGGGTGGCCGCCGACGATGTGCTCGTACAGGGCGCGGACATCACCGCCGGCGCAGAACCCGCGCTCGCCCTCGCCGTCGATGAGCACGGTCTCGATGTCGACGTCGTCGATCCACATCCTCAACGCGGCGGTGATCCGCTCGATCATGTCCAGATCGAGGGCGTTGATCGCGCGCGGACGGTTGAGAGTGATCCGCCCGAGGGAGTTCTCGGTGCGGACGAGGACGGTGGCAGCTTCGGCATCGGTCACGATGGTCAGGCTACTCCGCTTCGCGTTTCGCCCCGATTCAGGGGTGAGGATAGCCATTTGCGGCAGGTGAAACAGGAATTCCCAGGGATTTCCGAGAAGATGGAGGGAACTGCCCACATCAGGAGAGGTCGCCATGCCCGAAGGACAGGTGCTCGAGTTCAACCGCATCACGAAGCGCTACGGCGCCGTGACTGCGGTCGCCGACCTCTCGGTGCGCGTCGAACCCGGTGTGGTCACCGGCTTCCTCGGACCCAACGGGGCGGGCAAGACGACAACGCTGCGGATACTGCTGGGCCAGATCCGCCCTACCTCCGGCACCGCGACCATCGGCGGCTCCTCGTACTCCGAGCTGCGCAACCCGCTGCGCACGGTGGGTGCCGTGCTCGAGGAGGCCGCGTACCGTCCGCGTCGCACCGCGGCGCGCCAGCTGCTGATCGCAGCCAAGGGCAACGGCATCCCGGTCTCGCGGGTCGATGAGGTGCTGCGTCTAGTGGGCCTGCAGGACGACGCCGACACGCGCCTGGGCAGCTACTCGCTCGGCATGCGCCAGCGCCTGGCCGTGGCATCCGCTCTGCTCGGCGACCCCGGCGTGCTCGTGCTCGATGAGCCGGCCAACGGCCTGGACCCCGAGGGCATCCGCTGGATGCGTCTGCTCATGCGCCGGCTGGCCGACGAGGGCCGCACGGTGCTGCTGTCCTCGCACGTGCTCAGCGAGATCGAGCAGGTCGCCGACAATGTCGTCGTCCTCTCGAAGGGCCGTTCGGTGTACTCCGGCGGCATCGAGGACCTCGCCGACCCTGCGGGCGGCGCGGTGATCGTGGATGCCGAGAACCGCGCGCAGCTGATCACGGCGCTCTCGTCCGCGAAGCTCACCTTCGATGTGCTGCGCTCCGGCGTCACGGTGCGCGATTCGAACTCGGCCACGGTCGGCGCGATAACCGCTGCGGCCGGAGTGCCCCTGACGGTGCTGCAGCAGCGCGGCCCGAGCCTGGAGGACGTCTTCCTCGACCTGGTCTACGGCCGTCGCTCCGACAG
>JBARWR010000394.1:0-4685 GCA_049646915.1 Microbacterium sp.
GCGCCCGCCCGACGAGGGGTCAGGACTCGAAGGCGAGCTTGATGAACTCGTCGACGTTGTCCTTGGTGACCACGGGGGCGTCGAGCACGATGCGGTAGGGCACGCTCGGCGTGATCAGATCGCTCACGGTCTTGCCCTGAGCGATGAGCCGTGCGAGTGCGATGCCGTCGGCCGCCTGCGTCGACGGGTAGATGACGGTCGCCTTGACGACGCTGTCGTCGGCCTTGATGCGATCCATCATGTTGACGCTGCCGGCGCCGCCGACCATGAAGAACTCGCTGCGGTTCGCCGATTCGATCGCAGCCATGACGCCGACGCCCTGGTCGTCGTCGTGGTTCCAGATGGCGTCGATCTGCGGGTTGGCGGACAGCAGCTGCGATGCCGCACTCTCGCCGCCGGCGACCGTGAAGTCCGCTGCGACGCGGGGCCCGACCTCGAGGCCGCAGGCGTCGAGCGCGTCCTTGAAGCCCTGCGAGCGATCCTGGGTGAGAGGCAGGGAATCGATGCCGGCGATCTCGGCCACCACGGCGTCGGACTTGCCGTCGAGCTGCTCGCAGATGTACGTGCCGGCGCTGACTCCCATACCGTAGTTGTCGCCGAGGATGGTGGCCCGCGAAGCGAACGTGCTCGAGAACTCGCGGTCGACGTTGATGACGGGGATGCCGGCATCCATCGCCTTCTGCGCCGCCTGCGTGAGCGCGGCGCCATCGGTCGGGAGCAGCACGATAGCGTCGACGCCGTCGTTGATGAACTTCTCGACGGCGGCGATCTGCTTGTTGACGTCGTTGGTGCCTTCGGCCTGCCGCAGGTCGACGTCTTCGAAGCCCTCGGCGGCGTTGATCGCGCCGGTGTTGATGGCGCCGAGCCAGCCGTGGTCGGCCTCCGGGCCCGACCAGCCGATGACGACGGTCTCGCCCGATGCCTTGTTCTCATCGCTGGTCGTGCCCTGACGATCCGACGAGGTGTCGTCGGCGGTGCTGGTGCAGCCGGCGACCAGGGTGATGGCGAACAGCGCTGCCGCGCCCGCCATCAGCGGACGGAGTCCGCGCTTGCGCATGCTGAGCATGTCGTTTCCTCCTTGAAAGATGATGCAGGTGCGTGCAGTGCGAGTGGGAGCTCGCGGGCACTCTCAAGGAGAAGCTAACAGAAGGGGCAGCCATTTGTACAGCTTTTGACCATCATTCAGCAGAAGTCCCGAGTCGCCTGGATTTCTGGGAAAGAACGGGCGCGCTGGTACTTCTCTGAGGGGACTTGCGGGCTGGACGCCGTGATAACGAATGGCACTCGCGGGCCGACGCCCGACATGTTATGTTCCTCGTGTGATCAAAGATGACCGGGCTCCTGCATTACTCGAGATGTGCGGGGTCGAGAAGACCTTCGGGGCCGTTCGCGCCCTGCGCGGGGTGGATCTCCAGATCCGCCCCGGAGAGGTGCACTGTCTGCTCGGGCAGAACGGTGCCGGCAAGTCCACCCTGATCAAGACGCTCGCCGGTGTGCACCAGCCCGACGCGGGCGAGATCCTGTGGCACGGAGAGCGCGTGTTCATCGATGACCCGCAGGCGGCGATCGATCTCGGTATCGCGACGATGTATCAGGAGCTCGATGTCGTCGACGACCTGACCGTCGCCGAGAACATCTTCCTCGGGCATGAACTCGCACGCGGCGGATTCACTCGGCGCACCGCGGCTGCGACCCAGGCGCGTGCGCTGCTGAGGCGGCTCGGACACGAGCGGCTCTCGCCGCATGCCGAAGTCGGCACGCTGAGCTCGGCCGAGAAGCAGATCGTGAGCATGGCTCGCGCTCTGTCCCATGACATCAGGCTGATCGTGATGGACGAGCCCTCCGCCGCTCTCGGCGCCGAGGAGGTGCGCCGACTGTTCGACGTGGTCAAGGAGTTGACCGCGCAGGGCATCGCGGTGATCTACATCACCCACCGGCTGGAGGAGATCCGCAGCATCGGAGACAGGATCACTGTCCTGAAGGACGGCGCGAGCACGGCGAGCAATCTCGACGTCGCCGACACCCCCACCCAGGTTCTCATCAAGCACATGACCGGACGGCTGGTGGAGAACGTGTTCCCCGACGCCGTTCCCGTCGCGGCCGATGCGCCGGTGCTGCTGGAGGTCGAGGACCTGAGCCTGGACGGCGTGTTCTCGGACGTCTCTTTCTCGGTGCGCGCGGGCGAGATCGTCGGGTTGGCGGGACTCGTCGGCTCGGGCCGATCCGAGATCATCGAGACCGTCTACGGAGCACGCCCCGCTTCGTCCGGGCGGGTTCTCGTCGAGGGCAGGCCGCTGCCGCGCGGGTCCGTGTCCGCGGCGGTGCGCGCAGGCCTCGGACTCAGTCCGGAGGAGCGCAAGTCGCAGGGACTCGTGCTCGGTGAGCCGATCTTCCGCAACATCACGCTGTCCTCCTTCGCGCGATTCGCCAGGGCCGGCTGGCTCGACGAGCGCGCCGAGCGGCGGATCGCCCGCGAGCAGATCACAGCGATGGAGCTGCGTCCCGATGACCCCGACCTGCCCGCAGGCACGCTCTCCGGCGGAAATCAGCAGAAGATCCTGCTCGCACGCTGGATGGCGCACGGTGCTCGCGTGCTGCTCCTCGACGAGCCGACGCGCGGCGTCGACGTCGGAGCGCGGGCGGAGATCTACAACCTCATCCACGACCTGGCCGCGGAAGGCCACGCGATCGTCATCGTCTCCAGCGAGATCGAGGAAGTCCTCGGTCTCGCCGACACCGTGCTCGTCATCGGCGACGGCCGCGTCCTCACCTCTCTACCCGCTTCGGAGATCGACGAGCACGGAGTGCTCGATCTCGTCATGGAAGGAACCCCCGCGTGAGCGAGCAGACCCGGACCCCCGTCGACAGAAGCGCATCGCGCGCACCGCTGCGGTCGCTGTTCTCCGGCGCGGCCGGACGCAACCTCGGCCTGGTGCTGGCGCTGCTCGCCATCATCGCGGTGGGGATGCTGACGGCGTTCGACAACTTCTTCAACTTCGGCAACGCGCTGGTGATCCTGCGCCAGGCGTCCATCATCGGGGTGATCAGCATCGGGATGACGTTCGTGATCATCGCCGGTGGCATCGACCTCTCCGTCGGTGCGGTGCTGGCCCTCTCCTCGGTCGTCGCCGCGCTCGCCGCCGTTCAGGACATCGCCAAGTCGTCGCACTGGCTCGTCACCGTCCTCGTCGCCCTCCTGGTGGGCACCGGAGCAGGCCTGATCAACGGCGTCGTCATCGCCTACGGCAAGGTCGCGGCCTTCATGGCGACCCTGGCGATGCTGGTCGGAGCGCGCGGACTCGCGGAGATGCTGGCGAACAAGCGCACCCTGGTGGTATCCGATCGGAACTTCCTCAAGGCGATGAACGTCGACCTGCTCGGCATCGACATCCTCATCTGGATCTTCGCCATCGTCGCCGTCGCAGGCTGGCTGCTGCTGAACCGCACCACCTTCGGCCGTCGCACGGTCGCGATCGGCGGCAACGTCGAGGCCGCGCGACTGGCGGGCATCAAGGTGAACCAGCACGTGATGTGGCTCTACGCTCTGGCGGGACTCACCGCCGGCATTGCCGCGGTGATGATCCTCGGCCGGACCAATGCGGGAACCTCCACGCACGGAAATCTCTACGAGCTCGACGCGATCGCGGCCGTGGTGGTCGGTGGCACGCTCCTGATCGGCGGACGCGGCACGATCACGGGGACGGTGTTCGGCGTGCTCATCTTCGCGGTCCTGCAGAACGTCTTCGTGCAGAACAACATGTCCTCCTCGCTGCAGTCGGTCACGAAGGGAGTGATCATCGTGATCGCCGTGCTGCTGCAGCAGCGCTTCGCGGTCAAGCGCGTGCGCAAGGGCACGCGCCCGACTTCTGCCGGATCACGCGCGTAGACTGCCCGGGTAAGGCAGAAGTCTCTGCGCGGCCCTGAACACTGACAGGAGACGGATGCCGAACAATGCGAGCAACGGCGGCGTCGGGGAGCTCTTCCAGCTGCTCCGCGACGGTGTTCCGCGCACCCGTGCCGAGCTGGCGAAGGCCTCCGGGCTCGCGCGATCGACAGTGGCCGCGCGCGTGGACGAGCTCATGCACCGCGGACTCATCCGCCCTGTCGCAGATGCGGCATCCACCGGGGGCAGGCCCCCGTCGCAGTTCGCTCTGAACCCCGAGGCGAAGGTGGTCATCGGGGTCGACATCGGCGCCTCGCACACCACGGTCGCTGTCGCCGACCTGGCCGGCACGATCCTCGCCGAGCAGACCGGTGAACTCGAGGTCGGACGCGGGCCGGAGGACGTCCTCGGCTGGGCCGTCGAGACGGCGGCGAAGCTGGTGCGCTCCCTCGATCTCGGCCATGATCGCGTCGCGGCCGTGGGCGTCGGGGTGCCCGGGCCGGTGGAGCATCCCAGTGGCCGGCCGGTCAATCCGCCGATCATGCCGGGCTGGGATCGCTTCGACGTGCCCGGCTGGGTGCAGCAGCACCTGGAGGTGCCGGTGCTCGTCGACAACGACGTGAACATCTCGGCGCTCGGCGAGCGTGCCTTCGCCTGGCCGAACATCGACCACATGATGTTCGTGAAGGTCGCGACCGGTATCGGAGCGGGCATCATCTCGCACGGTCGACTGCTGCGCGGCGCCCAGGGCACGGCCGGCGACATCGGGCACGTGCGCGTCGCCCGCAGCGCCGATGTGCCC
>JBARWR010000395.1:0-1549 GCA_049646915.1 Microbacterium sp.
CGAGCGCCCAGGTTCGCCGGGCGTAGGCGTGCGCGGCGATGGCGCCGGCGTGCACGCGCGCGATCGCCAGGAACGGGATGTCGTAGGGCACCTCGAACAGAGCGAGCCCGACCTCGGTGCAGGCGGCGATGAGCTCTTCGGGCACACCCTGCCGGTGCACGCCCGACCCGAACCCGAGCGCGAGCACGCCTCGACGCACGAGCCGGGCGACGTAGTCCGCGGCGGCCTTCTCGTCGTGCTCGCCCAGCTGGGACCCGGTGGTCAGCAGCAGCAGTCCATCGGAGAGGAACGGGGTCGGGTCGACCAGGTCGGAGTTGTGCACCCACTGCACTTCCCTGTCCAGAACCCTCCTGTCCATCGCATCGGGAGCCAGTTCGGTCTCGGCGGTGACGAGGGAGAGTCGCAGCTCGGCGTGGTTCAGCAGCATGCGCAGGGTCGGTGCGGCGGGAGTGTCCACGGCGTCACCTCCTCTTGTACGCTACGGCGAATCCTATCCTCTGGTTGTACGATCTGGCGAAGGACTTCCTCGGGTGGCCGACGTAGCCTCGCCTTATGACCCTCATCGACGAGACCACCTCGATCCCCGTCGGCGGACCCACCCTCGAGCAGGTCCGTCGCATCGTCACCCCGCTGCCCGGCCCCCGCTCGGCCGAGGTGCTCGCTCGGAAGTCTGATGCCGTCGCCGCCGGCGTCGCGCATTCGATGCCCGTCTCGGTCGTGGCCGCAGGCGGCGGCGTGATCCTCGACGCCGACGGCAACTCGCTCATCGACCTCGGCTCCGGCATCGCCGTCACGAGCGTCGGCAACGCGCATCCGAAGGTCGCCGCGGCGATCGCCGCGCAGTCCGCGCAGTTCACCCACACCTGTTTCATGGTCTCGCCCTACGAGTCGTACGTCGAGGTCGCCGAGGCGCTGAACCGTCTCACCCCGGGTGCGTTCGCCAAGAAGACCGCCCTGTTCAACTCGGGTGCCGAGGCCGTCGAGAACGCCATCAAGATCGCCCGCAAGCACACCGGACGGCCTGCCGTCGTCGCCTTCGACCACGGATACCACGGCCGCACCAACCTGACCATGGCACTGACCGCCAAGGCGATGCCGTACAAGGCCGGATTCGGTCCGTTCGCCCCCGAGGTCTACCGCGTGCCCGGCTCGTACCCGTACCGCGACGAACTGTCTGGAGCGGAGGCGGCTCAGCGCGCCATCACCCTCATCGAGAAGCAGATCGGCGCCGACAGCCTCGCCGCCGTCGTCATCGAGCCCATCCAGGGCGAGGGCGGCTTCATCGTGCCCGCCGACGGCTTCCTCGACGCGATCGTGGCCTGGTGCCACGACAATGGCGTCGTCTTCATCGCCGATGAGGTGCAGACCGGCTTCGCCCGCACCGGCGCGATGTTCGCCAGCGAGATCTTCGGCATCGAGCCCGACCTCGTCACCACGGCTAAGGGCATCGCCGCGGGTCTCCCGCTCGCCGGAGTCACCGGCCGTGCCGAGATCATGGACGCCGCCCACGCGGGCGGCCTGGGCGGCACCTACGGCGGCAACCCCGTCG
>JBARWR010000396.1:0-4817 GCA_049646915.1 Microbacterium sp.
GGGGTCTTCTGCGAGGCCTTGGCCTCGGTCTTGGCCCGGCGGATGCCGATCAGCGCCTCGCTGGCGACGGACAGCACGGTCGGGTCTCCGTCGAGTCCCAGGACCTCCGGCCACTCGGCGGTGTGGATCGAGCCCTCCTCGAACCACGACCAGGCCTCCTCGGTCGCGAAGGACACGATCGGGGCCAGCAGTCGCAGCAGGGTCGACAGCGCCAGGCGCAGAGCGAGGGCGGCGGAGGCCTGTCCGACATCCGTCTGGTCGTAGGCGCGCTCCTTGACGAGCTCGAGGTAGTCGTCGCAGAACGTCCAGAAGAACGCCTCGGTCACCTCCAGCGCCTTGGCCTGGTCGTAGTTCTCGTACGCGGCGGTGGCTTCGCGCGTCACGGCGTCCAAGGTGGCGAGCATGGAGGCGTCCAGCGCGTGGGTGATCTGCGCGCCCTCGGGCACGGGGAAGGACAGCACGAACTTCGCCGCGTTGAGGATCTTGATCGCCAGACGGCGACCGATCTTCACCTGGGTCGGGTTCTGCGGGTCGAAGGCCGCGTCCATGCCCAGGCGGCTGGATGCCGACCAGTAGCGCACGGCATCCGATCCGTGCTTGTCCAGGATGTCGGCCGGGGTGACCACATTGCCCTTGGACTTGGACATCTTCTTGCGGTCGGGGTCGACAATGAAACCGGAGATCGCGGCGTTGCGCCACGGGGCGCGCTGGTCCTCCAGCGTCGAGCGCAGCATGGTCGAGAACAGCCAGGTGCGGATGATGTCTTGGCCCTGCGGGCGCAGGTCGAACGGCGCCACCAGATTCCACAGCTCTTCGTCGCGCTGCCAGCCGCCGGCCAGCTGCGGGGTGAGTGAGGAGGTCGCCCAGGTGTCGAAGATGTCCTGTTCGGCCACGAAGCCGCCCGGCACGCCGCGCTGCTCCTCGGTGTAGCCCGCCGGCACATCGGTGGTCGGATCGATGGGCAGGATGTCGTGCGCCGGGGTGAGCACGCGGTCGTAGTCGCGCTCGCCGTCCTCGTCGAGGCCGTACCAGATCGGGATCGGCACGCCGAAGAAGCGCTGACGCGACACCAGCCAGTCGCCGGTGAGCCCGCCCACCCAGTTCTCGTATCGCACCCGCATGAACTCGGGGTGCCAGGACATCTGCTCGCCGTTCGCCAGCAGCTGGTCGCGCAGCTCCGCGTCGCGGGCGCCGTTGCGGATGTACCACTGACGGGTCGAGACGATCTCCAGCGGGCGGTCGCCCTTCTCGAAGAACTTCACCGCGTGGTTGAAGGGCTTGCCGACCTCGATGAGCTCGCCGGACTCGCCCAGCAGCTCCACGATGGTCTTGCGGGCGCTGAACACGGTCTTGCCGGCCAGCTGCTGGTACGCGGCCTTGCCGGCATCCGACACGATGGCGTCGGGGGCATCGGCCAGCACGCGGCCGTCCTTGCCGAGGATCGTGCGGTTGGGCAGGTCCAGCTCGCGCCACCACACGATGTCGGTCACGTCGCCGAAGGTGCAGATCATCGCGATGCCGGAGCCCTTGTCGGGCTGGGCGAGGTGGTGCGCCAGCACCGGCACCTCGACGTCGAAGATCGGAGTGCGCACGGTGGTGCCGAACGAGGCCTGGTAGCGCTCGTCGTCCGGGTGGGCGACCAGGGCCACGCAGGCGGCCAGCAGCTCGGGACGGGTGGTCTCGATCTGGATGTCGCCGGACCCGTCGGTGCGATGGAACGCCAGCCGGTGGAAGGCTGCCTGCTGCTCGCGATCCTCGAGCTCGGCCTGCGCGATCGCGGAGCGGAAGTCGATGTCCCACAGTGTCGGTGCCAGGGACTGGTACGCCTCGCCGCGCTCCAGTCCGCGCAGGAAGGCGAGCTGGCTCTGCCGGATGGTGTCGTCGGAGATGGTGCGGTACGACTGGGTCCAGTCCACGCTCAGGCCCAGCTGGCGGAAAAGCGCCTCGAACTGCTTCTCGTCCTCGATGGTCAGCTTCTCGCACAGCTCGATGAAGTTGCGGCGGCTGATGGGCAGCTGGTCGGCCGCACGGGAGGACTTGTTGTCGCCACCCTCGAACGGGGGCGTGAAGTCGGGGTCATAGGGCAGCGTCGGGTCGCACCGCACGCCGTAGTAGTTCTGCACCCGTCGCTCGGTGGGCAGACCGTTGTCGTCCCAGCCCATCGGGTAGAACACGCTCTTGCCGCGCATGCGCTCGAAGCGCGCCTTGATGTCGGTGTGCGTGTACGAGAACACGTGACCGATGTGCAGGCTGCCGGATGCCGTCGGCGGGGGAGTGTCGATCGAGTAGACGCTCTCCCGGCCCGCGGCTGCGGCATGGGCGCGATCGAACATGAAGGTGCCCTGCTCGGACCAGCGCTCGCCCCACTTCGCTTCAAGGCCTTCGAGGACGGGCTTGTCGGGGATCTGGTTCGATGCGGACGCGGCCAAGACGTTCTCCTTGAGCGATGTGTACGGCACTGTGTGAGCGTGCCTGAGTGTGGGTTGTGCAGCGAGTCTATCGGCTGGCCGCGAATCGGCGTTGATCGACCGCGTCCAAGAACTGTCGGTAGGATGGAGTGTTCCCCTTCCCGCACTTTCTCGAGGTTCCCGAATGCCTTCTCTTCCCGTGCGTCTTCTTCCTCTCGCAGCGCTCGCCGCAGCATCCGCGCTGGTGCTCAGTGCCTGCGCCGGTCCCGCATCCGACGGTGCCACGGATGCCGTCGCGAACACCGATGCCGAGCTCACCTGGGCGATCGAGGGTGCCAACCTCGCCAATGGACACATGGATCCGCAGACCAGCCAGCTCGACGTGTCGGCGATGGTGCAGCGCCAGGTGCTGGACTCCCTGGTGTTCCAGGAGGCGGACGGCTCCTTCTCGCCGTGGCTGGCCAAGAGCTGGAAGGTCTCCGACGACGGGAAGGCCTACACCTTCGAGTTGCGCGATGACGTGACCTTCAGCGACGGCACCGCGTTCGATGCGGCGGCGGTCAAGGCGAACTTCGATCGCATCGTGGATCCGAAGACCGAGTCCGCGCAGGCCGCCAGCATGCTCGGAGACGACCTGTACGCCGGCACGAAGGTCATCGGCGACCACACGGTCGAGGTCGACTTCACGCAGCCGTACGCGCCGTTCTTGCAGGCCGCGAGCACGGCGCAGCTGGGCTTCTGGTCGCCGAAGGTGCTGGAGTCGTCGGCGGACCAGCTCAAGGCCGGCGGTCCGGACGTCTCGATCGGCACGGGGCCGTTCGTGCTCAGCGAGTACACCGCCGATCAGGAGCTCGTCTTCACCCGCAACGACGACTATGCGTGGGGTCCTGACGGGGCGAAGAAGCCTGCGATCAAGACGCTGCGCGTGGAGATCCTGCCCGAGGCATCCGTGCGTGCCGGTGTGCTGAGCTCCGGCGAGGCGCAGGTCGCCAGCAAGCTGCCGCCGAACGTCGTCTCCGGTCTCGGAGATGACATCACGGTCGCGTCGAAGGAGTACCCCGGCCTGCCGTACTCGCTGTTCCTCAACGAGAGGTACGGCGTCTTCGCCGACCAGAACGTGCGCAAGGCGTTCGAGCTGTCCATCGACGTGGATGCCGCCGTCGAGCAGATCTTCTTCGGCCAGTTCCCGCGCGCGTGGAGCATCCTCGGTCCCACCACGCCGGGCTACGACAAGTCCCTCGAGGGGACCTGGGCGTTCGACCCCGACAAGGCGAACGCGCTGCTGGACGAGGCCGGCTGGACCGAGCGCGGCACGGATGGCATCCGGGTGAAGGACGGCAAGCGACTCTCCGCCCGCTGGATCGCCTGGACCCCCGTCTCCGATGACCGTACGGCATTGGCCAACGCCATCCAGTCCGACCTGAAGAAGGTCGGCTTCGAGATCGTCCGCGAGACGCTGGAGCCTGCCGCGTACAACGAGCAGTACGGCCCCAAGACCTACGATCTCACCGACTGGGAGTTCTCCGGCGTGGATGCCGATCTGCTGCGCAGTCATCTGGGCACCGATGGCTTCCAGAACGCCTCGCAGGTCAGCGACCCGGCGGTGGACGAGCTGCTCACCGAGGGCCTGGCGACCAGCGACACGGCCGAGCGCGCGGCGATCTACACGAAGCTCCAGCAGTGGAACGCCGAGCACGTGGCCATCGTGCCGCTGTATGTCGCCTCGCAGATCACCGCGTCCGCGAAGAGCGTGCACGGGCTGAGCTACGACCTGTACGGTCGTCCGCTGTTCTACGACGTGAGCCTCGCCGACTGACATCCTTGTCGATGTGGCACGTGTTCTGAGCAGGGTCGCGGGGATCGCAGCATCCGCCGTGTTCGTGCTGTGGGGTGCCGCGACGCTGGCGTTCCTCGCGTTCCGGGTGATCCCCGGTGATGCCGTCTCGGTGATGCTGGGCCCGCAGGCCCAGGTGAGCGAGCAGGTGAAGGCGGGGATCCGCGCGGATCTGGGATTGGACCGCCCGCCGCTGGAACAGTACTTCGGCTATCTCGGCGGTCTGCTGCACGGCGATCTCGGCCGCTCGTATCAGCTGCGGCTGCCGGTGACCGAGGTGATCGGTCGCCAGCTCGGGCCGACCGTGCAGCTGACGGCCGTCGCGCTGCTGATCGCACTGGTGCTCGCCTTCGTGGTCGCGTTGTTCGCCCGGCGGGGTGTCGCACGAGCGCTGGTGATCACGGCCGAACTGCTCGTGCTCTCCTCGCCGGTGTTCTGGATCGGGCTTCTGCTGCTGGCGGTGTTCGCCTTCGCGCTGGGCTGGTTCCCCGTCGCAGGTTCCCGGAGTCCCGCCACGATCGTGCTGCCCGCGGTGACGCTGGCGCTGCCCGTCGCCGCCCTGATCGGGCAGGTGC
>JBARWR010000397.1:0-5946 GCA_049646915.1 Microbacterium sp.
GATCACGCCTGGGGGCGGCACGTCGCGACCGCCGACCACGCCGCTGTGCCGCAGGTGGTCTTCTCCGAGCCGGAGGTCGCCGCGGTCGGACTGACGGCGGATGCCGCTGGCGCCGCGGGTTTCGAGATCGAGGTCATCGATTACGACCTCGGCTCCGTGGCCGGATCGAGCCTGCACGCCGACGGCTATCGCGGGCAGGCTCGCATGATCATCGACACCGAGCGCGATGTCGTGCTCGGCGTCACCTTCGTCGGCCCCGATGTCGCGGAGATGCTGCAGGCCGCGACCATCGCCGTGGTGGGCGAGGTTCCCCTCAGCAGGCTCTGGCACGCGGTGCCCGCCTACCCGACCATGAATGAGGTCTGGCTGCGCCTGCTGGAGGGGTACGGACGCCAGTCCGCGTGACGCATTCGGCGATCCTGCATCCGCTGATTTCGGGATCCGGGAAGTTTCTGCGATCCATTCCCGTTGTCGGAGGTGTCGCCTACGCTCGAAGAGACTCCAGGAGGTACGTGCATGAGAGCTGTACTCGCAGGAACGGTGATCGCCGAGGTCGACGACGCCGAGACGATCATGATCGAAGGCAATCACTACTTCCCGCCCTCGGCGCTGCGCGCGGGGGAGCTGGTGGAGAGCCCCACGCCGTACACATGCCCATGGAAGGGTGCGAGCCAGTACTACTCGCTGGTGCTCGACGGAGAGACGCACGTCGACCTGGCCTGGTCCTACCCGAACCCGTATCCGACAGCGATCGAGAAGGTGGGCCGCGACTTCTCGGGCTACCTGGCGTTCGATCCGAGCGTGCAGGTCGGCCCGTAGGCCGCGGCGGATGATCGAGTTCACGTCGGTCTCGAAGCGCTTCCCCGATGGCACGACAGCCGTCGAGGACTTCAGTCTGGTGCTCCCGTCGCGCAAGACGACCGTGTTCGTCGGCTCGTCCGGCAGCGGCAAGACCACCCTGCTGCGCATGATCAATCGCATGGTGGAGCCGACCGCCGGCACGATCGCGATCGACGGCGAGAGCGTGCTCGACGGCGACCCGGTGCAGCTGCGTCGCCGCATCGGCTACGTGATGCAGAACTCCGGGCTGATGCCGCACTTCACGGTGATCGACAATGTCGCCACCGTGCTGCGGCTGAACGGCGTGGGGCGACGGGAGGCGCACGGCCGCGCACGCGAGCTGCTCGACACCGTGGGCCTCGACCGCGACCTGGCCGACCGCTACCCCAGCCAGCTCTCCGGTGGCCAGCAGCAGCGTGTGGGTGTGGCGCGGGGGCTCGCGGCCGACCCGAACATCCTGCTCATGGACGAGCCCTTCGGCGCGGTCGACCCGATCGTGCGGGCCGATCTGCAGCAGGAGCTGATCCGTCTGCAGCGTGAGCTCGACAAGACCGTGGTGTTCGTCACGCACGACATCGACGAGGCGTTCCTCCTGGGCGACCAGGTCGTCATTCTCGACAAGAGCGCTCGCGTGGTGCAGGTCGGCAGCCCCAGCGAGATCATCGAGAACCCCGCGGACGCCTTCGTGGAGGCGTTCATAGGGGCTGAGCGCGGCCACCGCGCCCTCTCGCTCAAGCAGACGCCGCGCGGCACCGTCGTCGTCGACTCCGAGGGCCGCACGCAGGGTGTCCTGCACGCCGGTGGCGGTGAGGGCACGACGTGAGCTGGGTCGGCGACAACCTGGAGCTGATCCTCCAGCTCACGCTCGTGCATCTGCGCCAGAGCGTGATCCCGATCGTGGTGGGTCTGCTGCTGTCGATCCCGCTGGGCTGGGTCGCCTGGCGCTATCGGCTGGTGCGCGGTCCTGTCATCGTGCTCACCGGCCTGCTGTACACGATCCCCTCACTGGCGCTGCTGATCCTCATGCCCGCGGTCTTCGGCTACTCGGCCACCGAGGAGCCGAACCTCATGATCGCGCTGACCATCTACGCGATCGCGATCCTCGTGCGGGCCGTCGCCGACGGGCTGGACTCGGTCGACCCCGACGTGCGCCAGGCCGCCACGGCGATGGGATATGCCGCCCCGCGCCGCTTCTTCACCGTCGAGCTGCCGCTGGCCGGGCCCGTGATCCTCGCGGGTCTCCGGGTCGCGGCGGTCAGCACGATCTCGCTCGCGACCGTCGGGATCCTGATCGGCGTCACCAACCTCGGCTACCTGTTCACCAACGGCCTGCAGCGGCGCATCATCGTCGAGGTGCTCGCGGGCGTCGTCGCGGTGGTCGTGATCGCGCTGGTCATCGACCTGCTGCTGGTGATCGTCGGGCGGATGCTGATGCCCTGGGCGGGCGCGGGCGCCCTGACCTCATCGAAGGGTTCCGGCTCGAAGCGCGCGATCGTGAGGGCCGCAGCATGAATCTCTTCGCCGACGCCCTCGCCTGGCTGTTCTCTCCGGAGCGACTGCAGGGCCAGTACGCCCTGCCCGTGCTGCTCGGACAGCACCTGCTGTACACGGTGATATCGGTGGCCGCGGCCGCCGCGATCGCGCTGCCTGCGGGCTGGCTGATAGGCCACACCGGCAAAGGGCGCGAGATCGCCGTCGCGATCTCGGGTGCCGCCCGCGCCGTCCCGTCCTTCGGACTGCTCGTGCTTCTGGTGCTGCTGCTCGGCGTGCTGCGCACCCCCCTGGCTGCGGTGATCACCTTCGTGCTGCTGGCCATCCCGTCGTTGCTGGCCGGCGCGTACACCGGCCTCGAGGCCATCGACAGGCGCACGATCGACGCGGCGCGGGCGGTCGGGATGACCGAATGGCAGATCTTCACGAAGGTCGAGCTGCCGCTGGGCATGCCGCTGCTGGTCGGCGGCATCCGCTCGGCCCTCCTGCAGGTGATCGCCACCGTCACCATCGGCGCCTACGTCAATCTCGGCGGCCTGGGCTGGCCGATCATCCAGGGCATCCCGCTGCGCCGCTTCGACCAGGTTCTCGCCGGAGCGCTGCTCGTCGCCGTGCTCGCCCTGATCGTCGACCTGCTGCTCGCCGTCCTGCAGCGCGCAGCCGTCCCCGCCGGCATCGGCTCCTCCGATCCGGCATCCGACTCCGACTCCGGTGAACGACGCGGCTCGCGCCGTGCCGCATCCGCGGTCGCCTGACCCCCAATCCCCCACCAGAGAGGCACATCATGATCACCGCACGGAAGTCCCGACTCGCACTTGCCGCCGGTGTCGCACTGGCCGCGACCCTCGCACTCGCCGGCTGCGGCAGCAGCAATCCGCTCGACGAGCCGTCGAGCAGCGCCGGCGGCGACGCAGGCGGCGACACCGTCGTCGTCGGATCGCAGGCGTACTTCTCGAACGAGATCGTCGCCGAGATCTACGCGCAGGCGCTCGAGAACGCTGGCTTCACGGTCGAGAAGAAGTTCAACGTCGGCCAGCGCGACGCCTACATGCCTGAGGTGGAGTCCGGTGCTATCGACCTGTTCCCGGAGTACACCGGCAACCTGCTCGAGTACCTCGACAAGGACGCCACCGCTACCAGCCCCGACGACGTCTACGCCGCCCTGCAGAAGGCGCTGCCCGACGGCCTGACCGCGCTCGACTACGCGCAGGCCAGCGACCAGGACACCTACACCGTGACGAAGAAGTTCGCCGACGAGAACGGGCTGACCTCGATCGCCGATCTGTCGAAGCTGACCACCAAGCCCGTGCTGGGCGGTGCACCCGAGCTCGAGCAGCGTCCGTACGGCCCGGCCGGGGCGAAGTCGATCTACGACGTCGACCTGGGCTTCTCCGCCACGGGCGAGAGCACTCTTGAGGCGCTGCTGGCCGGCCAGGTGCAGGTGGCCGATATCTACACTGCGAGCCCCGCGTTCAAGACCGAGGACATCGTGGCGCTGAAGGACCCGAAGAACATGATCCTCGCCTCGAACATCGTGCCGATCGCTTCCAGCGACCTGGCCGGCAAGATCGCCAAGGTGATCGACCCGGTCAGCGCCGCGCTCAGTGCCGACGATCTCGTCTCGATGAACGTGCAGTCCACCGTGGATCAGGCCTCGGCGAAGGACATCGCCGCGAAGTGGCTGAAGGACAAGGGCCTGCTCTGAGTCTCTTCCGCTGTCCCGCCGGGGCGCTCAGACCCGAGCGTCCTGGCGGGGCAGCCACACCTGGTTGATGATGATGAGGATGGATGCCGTGACCGGCACCGCCACCAGCGCGCCCAGCAGCCCGAGCAGCGTGCCGCCGGCGAGCGCCCCGATCACGACCAGTGCGCCGGGCACCGATACGGCCTTGTTCATCACGCGCGGCGTGAGGAAGTACGCCTCGATCTGCATGTACACCAGGTAGATCACGGCGAACAGCAGCGCGTGCAACGGGTCGGCGAACAGGGCGATCACCGAGCCGATCGCCCAGAACAGCACCGAGCCGACCAGCGGGATCAGCGTGATCAGGAACGCCACCGTCGCCATCAGCGGCGGGAAGGGCAGCTGCAGCGAGAGATACAGGATGAGCGTGACGATCGCGTTGGCGAAGGCCAGGATCACCATGCCCTGCACGTAGCCTCCGACCGAGTCGGTGATCTGGTCGGTGATCTGGCGGGCGCGCTTGCGGTCGCGGGCCGGCGCGAAGCGCAGCATCGCGGTCTTGATGGTGGGCAGACCCGCGACGAAGTACAGCGTCAGCACCAGGACGACGATGAACCCGGAGATGCCGGTGGCTATCGAGCTGCCGACCTGCAGGGCGCCGCCGCCGATCACCTGCCAGGTCTTGCCGTCGGTGAGGAAGTTCTGGGCATCCTCGACCAGCTGCTCGAACTGCTCGCCGAACTGCTTCTCGAGGAACCCGTAGACGTCGCTGTGCATGAAGTCGGTGATCAGGTCGGGCACCGACTTCACGAACAGGGTGATCTGCTCCACCACCACGGGGATGATCATCAGCAGCACCAGCGCCAGCACGACGACCAGGCCCAGGATCACCGAGAGCACGCTCAGCCCGCGGGAGAGGCCGCGGCGTTCCAGGAAGCGCACCGCGGGGTCGAGTCCCAGCGCAGCGAACAGCGCGAACGCGATGTAGATGAGCACGGTCGACAGGCTCGACAGCGTGATCGCCAGCAGGATCGCGATCAGCCCGCCGATCGTGACGAGGAAGCCGAACACGAACGGCTTGTCGATGCGGGTCCAGAACGACCGGCTCGGCGTCGGCGGTTCGACGACCGGGCTGGGGGCGGATGCCGCGGTGTCGGGGTTCTCGGTGACCTCGGCTGCGGAGTCAGGCTGCACGGAATCGTCGGCGCTCATGCGGAACACTCTATGCGCGCTATCGTCGAACCTGTCCCAACCTGAGGAGGAGCATGTCCGCAGACGACGCCCGCGCCGAGCTGCTGCGCCTGCGTGCCAGCATCGACAACATCGACGCCGCACTGATCTTCATGCTGGCCGAGCGCTTCCGCGCCACCCAGCAGGTCGGTCATCTGAAGGCCGAGCACGAGATGCCGGCATCCGACCCGAAGCGCGAAGAGCAGCAGACTGCGCGGCTGCGTGCGCTCGCCGAAGAGGCGCACCTCGACCCGGAGTTCGCCGAGAAGTGGTTCAACTTCGTGGTCGCCGAGGTCATCCGCCACCACACCGAGGCCGCCGAGGGCCGCTGAGCCCGCGACCCCCCCCACCGGGGTGCCGCCCTTTCGCGGCACCCCGGGGTAGTCAGCGTCGTCGTCCGCCCCCAGCAGCGGACCCCCCTCTGCGACTGCGTTTCGATCCATCCGCTCCCCAGCGGCGATGGTCCGCGTGACGCCTTCTGCAGATAGAGGAGACCGATCGAGCCCGCCTGATACACGATGTTCGGAAAAGTTCTCAGAATCCGTTTCCGTGGCAGTGCAGCGGAACCCGGATGCCGGTGTCCTCCGCAGCCTGGGTGAGGGCGACGGCCGGGGCGGAACCGCCTGCGATCCGCGCATGCACGGCGGGGAGCAGCTCCGCGGCGGCGGTGTCGGGCAGCAGCACGGGGGACGCCACCACGC
>JBARWR010000398.1:0-2875 GCA_049646915.1 Microbacterium sp.
CGTCCGCACCGTGGCGGCCGGGCCCGGGCCCGATCACTTCCTCTCACCCGACATCGAGGCCGTCACGGAGCTCGTGCGCTCGGGTGCCGTCCTGAACACCGCGAAGGAGCACGCGAATGTCTGAGCCCACCACGCCCGAGTCCCCCGCCGAGCCCACGACATCCGGGCCCACTGTCCACGATCCCACCCGCCGCATCCGCGCCGCGCGCGGCAACCAGCGCACGGCCAAGAGCTGGGGCGCCGAGGCTGCGAAGCGGATGCTGATGAACAACCTCGACGCAGAGGTCGCCGAGCACCCCGAGGATCTCGTCGTGTACGGCGGCACCGGCCGGGCCGCACGCAGCTGGGAGGCGTACGACGCGATCGTGCGCACCCTCGACGAGCTCGAGCCCGACGAGACGCTGCTCGTGCAGTCCGGCAAGCCGGTCGGGGTGTTCCGCACGCACGAGTGGGCGCCGCGCGTGCTGATCGCCAATTCGAACCTCGTCGGAGACTGGGCGAACTGGCCCGAGTTCCGCCGGCTGGAATCGCTCGGACTCATCATGTACGGCCAGATGACGGCCGGGTCGTGGATCTACATCGGCACGCAGGGCATTCTGCAGGGCACCTACGAGACGTTCGCCGCGGTGGCGCGCTCGCTGGGCAAGGAGTCCCTCAAGGGAACCCTGACCCTCACCGGCGGCGCCGGCGGCATGGGCGGCGCGCAGCCGCTCGCCGTCACCCTCAACGACGGCGTCGTGCTGATCGTCGACGTGGACGAGTCGCGTCTGGCTCGCCGCGTCGAGCACGGCTACCTCGACGAGTACACCACCGACCTCGACGCCGCCGCCGAGCGCGTCATGGCGGCCAAGCAGGCCGGCGAGGCGCTCTCGGTGGGCGTCGTCGGCAACGCCGCCGAGGTGTTCCCCGAGCTCAAGCGGCGTCAGGATGCCGGGCTGATCGCGATCGACATCGTCACCGATCAGACCAGTGCCCACGATCCGCTCGCGTACCTGCCGATCGGGATCTCGACGGACGAGTGGAAGGCCGAGGCGCAGCGCGACCCGGCGCAGTTCACACGTCGCTCCCGGGAGTCGATGGCCGCGCACGTGGATGCCATGGTCGCATTCCAGGACGCCGGCGCCGCGGTGTTCGACTACGGCAACTCGCTGCGGGCCGAGGCGGAGCTGGGCGGATGCGAGCGTGCCTTCGAGTTCCCCGGCTTCGTTCCCGCGTACATCCGCCCGCAGTTCGAAGAGGGTCGTGGGCCGTTCCGCTGGGCCGCACTCTCGGGCGACCCGGAGGACATCTACCGGACCGACCGCGCCATCGTAGAGCTCTTTCCTGAGGACAAGGCCCTGCACCGCTGGCTGGACAAGGCCGGCTCGACCGTGCACTTCGAGGGGCTGCCCGCGCGCATCTGCTGGCTCGGCTACAAGGAGCGCCACCTCGCCGGACTCAAATTCAACGAGATGGTCGCCTCCGGTGAGCTCTCGGCGCCGATCGTGATCGGCCGCGACCACCTCGACTCGGGATCGGTGGCCTCGCCGTACCGCGAGACGGAGGCCATGAAGGACGGCTCCGACGCCATTGCCGACTGGCCGCTGCTGAACGCGCTGCTGAACACCGCTTCCGGTGCCAGCTGGGTGTCGCTGCACCATGGCGGCGGCGTCGGCATCGGCCGCAGCATCCATGCCGGTCAGGTCACCGTCGCCGACGGAACGGAACTCGCTGCGCAGAAGCTCGAGCGCGTGCTCACCAACGACCCCGGCACCGGTGTCATGCGCCACGTGGATGCCGGATACGAGCACGCTCGCGACGTCGCCCGCGAACGCGGACTCAAGGTGCCGATGCTGTGACTGCCACGCTGATCACCAACATCGGGGAGTTGACCACCAACGTCGACCCGGAGCCGCTTCATGATGCCGCGGTGCTGATCGAGCACGGCCGGATCGCATGGGTCGGCCCGGCAACCGACGCCCCGGCGCTGTCCGGTGGCTTCAACGAGGTCGATGCGACCGGGCGGGCGGTGATCCCCGGGTTCGTCGACAGTCACAGCCACATCGTGTTCGGCGGTGATCGCGCCGCCGAGTTCGAGGCACGTATGGCGGGACAGAAGTACGCCGCGGGCGGCATCCGCTCCACCGTCGCAGCCACCCGCGGCGCCACAGATGAGGAGCTGCGGGTGCGCACGCGCGGCTTCCTCGCGGAGATGCTCGCCCAGGGCACCACGACCGTCGAGATCAAGAGCGGCTACGGCCTGGACGTGGAGACCGAGGCTCGTCTGGTTCGCATCGCCGCCGAGGTCACCGAGGAGGTCACGTTCCTCGGCGCCCACGTCGTGCCCGCGGAGTACACGGACCGCGGCGACGAGTACGTCGACCTCGTGATCGGCGAGATGCTCGAGGCGTGCGCTCCGTACGCGAAGTGGATCGACGTGTTCTGCGAGACCGGCGCCTTCACCGTGGCGCAGTCGCGACGTGTGCTCGAGGCCGGCATCGCCCGCGGCCTGCGACCACGCGTGCACGCCAGTCAGCTCGGTCCCGGCGATGGTGTGCAGCTCGCGATCGAGCTGGGTGCGGCATCGGTCGATCACGGCACATATCTGACCGATGCGGATGTGGCCGCGCTCGCCGCATCCGAGACCGTCCTGACCCTGCTGCCCGGCGTCGAGTTCTCCACCCGACAGCCGTACCCCGACGCGCGGCGGCTCATCGACGACGGTGTCACCGTCGCGCTCGCATGCGACACGAACCCGGGGTCCAGCTTCACATCGTCCATGCCCTTCTGCATCGCCGTCGCGGTGCGCGACATGGGAATGACGCCCGCCGAAGCGGTCTGGGCCGCCACTGCCGGGGGTGCGGCGGCGCTGGGGCGGGACGACATCGGCGTGATC
>JBARWR010000399.1:0-5117 GCA_049646915.1 Microbacterium sp.
GAGCACCCCGGTGATCAGCACCGCCGCCACCATCCCGACGCCGTGCCTGGGCAGCAGTGCGGCCGCGACCGCCAGCACGGTCGCGGAGATCACGACGACACCCGAACGGATCCGATGCCCGCGCACCGGCAGCACGATGCTGATGCTCATCAGCACGAGGGCGATCAGGAACACCGCGGCATCGAACTACTGCGCGCGTACGATCTGCACTGCGCCGATCAGGACGAGGATCACCAGCCAGCACACGACCGGCCAGCGGACGGCGCGCGCACGTGCGTGCGGGTGCTGCCCACCGGCATCCGCTCTCGGGTCCATGGCCGCTCCCGATCTCACGGTAGCCCGCACCCACGGCGACCGCCACATGCGAGCAGGCGACTCGCACCCCCGCAGTCCGCTTCGTGGAAGCCTCTTACCGAAGTGCCTCCGCGGTGCCACGCTGGAAGCATGGATCTTCCTCGCGCTGACATCGACCCCGACGGACTGCTGGAGTACTCGGTGGTCTTCACCGACCGCTCGCTCAACCACATGTCGGCGCGGTTCGTGGATGTCATGCAGCAGACCCTCGCCATCCTCTGCGACACGTACGGCGCCGACAGCGCAGCCATCATCAACGGCGGCGGCACCTACGCCATGGAATCCGTCGCGCGTCACCTCGCCACGGGCAAGAAGGCGCTCGTCGTGCGCAACGGGCTCTTCTCCTACCGCTGGTCGCAGATCCTCGAGACCGGCTCCATCGCCTCCGCCGTCACGGTCTGCTCGGCCCGCCCCGACAGCGACGACGCGCAGGCCGCCTGGAGCCCTGCACCCCTCGACGACGTCGTCGAGACCATCCGCGCGGAGCGCCCCGACATCGTCTTCGCGCCGCACGTCGAGACCGCGGCCGGCATCCTGCTGCCCGACGACTACGTGCGCGCGCTCGCCGACGCCATCCATGACATCGGCGGTGTTCTCGTGCTGGACTGCGTCGCCTCCGGCGCGATGTGGGTGAACATGCGCGACCTCGGGGTCGACGTGCTCATCAGCGCCCCGCAGAAGGGCTGGAGCGGCACCCCCGGCGTCGGGTACGTCATGCTGAGCGAGAAGGGTCGGGATGCTGTCACTGCGGGCACTCCGACCAGCTTCGCGCTCGACCTGAACCGGTGGCTGACCATCTCGGACGGCTACCGGGACGGCTCGGCCGCGTACCACGCGACCATGCCGACGGACTCGATCTCGCACAATCTCTCGCAGATGATCGAGACCCGCGACCGGGGACTTGAGACTCTGCGCGCCGCCCAGATCGAGCTCGGTTCCCGCGTGCGCGAACTGCTGGCATCTCATGAGCTGCCCTCGGTCGCGGCCTCCGAGTTCGCTGCTCCCAGCGTGGTCGTGGTGCACACCACGGACGCCGCGCTGCGCACCGGAGCCCGCTTCCGTGAGCAGGGGCTGCAGATCGCCGCCGGTGTGCCGCTGCACTGCGGAGAGCCCGAATCGTTCAGCACCTTCCGGCTCGGCCTGTTCGGTCTGGACAAGCTCGACGACGTCGACGGCACGGTCGCCCGACTCGAGTCGGCATTGCAGCGGATGGGCCGCTGACCGGGCATCCCACATTCTCGGCCGCCACCCGAGCGGATCCCCTCGCAACCGCATAGAGTGAGGGACCACCAGGGACGGAGTCGCACATGTCTGAGAAGATCATCGTCGGGGTCAGCGCCGCATCGGACAGCCGCCGAGCTGCGGACTGGGCGGTCGCACGCGCGGTGACGCGCAGACAGAGCATCGAGCTGATGAGCGTCGTCGGCGGCGCGGTCGGCATGATCGGCGAGGCCGCCCTGATCTCTGCCGCGACATCCGCGACGGAGCAGCTGCTCGCCGCAGAGGCAGAGCGCATCGGCTCGTCCGGCGTGACCGTCACGACCCGCGTCGAGGTGGGCGACCCCGCCGCGCTGCTTGCGGCTGCGTCGGAGGATGCCGCGCTGCTGGTCATCGGCAGTGACTA
This sequence comes from Microbacterium sp., assembly GCA_049646915.1. GTDB lineage: Bacteria > Actinomycetota > Actinomycetes > Actinomycetales > Microbacteriaceae > Microbacterium. Next base: position 1,979 of record JBARWR010000399.1, read on the forward strand.
CCGCGGTCCAGGCAAAGGTCCTGCGCGCGGGGCGCACGGCATCCGCATCACCGCCTCGTCGAGCTGCCCGGTCGTGGTCGTGCCCGACTTCGACATGGACGAAGAGCGCAGCGGCGTGGTGGTCGGCGTCGACGGCTCCTCTGTCTCGGAGGCTGCGATCGCCTTCGCAGCTGCCGAGGCCGATCGCCTCGGCGAGCCTCTCACCGCGGTGATCGTCTGGACGCCGATCTCCGCCCCGCGCAACGCCCTCATGGTCAGCCCGCAGGATTATCGCGATGGTATGGAACAGAGCGCGCGCACAGCGCTCGCACTGTCTTTGGCTGGTCTGCGCAGCACGTACCCCGCGCTGCAGATCGAAGAGGCGGTGGCCGAGGGCTTCCCGTCCCTGATCATCAGCGAGCTCGCGGAGGGAGCCCGTCTCACGGTGGTCGGCAGCCGCGGACGCGGAGCGGTGCGCCGGTTCCTGCTCGGGTCGATCAGCCATGAGGTGCTGCAGCGGCTGGCATCCGTGGTCGCCGTGGTGCGCTGACCGCGCGAACGCCGCGCCGTCGCAGCCGCGCCGCCGAATGTCTATCCCACGACATAAAATCGAGGGAGCGGGAGACACCCCACCCGCTCAGGGTCCGTGCAGGAGCGGTGATGGCAGGGTTCGTTCGGGTGGATTCCGTCGACGTCGCGGATGTCGAGAGGCTCTGGACGCAGTACGTGCCTTCTGCACGGGCACAGCGCGTCGATCCGGAGCGCTTCCGGTTCCGCTGGCGGTCCGCGCAGACCGGCGGTCTGGCCGTGGTGCGCTATGCACTCACGGCCACGGTGAACTCGCTCGTCCGCCCCGAGGATCAGATCCTCGCGTGTCGGGTCGCCACGGATGCCGGCTGGGTGCGCAGCGCGCGCACCGACCTGGACACCACTCTGCCGTGGGTGACCGACGGCGTGCAGGTGGAGGCGTTCTGGGACGAGACCGCCGATGTTACGGCCTTCATCTTCGACCGCGTTCTCGCCGAGGATCTTGCGCGACGCATCACGGGCGACGATGCCCTGAAGCTGCGCCTGATCGACACCGCACCGAGGAGTGCGACCGTCGGGCGGCATTGGAACCGCACGTTCGACCACGTGCTCCACGCGCTCGCCGCCGGCGGTGACGACCCTCTGATCGAGGCGAGCCTGGTGCGGCACGCGCTGATCACCACTCTGAGCTCGTTCCACTCCACGTACTTCGATGCCGCGATGCGGGAACCGCGGTTGATCGGCGCATCCGTCGTGCGTCGCGCCATCGCCCACATGGACTCCCACGCGCACGAACCGATCACGGTCGACGACATCGCCGCGGCTGCGCACATCTCCACGCGCGGACTGCAGTACGCGTTCCGACGGACGCTGGACACCACCCCCGCGGCTTACCTGCGCACGGTCCGTCTGGACGGAGCACACCGTGACCTGCAGAACGCCCCTGCGGATCACTCGATCACTGCGGTCGCGCGGCGGTGGGGCTTCAGCAACACGTCGCGCTTCAGCGCGCTGTACCGGGAGGTGTACGGGCGCACGCCCCGGCAGACCATCGAACGGTGAGCGCGGTTCGGCCGGAACGCGAACAACATGTGCGTCTGGAGTACGGCAGCGCGCGCGGATGCTGCTCTTCGCGAGCAATCACGTAGGTTGAGCATGATGGGTAATCTCTACTACGGCGACTCGAACGAACCGATCACAATCGAGGATCGGACGCTCGCTCACCTCAAGGTCGTCCTCGCCACCAAGCTGCGGCGCAACGAGAGCTTCACGCTGTCATGGCAGCACCCCGAGGGCGAGCCTGCCGGGCGATCGACGCTCTGGCTGCACCCCTCGATCTCTCTGCGCTTCGTCTTCGACGACCCGGAGACGCCGGCCCTCAGCCAGCGCTGGCTCACCGAGCTGGCGACCTCGGCGAACAGCAGCGGCGGGATACGGCTCACCGACGAGCACATCGACTCCGGCGCCGATGCCGTCGACGCCACGTCCGCGGACGGCGTGCCGGTCAGCTGACTCGTCCGAACGCCGTGCGCGGCGCGGGCGTTACTGTGAAGTCATGGATCTGCGCGTCGCCGCCTATGCCGTCGTCACCGATGACGAGGACCGTGTTCTGCTCGCACGCTGGACGGAGGGCAGACGCATCGCATGGACGATGCCGGGTGGTGGACTGGAGGACGGGGAGGATCCGGAGGTCGCCGTGCGGCGCGAGCTGCGCGAGGAGACCGGGTTCCATGTCGAGCCCACCGAGCTGCTCGGCATCCACTCCCGCGTCATTCCAGGGTCGCAACGCGTGCACAAGGCGGGTTCTCCGCTGCACACCCTGCGCATCGTCTACCGGGCCGACATCACCGGCGGCAGGCTGCGGTTCGAGACCAACGGGTCAACCGACAAGGCCGGCTGGTTCACTCTGCAGGAGGTGGCGAATCTGCAGCGCGTGAAGCTCGTCGACATCGCCCTGAGAATGGCAGGGATCCTCTGACGCGTCAGTCGCGCGCAGACTCAGGCACGGAGATGTCAGCGACCGTCGCGCCGTATGCGCGGATCAGATCATCCGATTCGACGAACAGGCTGAAACCGTGGGCACCCGAGCCCATCGCGATGCGACGACCGACGATGGTCTCGTCGGCGTAGATCGGCCAGTCCGTGCTGCTGCCGATGGGAACGATCGTGCCGCGCTCGTAGCCGGTCGCGGCCAGCGCGAGCTCGGGCTCGGGCAGTCGGAGTCTGTTGACGCCGACGACGGCGCGCAGTTTCGGCCAGGAGATCGAGCGGCCGCCAGGCACCAGGGCGAAGAGGAAGGTGTCGTCCGAGCGCTTGACGACCAGCGTCTTCACGATGTCGGACGTCTGCAGACCCAGCAGGGCTGCGGCCTCCTGCAGACTGCCCGCCGGCGGCCGCTCGATGATCTCGATCTCGAGACCCCGAGCGGCCGCCGCGGCGCGCACCCGTTCGTTCTGCCCGGGCGCAGGTTCTGCGTCTGTCACGCGTTGGGCGTCGACAGCGGGTCGTCCGCGACCCAGAGCTCGTCGTCTGCGCGCAGTGCCTGCCATGCGGCGTAGAGCACGCCGACGGCGGCAGCAGCACCGAGGATGATCGCGATGACCGAGCCGAGACCGGGACCCGACTTCTGCGG
>JBARWR010000400.1:0-1773 GCA_049646915.1 Microbacterium sp.
CGAGCGAGGCGAGCGGCCCCATCGTCACGCCTTCCGCACGCGGGTCGCCCAGCACCGTCTTCTCGGCGATCCGGGCCTGCACGGCCGCGATCACGGCATCCGCCGACCCTGTCGGCACGATCGCACGGCGGATGGCGGTGCACTTCTGCCCGGCCTTGGTGGTCATCTCGGTCACCAGCTGGCGCACGTAGGCGTCGAACTCTGGGGTGCCGGCGACGGCATCCGTGCCCAGCACCGAGGCGTTGATGGAGTCCGTCTCGGCGGTGAAGCGCACCCCGCCGGTCTGCACGGACGGATGCCGGCGCAGCGACTCCGCCGTGGAGGCGCTGCCGGTGAAACCGACCAGGTCACCCAGACGCAGATTCTCGAACAGGTCGGGCACGCTGCCGCTGACCAACTGGAGCGAGCCCTCGGGGAGAAGCCCGGATTCGACGAGGATGCGCACCATCGCCTCGGCGAGGTAGCCGGTCGGGGTGGCGGGCTTGACGAGCGTGGGCATGCCGGCCAGGAATGCCGGGGCGAACTTCTCCAGCGACCCCCAGACGGGGAAGTTGAAGGCATTGATCTGCACGGCCACACCCGGCAGCGTCGTGTACACGTGTCGACCGAGGAACGAGCCGTCCTTCGACAGCGGCTCGACGGGTCCGTCGACGTACACGCGGCTGTTGGGCAGCTCGCGGCGGCCCTTGCCCGAGTAGGAGAACAGCACGCCGATGCCGCCGTCGATGTCCACCCATGAGTCGACCTTCGTCGCACCCGCGCGAGCGGACACGGTGTACAGCTCGTCCTTGCGCTCCGTCAGCGCCAGCGCGAACTTCTTCAGCAGCACCGCGCGCTGGTGGAACGTGAGAGCGGCGAGGCTCGCGTGCCCGATCGTGCGGGCGTATTCGAGAGCGCCCGCGAGATCCAGGCCCTCGGTGGAGACGCGGGTGATCACCTCGCCGGTGGACGCGTCGCGGACGTCGGTGCCCTTCGCATCGGCGGTGGGCGTCCACCAGTCGCCCTGAACATAGCTCGGCAGATAATCGGTCATCGTTCCTCGTTCCACACGTAGAATCCTTCGCCGCTCTTGCGGCCCAGCTTCCCCTCGGCGACCATCCGCCGCAAGAGCGCGGGCGGCTCGAACCGCGAACCCAGCTCGCGGGCCAGCTCCTCGGCGATGCCGAGTCGCACGTCAAGTCCGACGATGTCTGTGGTGCGCAGCGGTCCCATCGGATGCCGGTAGCCGAGCTCCATGGCCGCGTCGATGTCGGCTGCGTCGGCGACGCCCTCCTCCAGCATCCGGATCGCTTCCAGCCCGAGCATCACGCCCAGGCGGCTCGAGGCGAAGCCGGGGGAGTCGCGGACGACGACGGGGGTCTTGCCGAGCGCGGTGATCCAGTCGCGGCCATCGGCGACGACTGCGGCGTCGGTGGCGGAGCCGACCACCAGCTCCACGAGCTTGGACGCCGGAACCGGATTGAAGAAGTGCAGGCCCAGGAAGCGGTCGGGGCGGGCGAGGGATGCCGCGAGCGTGTCGATCGAGATCGACGAGGTGTTGGATGCCAGCACCGCGTCGGCTTCGAGGACCGCCTCGATGCGCGTCAGTGCGTCGACCTTGAGGTCGCGATCTTCAGGCACGGCCTCGATGACGAGCCCTGCGTCTGCGAAGGCCGCGACATCGGTGCCTGTCTCGAGCGCAGCGGTGACACCTGCTGCGTCGGCGAGGTCGCCGCGCTGCACAGATGCCGCGATGCTGGCCAGCGCGCGCTCGCGCGCAGCATCAGCCGACGG
>JBARWR010000401.1:0-2248 GCA_049646915.1 Microbacterium sp.
GGGCCTCGATGTGGGCGGCGGCGAGCTGGTCGAGCACCTGCCGCAGCGACCGCACCCCAGCCAGCAGTTCCCCGAGCACCGGGTACGTCTCGGCGGGGTTGTCGAAGGTGCGAGTGGCGTGGGCGAGGCCACGCAGCGCGGCGGACGCCTCCATCGCGTCCTCCACGGGGTTGTCGAAGGTCGGCATAGGAAGGCTCCTCTTCGGATTGGTGGGTATCCCTTGTGAGGTGCACTCCTGACACCGCACCGATTAGGTTCGAGTCATGACCGACCGCGCGCTGCCGAACCTCCCGTCACGAGATTTCGATGACACTGCCGCGTTCTACCACGGGTTCGGTTTCGTCCCTGCCTTCCGAGACGCCGCGTGGATGATCCTTCGCCGCGGGGAACTGCAGCTCGAGTTCTTTCCCTTCCCCGGGCTGGTTCCCCGCGAAAGCTCGTTCATGTGCACTGTCCGGGTGGATGACCTCGACGGTCTGTATGAGGCGATCCGGGCATCCGGCGTGCCGGAGGCATCGACGGGAGCCCCGCGGGTGGTGCCCGTCAGCCGGCAGCACTGGGGACAGCGGGCAGGGTTCCTCATCGACATCGATGGCACCCAGCTCACCCTCATCCAGAACCTGGGCTGACCCCTCGGCCGTGGCTGCTCACGCCGGGCGGCACAAGGGCAACGCGGCGGCGGTGAATGCCTGGGCTTGCTGGCCGACGAGGCGGCGGGTCTCGCAGGAGGCTTGGATCGCGGCCTGCTCGACTGCGGCCACCGCGGCGTCGAGTTCGTCCGCGGTCGGGGCGGAGACGGAGACGAGGCCGGAGACACGGAGGACGCCGTGCCCGGCGGTCAGGTCCGCCTCCTGTTGCAGCACGTCGTCGAGTTCCGCGCTGGAGGCGGCGTCCTCGATCTGCCCGATCTTGCGGCGTTGGGCGGCGTCGGAGATGAGTTCGGTCTTCTTCTTCCGCAGGTCCCTCGCGGCCTGGTCGGCGCGCACCGGCGTGTAGTGCAGGGCGAGGGTGCGCAGGATGCCGTTGGACAGCACGAGCGGGGCGAGGAATCCTGGGTAGACCTGGGAGCGGGGCCATTCGGTGATCCACAACACGGCGTGATGCGCGGAGTCCGAGCGCAGCCGGTCCCAGGTCTCGGTGACCGCCACCGGCCCCGCGGTGGCAAGGTCGCGGCCGAGGTCGCCGTGGCGTTCCAGGGCGGGGGCTGCGGCGGGATCGTACGCTCCGCGGAGGATGACGGCGACCTCGCCAGGGGTGAGCCACCCGGTCGAGGTGAGGTCCGCCGCGCGGAGCGCCGTGCTCAGGGTGGTCATCTCCTGCCGCAGCACGGCCGCAGCACCGCGTATGCCGCCGCCGGAGGTTCTGATCTGCCGGGCGCTGTTCTTCATGTCCAGGGCGAGGCTGATCGTGGTCGCATGGCGTTCCCCGGCAGGGCCGGCACGGTCGATGAGCTCGGCGTAGGTGGTCGCGGCCCAGGAGCCGTCGTCGGTGCCGTGAGTGCGCCACCACTCCGCCAACCCCGTCCCCGAATCCGGCAACGTCCGCTCACTGACTTGGATGCGGGCGATCCGCCCTGACCGGCAGGCGGTGGCGAGCACGCGGCCCCACCCTGCGACGCGGCGTTGCTGCTCGCCGGGGTCCAGGAGCACGAACGCCGGGTGGGAGACGCCGAGGATGACGGTGAGAGTCTGCGCGTGGGGGTCATGGATCATCGCCGCCCCCGTCTCCGGGTCTTCCCACTCCCGCAGCGGCGCAGCATCCCCTGGCAGGGCGAGGGTGCCGGCCGGGCGCGGGCGGATGACCCGGCGCCGGTAGATGAGCTGGCCAAGATAGGTGCGCGCAGTCCAGCGGGTCAGGATCGGCACCCACTCGATCAGCTTCCTGCCCCCTGCCGGGATCACGGCGACGAGGGCGGCGCCGGCCCAGACCGGACTCGTCCAGGCCAGACCCATGCCGCCTGCGGTGTAGAGGGAGGCGACGACGGTGAGGATCGCGATGCCGAGGACGATCAGTTGCGGCAACGACAGGCCGAGCATGATCCCGCGGCGGGTGAGGCGGGAGAACTGCACCGGCGACAACGGATAGTCGGAGTGCGTGCTGGTGACCATCGGCTCATTCCTTCCTGGACGGCTTCGAGGACGGAGGCGGCGGCGGGTCCGACCTCCGCGACGACGACCCCTGCGACGGCGGCATCGACGAGGGCGCAGCGGGCGGCGTCGAAGGTGCCGGACGTGACGACGGTGTGCCT
>JBARWR010000402.1:0-3159 GCA_049646915.1 Microbacterium sp.
GCTCCGAGGGACTCGAGTCGGCGCTCGCCTTTCACTGGCATCAGGCTCATGACGCCCGTCGGGCCCTCGTCGCGGCGATCAGCGCGATGGAGCGCGCCAAGCAGAGCTTCGCGTTCTCGACGGCGGCGCGCCTGGGCGAACTCGCCTCGGAGCTGTGGGAGCAGGTGCCGGATGCCGCGGTGGTCACCGGCATCACGCGACTGACCCTGCTGTCGAGGTTGGCATCGATCCTGCGCAACGCGGGATATGACGAGCGCTCCCTCACTGTCGTGAACCTCGCACTCGACGGGGTCGATGACCAGACCCCGGCCGTCGTGCGTGTGAAGCTGCTGCGCGACAAGGCGCTGTACGTGCAGAACCTGGGCAGACCGGGATCGCTCGAACTGCTCCGCGAGGCTCTCGACGGCATGGCCGAGGTCGATGACGAGCGGCTGCGCGCGACGCTGCTGAACTTCATCGCCGGCCGCCAGATGGTCGAGGGCGACCTCGCCGCGGCGGTCGCCTCGGCCCAAGAGGCGCTGAGCATCGGCCGAGCGCTCGGCGCCGACGCGCTGATCTCGGTGGCGGCCAACATCCTCGGCGGCTCCCTCCTGCATCTGAGCAGCATCGACGAAGCGATGGGGTACTTCGCCATCGCCCGTGAGCACGCCCGCCAGCACGACGCCACGCTGCGGTACGCGGTGAACTTCTCGGATTCCCTGAGCACGCTCGGACGCTTCCACGACGCGGTGCGCGCCGCCGAGGCCGGGATCGAGCACGCCAGGCAGCTGGGCGTCGAGCGCACGACCGGTTCGATCCTGACCCAGAACATGGTGGAGCCGCTGCTGGAGCTCGGCCGGATCGAGCGGGTCGAGCAGCTGCTGGCGAAGGATCTCACCGCACGCACGTACCGCATCTTCCGGGTGTACACGACGGCATCGCGCATCCGCACCCTGATCTGGCGCGGGCGCATCGACGAGGCGGAGTCGCTGCTGGACGAGTGGCGACCGGTCATGCGCACCGCCGCCGGAGTGGAGCGGCAGGTCTGGTACTCACTCATCGGCACCGAGATGGCGCTGGCGATGGGTGCCAGGCGGATGAGGTACGCCGCTGACATCCTGCAGCAGATGCTGGAGGACGACGGGCCGCGGCTGCAGCACGAGGCCAGGCGCCTGCTCGACGGTGGGCTGATCGTGGCGGCACTGCGCGATGGCGGGGACCGGCAGATTGCCGATGCTCTCGCCACGCGGGTGCGCGCAGCCTGGGCCGGCCATGCCGACCGGTACCCGGCGTGGTCGATCATGCTCGAAGCCCTTCTCGACGGCAGCACCGAAGCTCTGCGTGCTGCCGTGCCGGTGGCCGATCGATCGGATGGGCCGGCCATGCTCGCCGTCGCGCTGCGACTGGCGCTGGCCAGAGCGCTGGTGGCGGAGCGCGGAGATCGCGCGGAGGCGGCGTCTGTCTTGGCCAGGGCCGGCGAACTCGCACAGCAGATCGGGCACGCGCCGCTGCAGCACGAGGTCGCGGAGTTCGCGGATGCCAGTCGCCTGGGTGCGGTGCCGGCGCGTGGCGACGGCAGCGAGCTGACCGAGCGTGAGCGGCAGGTGCTGGAGCTGCTGGCCGAGGGACTCAGCAACCGACAGATCGGCGAGCGGCTGTTCATCAGCGTCAAGACCGTGAGCGTGCACGTCTCGGCGGTGCTGCGCAAGCTCGGCGTCTCCACCCGCACCGAGGCCGCAGCCCGCTTCCGCCTCCGCTGACGGTTCCCCGTCCTCAAGGATCGCGCACACCGATCGGGAATACCCCTAGGGGGTATATGGTCGTACACTGGTGGGAGTACCCTAGGGGGGTACTAGAACAGAGGAGACACCATGACCATCACCGAATTCCACGTGACCGGAATGACCTGCGGACACTGCGAGATGTCCGTGCGCGAAGAGGTCGAGAAGATCGCCGGTGTGGAAGGAATCGACGTCAGTGCGCAGACCGGACGCCTGGTCGTGACCTCGGCTTCCGCCGTCGATGCGGAGTCCGTCATCGCCGCCGTCGACGAGGCCGGATACCGCGCCGTCGCCGCCTGAGCGCCTTTGCCGTCTGAGCGTCGTCGCCGCCTGCGCGCGTCGCTCTGCGCGCGTCGCGCGGCGCATCGATCACCCGCATCCGCCCGTCCTGACCGCCCGCCGGTCGCCATCGAGGAGCCCTGCCATGACCATCGTCGAACCATCCCGCGTCGATCTCGAGATCGGCGGGATGACATGCGCGTCGTGCGCGATGCGCATCGAGAAGAAGCTCAACAGGCTCGACGGCGTCACCGCGACCGTCAACTACGCGACGGAGAGGGCGCAGGTCACCGTCGAGGGCCCGGTCGATGAGGCGCTGCTGATCACCGCGGTCGAGAACGCCGGGTACACGGCTGCACTGCCCACTCCGCCGGCCCGCCCCGACGGCCCGGAACAGGCGGATGCCGAAGACCCCGAACTGCGATCGCTGCGGCACCGGCTGATCGGATCGATCGTGCTGAGCGTGCCGGTCATCCTGCTGGCGATGATCCCCGCGCTGCAGTTCACCTACTGGCAGTGGCTGTCGCTGACGCTCGCCGCGCCGGTGATCGTCTGGGCGGCGTGGCCGTTCCACCGCGCCGCATGGGTGAATCTGCGTCACGGCGCGGCCACCATGGACACCTTGATCAGCCTGGGCACATCGGCCGCGTTCATCTGGTCGCTGTACGCGCTGTTCCTGGGCACGGCGGGGATGCCGGGCATGACCCACGGATTCAGCTGGACGCTCGAGCGCGGTGACGGCGCCGCGAACATCTATCTCGAAGTCGCGGCGGGCGTGACGATGTTCGTGCTGGCCGGCCGCTACTTCGAGAAGCGCGCCAAGCGCCGTGCCGGTGCCGCTCTGCGCGCGTTGATGGAACTCGGAGCGAAGGATGTCGCGGTCATCCGCGACGGTGTGGAGACCCGCATCCCGACCTCCGACCTGCGGGTCGGCGACGAGTTCGTCGTGCGCCCAGGTGAGAAGATCGCCACCGACGGGGAGGTCGTCTCGGGATCGTCGGCCGTGGACCGCTCGATGATCACCGGCGAGTCCATGCCGGTGGAGGTCAGGGCAGGGGATGCCGTCACCGGCGCCACCGTGAACGCCGGCGGCCGTCTGGTCGTGCGGGCGGGCCGGGTC
>JBARWR010000403.1:0-1874 GCA_049646915.1 Microbacterium sp.
CTCCTCGCCGTCCGCGGGCGTGGACTCATCGTCACGCGACGCGGACGCAACGGCGGAAGCTTCGTCGCCGATGATGCCGATCCTCTCGCATTCGCGCGGGCCGAGCTCTCCCGCACCTCGCGGATCACCCTGCGGGACATGGGCGCGCACTACGCAGCCATCACGGCAGCCGCTGTGCGCCTGGCGGCGCGGCGGGCGGACCCCAGCGAGACGCATCGCGTGCTGCAACGACTGAAGTCCCTCGGCGATCTCGAGCTCGAGCAGCAGCGCCGAGTGCTCGACGACGTGCAGGTCGAACTCGTCTCGCTCAGCCAGTCCGCACGTCTCACCCGCGAGCAGATGAGACTGCAGGCCGAGTTCTCGCCTTATCTTCGCCTCGTCGGCCCGGATTCCGAGGGGCTCGCGCGACAGGCCCGGAGCCTCGTCCAGATCATCGAGGCAGTCGAGTCCGGCGACCCGGACGACGCCGGACGACGCACCGAGACCATGGTCGCCGACGTCATCGACGCCCTGATCCAGCTGCAGAGCTCGCCCCCGATCTCTGCCCTTCCCTGATGATGACCATCGACGTGCACAGGAGGACGCGATGAGCACCACGACCACCAAAGCCCCGACCGACGCGGCGCGGATCGTCGAGGATTACTTCGGCTCGCCGATCCGCACCCTGCAGGAGTGGGTCGACCCCTGCGCAAGTGAGTTGTCGGCTCTTGTCGGCGAGGGCACTCTGAATCGCGCCAGACTGGACGCCGTCGTGCAGCCCTACGCGCTGCGCACGCTCGCGCTGCAGGACGTGCCGGTGTACGGCGCGGGATTCATCGCCGCGATAGATCTGCTCGCCGATGCCCAGAGCCATCTCGCCTGGTGGCAGGGCGAGGACAGGCGCAAACTCGTCCTGGCCTCGCAATCCGTGAACAAGGAGCACATCGACTACAGCGAACTCGAGTGGTACCGCGTGCCGATGAGCACACGGATGCCCCACGTCGCCGGACCGTACGTCGACTACCTCTGCAGCGACGAGTACACGATCACGATCGCCGTGCCCGTCATCTCCGATGCTGCGCCTCTCGGAGTCGCGGGTCTTGATCTGCTCGTCGCCGAGGTCGAACGCGAGTTGACGCCGCGGTTCGCCGCCCTGGGTCAGCAGGTCACTCTCACCAACGGGATCGGCCGCGTCGTCGTCTCGACCGATCCGCGCTGCGCCACCGGCGACTCGGTACGCGGCGGCCGCCTCGCGGAACTCCCCCGGATTCCGTGCGCCGGGGTCGCTCTCGACGTCATCGTCGAGCCTCTCTGAGCAGATCCGCACCGACCTCTTGACTTCCGCGCAGGTCGGAGGCACCCTGTCATTAGGCCAACTCAGCGCCCGGGAGACTAGCAGGCATCGCCGCAGCACCGGGCGCTGAGTCTGTCATCACCCCCAGAGGGCGGCTCAGTACGCCAGCAGCTGCGCTCTCGTGGCGCGCGTCTTCATGAGAAGAGCGTGCTCGTCGGCGGACGCATAGGCGTCGTGCCCCTTGATGGCCCGCTGCCGCACGGCGGCGAGCGCGGCTGCATCCTTGATGAAGGAGCGCATCAGTGCACGGCGGTCTCCGGGAAGACCCGCCGCCCAGGACAGACCGACCTTGCGTCCGGCGGGAGTGGCGAGCATGACGACCTCCTCCGGGGTGAACCAGCCGGCGGCGGCATAGTCGCTCAATCGCTGCTGGGTCAGCTTCGCCTCTGCCCTGCGCAGAGCGACGATGACGAAGATGAAGCCGATGAAGAGCGGCACCTGGGTGGTCAGGTAGAGCACGCTGAAGTCGCCGAGCAGGGACGACCCGTTCCAGAAGGCGTGCAGAGCCACCGCGGCGAGCGCACCCAGTGCGCCCGCACCC
>JBARWR010000404.1:0-2744 GCA_049646915.1 Microbacterium sp.
GTGCCGAGGTCATCGACATCCGGGGCAACGTCGACTCGCGCCTGGCGCGGGTCGAGTCGGGGGAGCTGGATGCCGTCATCCTCGCCGCCGCAGGCCTGTCTCGGCTCGGCTCCGACTCGCCGCTGCAGCGCGAGCACCTGGGACTGTCGGAATGGCCCACCGCCCCCGGGCAGGGCTCGCTGGCCGTCGAGACCCTCGCGGATGCCGAAGCCGACCTGTTGGCGGCCCTGGCCCGGATGGATGACGAGGACACGCGCATCGCGGTGACCGTCGAACGCGCAATCCTCGCCGGTCTTGAGGCGGGATGTCAGGCCCCGATGGCCGCGCACGCGCAGGTCACAGGCGACGATATCCGCGTCCGCGCGGTGGTCTACGACCCGAATGGAGACCGTCGGATCGGACTCGACGTCACGGAGTCCCTGAACCGGGGGTATATTCGTCGGAACGGCAGTGGCAACGGAGCGAGTGCTGCCGATGGTGCAGACCCGATGCATGCGATCCGTGAAATCGGCATGTCTGCAGCCCATCGGCTGCTCGAACAGGGAGCGGCCGACCTTCTCCCGCGAGAGTGATCCTGATGACTGCTTCCGAAACGAAAACGGCCCGGCCGCTGGACGGCTGGCGCATCCTGGTACCCCGTGGCGGGCCCTGGGGAGACGGCGTCGCCGCCAGTCTGCGTGTCCAGGGCGCGGTGCCGGTGGTGGCCCCGCTGATCAACTTCGCCCCCACCACAGACCAGGATGCCCTGGATGCCGCGCTCGAGCGTCTGCAGGAGGGGCATTACGACTGGCTCACCGTGACCAGCGCCACCACGGTCGACGTGCTCTTCGCCCACCGCGTCGCGGTGCCCAAACGCACCAAGATCGCCGCGGTCGGAGAGACGACGGCCGCCGCCCTTCTCGCGGTCGGCTACGACGTGGCACTCGTGCCCGAGCTCGACAACTCCGCCGCCGGGATGGCCGAGCAGATGATCGCCCTCGAGCCCGAAGCCCGACGCATCCTCTCGCTGCGCAGCGAGATCGCCAAGCCGGTCCTGTCGGTCATGCTGAACGAAGCGGGCCACGACGTCGACAGCGTCGTCGCTTACCGCACCGTGGGCGTGCCGGTCACCGACCGCATCCGCCGCGACGTCGAGAACGGCCGCATCAACGCGATCCTCATCACCAGCGGGTCGGTCGCCGGCCAGGTGCGCGAGCAGTTCCCCGAGATTCCGGACACGACCCTGCTCGCAGCCATCGGGCCGCGTACGGCCAAGGATGCCCGAAAGGCCGGACTGCCGATCTCGGCGGTCGCCGATCGCCAGACCGTCGACGCGCTCATCGACACGGTCTCGCACTTCACCCTTCCTCATGCGGCGGACGAGTTCGCGCCGTGAGCCGCTTTCCCGAGGCGCGCCTGCGCCGGCTTCGCCAGTCCGCTCCGGTGCGGAACCTGGTGCGCGAGACGTCGCTCGAGGCGCGCCAGCTCGTGCTGCCCATGTTCGTGCGCGAAGGGCTGACCGAGCAGACCCCGATCGGCTCCATGCCGGGCGTCGTGCAGCACTCGCTCGACTCGCTGCGCGCGGCCGCCGCGGATGCTGCGGAGGCGGGTATCGGCGGCGTGATGCTGTTCGGTGTTCCCGAGGTGCGCGATGCCCAGGGCTCGGGAGCCGATGACCCCGACGGCATCCTGAACGTCGCCACGGCCGCCGTCGCCGCGGAGGTGGGCGATGCGCTGGTCGTGCAGACCGACCTGTGCCTGGACGAGTTCACCGACCACGGCCACTGCGGTGTTCTCGATGCGTCCGGTGCCGTGGACAACGACGCCACCCTCGACCGCTACCGCTCGATGGCTCTTGCGCAGGCCCGAGCCGGCTCGCACCTGCTCGGACTCAGCGGCATGATGGACGGGCAGGTCGCCGCGCTCCGCGAGGCGCTGGACTCCGAGGGCTTCCAGGACACCCTGCTGCTGGCCTACTCGGCCAAGTACGCCAGCGCGTTCTACGGCCCGTTCCGCGAAGCCGTCGACTCGCAGCTCCAGGGCGATCGCCGCACGTACCAGATGGACCCGGGCAACCGACGCGAAGGCGTGCGCGAGGCGCTGTTCGATCAGGACGAGGGCGCTGACGTCGTCATGGTCAAGCCCGCGATGGCCTTCCTCGACGTGCTGCGCGAGGTGCGCGACGCCGTGGACGTGCCCGTGTGGGCGTACCAGGTGTCGGGCGAGTACGCGATGATCGAGGCCGCCGCGGCCAACGGCTGGATCGACCGCCGTGCGGCGGTCCTGGAGTCGCTGATGTCGATCCGTCGGGCCGGTGCGGATGCGATCCTCAGTTACTGGGCGAGCGAAGCCGCCCTGTGGCTGCGCTGAGGCCGCTGGCTGGATCAGAAATGCATCCGGGCCTCCAACCTGGATCAATAATGCACCGCGCAGCGCGATCTCCCGAGCATTACTGATCCACGCTGTCGCGGGCTGCTCGCGCCTGGCTCACTGAACCGTGCGCATAGCCGGCATCCGTAGGCTGTAGGCATGGCCGACCGCAATGACACCCTGTTCGACGCTGCCCGCTCGGTGATCCCGGGTGGGGTGAACTCGCCGGTTCGGGCGTACGGGTCGGTCGGGGGGACGCCGCGCTTCCTCGCGTCGGCGAACGGTGCGAGGGTGACGGATGCTGCGGGCCGCGAGTACATCGACCTCGTCGCCTCATGGGGTCCGGCGCTGCTCGGCCACGCGCAGCCCGAGGTGGTGCGAGCGGTGCAGGATGC
>JBARWR010000405.1:0-2907 GCA_049646915.1 Microbacterium sp.
GGACGACGCCCTGCAGGTCGAGGTTCCAGCGTCCCTCGTCGTCGGGGCTGAACCGGTGGCCCAGCGACCCGTTCGGCACGACCGGGCTGCCGTCGGCATCCATCAGCACCGGCTTGAAGTCGGCACGCGACTGCTGTCCGGCGGCTCCGTCGAGGTCGGATGCGGTGACGAACTTGCCTGGCACCAGGCCGCCGTCGCGCTCCTCGAGCTCGACGAGGAACGGCGCGTCGGTGTACTGGCGCATGTAGTCCTGGAAGCGCGGCGTGCGCTTGTCGACGAAGTGCTCGCGCAGGATCACGTGTCCCATCGACAGGGCGAGCGCGGCATCCGTGCCCGGGTGCGGCGCGACCCACTCGTCGGCGAACTTCGTGTTGTCGGTGTAGTCGGGCGAGACCGTGATGACCTTCTGGCCTCGGTAGCGCGCCTCCGTCATAAAGTGCGCGTCGGGCGTGCGGGTGACCGGCACGTTCGATCCCCACATGATCAGGTAACCGGCGTTCCACCAGTCTGCGGACTCCGGCACGTCGGTCTGATCGCCGAACACCTGGGGGCTCGCGACGGGGAGGTCAGCGTACCAGTCGTAGAACGACAGCATGGTGCCGCCGACGAGGTTCATGAACCGGGACCCCGCACCGTGCGACACCATCGACATGGCCGGGATCGGCGAGAAGCCGGCGATGCGATCGGGTCCGTACTTCTTCACCGTGTGCACGTGCGCGGCGGCGGCGATCTCCATGACCTCGTCCCAGCTCGTGCGCACGAGGCCGCCCTTGCCGCGCACGCGCTTGTACTGCACGGCGGTCTCGGGGTCCTCCACGATCGACGCCCAGGCGTCGACGGGGTCCGGATGCTGCGCCTTCGCCGCCCGGTAGAGGCGGGCCAGCGCATCGCGGATGTACGGGTAGCGCACCCGGGTCGGGGAGTAGGTATACCAGCTGAATGCCGCGCCTCGAGGGCATCCGCGGGGCTCGTACTCCGGGGAGTCGGGACCGACGGACGGATAGTCGGTCTGCTGCGCCTCCCAGGTGATGATGCCGTCCTTGACGTACACCTTCCACGAGCACGACCCGGTGCAGTTCACTCCGTGCGTGGAGCGCACCACCTTGTCGTGCGACCAGCGATCCCGATAGAACGCGTCGCCTGCGCGGCCGCCCTTCAGGAAGACCGCGCGCAGGTCTTCGCTGGTCTCACCCGGTCTCACGAATCGCCCCATGTTCAGAAGGGCGTCGGCGAGCGGCCCATCAGTCGCTGGTGCTCGTCGCGTGCGGATACCCCGGGTCATCGCTGCTCCTTCCGGAGGTGCTCGTGATACTTCAGCATCCTGCTCGACCGGGAGAACGGATACAAGGGCGGGCCGTTTTTAATCGATCCGCGACCGATGAGCTCCTCCCGGGTTATTTCCGGTCGCAGCCATAGCCAGCGCACGCGAACCGCGCTACGGTCGCCCCTATCGAAAAGAAGCCTGATGACTGTCGAAAGGGACGTCTGATGACTGCACAGACCACCACCGCCACGCCATCGACGACGGACCTCAGGGGCGGGCTGGCCCAGGTCCTGCTGGCGACCATCGCATCGACCATCGGCTTCTGGGCGTGGATGTCCATCTCCCCGCTGCAGCAGACCTACGCGACCGAGATGGGACTGGACGAGGGGCAGATCTCGCTCATGCTCGCCACCCCGGTGCTGGTCGGCGCTCTCGGACGCATCGTGATCGGCGCCATGACCGACCGGTTCGGCGGACGGGTGATGTTCACCGTGGTGCTGCTGCTGTCGGCGCCGGCCGTGCTGCTGGTGGCGCTGGCCGGCAGCATCGGAAGCTTTCCGCTGCTGATCGTCGCCGGGTTCTACCTCGGCGTCGCCGGCACGATCTTCGCGGTGGGCGTGCCGTTCTCCGGCGCCTGGTTCCCGCCCGAGCGACGCGGCTTCGCGACCGGTGTGTTCGGCATGGGCATGATCGGCACGGCCGTCTCAGCGCTGGCGACTCCGCGGCTGGCCGAGCAGATCGGGTACTTTCCCACGCACCTGGTCATCGCCGGCGCCCTCGTGGTCATGGCGGCCATCGTGTGGTTCTGCATGCGAGAGTCGCCGGCGTGGGCCCCCAACCGCGAAAAGCTCGTGCCCAAGGTGACGGGCGCCTTGAAACTGCCGGTGACGTGGGAGATGGCGTTCCTGTACGGCATCGTCTTCGGCGGGTTCGTGGCGTTCTCGAACTTCCTGCCCAAGTATCTGACGACGATCTATCCCGACGAGGTCGACGTGCTGGGCGCGGGCATGCGCACGGCGCTGTTCGCCGCCGCGGCGGTGATCGCGCGTCCCGTCGGCGGCGTCCTGGCCGACCGGTTCGGCCCGAAGATCGTCTCGTTGATCTCACTGGGCGGCATCGTGACACTGGCGTACGTGGTCGGGCAGCAGCCCGCCGAGGGCGTGCTGACGGGCGCGACGTTCCTGCTGATGGCTGCGGCCATGGGCCTCGGGATGGGTGCGGTGTTCGCTTGGATCGGTCCGTCGACGCCGAAGGAGAAGGTCGGCGCGGTCAGCGGCGTCGTCGCCGCGGCGGGCGGCCTGGGCGGGTACTTCCCACCGCTGGTGATGGGAGCCACCTACCATTCTGAGTCCAACTCTTACTCCCTGGGGCTGTGGCTTCTGGTGCTGGTCGGCGCGTTCGCGCTGGTCGTGGCCGGAATGCTGCGCGATGTGGGCCGCAGGGCGTCCTGACTGTCGGATGCCGCGGATAGCCTTGCTTCATGGCCACCACCCGCAGACCCGCACCGCCCGCGTTCACGTGCACCGAGTGCGGGTGGACGACGGCGAAGTGGGTCGGCCGCTGCGGGGAATGCCAGCAGTGGGGCACGGTGCAGGAGCAGGCGGTGCGCACGGGCATCGTGCGGCAGACGGGCGCTGTGGCAC